>NZ_CP027570.1:368750-737500 GCF_003010495.1 Megasphaera elsdenii DSM 20460 | reverse complement strand
GGATAGTTGGGAGGCTTAGATACAAGTACGCCAGTATTTGTGGAGCCATTGGTGGGATACCAACCTTGTTTTATTGGAATTCTAACGAGAAGCGTAACGAGCTTGCGGACAGTCTCAGGCGGGCAGTTTGACTGGGGCGGTCGCCTCCGAAAGAGTAACGGAGGCGCCCAAAGGTTCCCTCAGCGCGGACGGAAACCGCGCGAAGAGTGCAAAGGCAGAAGGGAGCTTGACTGCGAGACGGACAGGTCGAGCAGGGACGAAAGTCGGGCTTAGTGATCCGGTGGTAGAGAGTGGAATTGCCATCGCTCAACGGATAAAAGCTACCCTGGGGATAACAGGCTTATCTCTCCCAAGAGTCCATATCGACGGGGAGGTTTGGCACCTCGATGTCGGCTCATCACATCCTGGGGCTGAAGTAGGTCCCAAGGGTTGGGCTGTTCGCCCATTAAAGTGGTACGCGAGCTGGGTTCAGAACGTCGTGAGACAGTTCGGTCCCTATCCATCGCGGGCGTAAGAAACTTGAAAGGGGCTGCTCCTAGTACGAGAGGACCAGAGTGGACCGACCAATGGTGTACCAGTCATGGCGCCAGCCGTGTAGCTGGGTAGCTACGTCGGGGACGGATAAACGCTGAAAGCATCTAAGCGTGAAACCAGCCTAGAGATGAGGTTTCTCATTGTTTTAACAAGTAAGGTCCCACAAAGACGATGTGGTTGATAGGCCGGGAGTGGAAGTACAGCGATGTACGGAGCGGACCGGTACTAATAGACCGAGGACTTGACTTAAGCAGAGAACCAGTTTTGAAGGAGTCGGAGACGACGCGCAAAACTGAGTGAATCGCTTACTCCGAATCTCAGAAAACTGTGAAACTGGAAACAGATACACAGAGAGAACGACGATTCGGAGACGAGCAGAGAGTTTGTTAAGAAAAACATTTTTATGCAGTTGTCAGGATACGAATCCTGAATCACATGACAATTCAGTGGCGATAGCTGCGGGGATCCACCTGTTCCCATGCCGAACACAGCAGTTAAGCCCGCAAACGCCGAAAGTACTTGGGGGGAGGCCCCCTGGGAGGATAGGAAGCCGCTGATTCTTGTAAAAAAGCACTGGAAAATTCCAGTGCTTTTTTGTTGTTCGTTGTTAGTGGTTCGTGGTTCGTGGTTCGTAGGGAATGAGCGGCTTTCTATCCGACCAGGGTTCCCTGGGATAAGCAGGGAACCGGTTTTGAAGGAGCTTTGCGACGCGCAAAACCGTGTGAGTCGCTTATGCCGAATCTCGTGACCTGATGGTGTGAAAGTATACAGCCAGACAGAGATACCCTGGATTCGGCTGGATAGGTGGGACGACGGCTAGTGCTTTTTTGTTGTTAGTTGTTCGTGGTTCGTAGGGGCCGACCCGGCTAGGGCGGCCCACCTGAAATGTGATGTACACGACATACATGACGGGTGATGCTTGAAAAAAAGCCCCATATACCAGAAGGGTCCTACACACGATTCACAGCGGGACGCCTTGATCAGGACGTCTCCTACGTATCGCATACAGGCGATGGAAATGAATGCCTGTCTTTTGCTGTATAGTTTGTCAAAAAGGGGCTGTTGCATGAAGGTTTCTACCATCATGAGAGGCCCCGTTTACTTTATAGTTTGTAGTTTGCAGAGAAAACCTTCAAATTTAAAGCCATCCGCTAACAACTAACTGCTAGCCACTAACAACTTTAAAGGGCTTGTCGTCGTGCGACAAGCCCTTTTATAAATGATGGACTGAATATGTCCAATTATAATAACAGTGATTCTCGTAAAGTATTATGCGAAAGAATACTTATATTGTATAATATAGTTGTAAAGATACTGAACAAATGGTATTCGTCATACCTTATTCATGGATAGAGGAGGTTTTATTATGAAAGATATTCGCATTGAAAAAGTCATCGGCCGGGAAATTCTTGATTCGCGCGGCAATCCTACGGTGCAGGCCGATGTGTTGTTATCCGACGGGACCTTGGGCCGAAGTGCCGCTCCCAGCGGCGCTTCGACGGGGCAGTTTGAAGCCTTGGAACTGCGTGACGGCGATGTCCAGCGCTTTGGCGGCAAAGGTGTCACCCAGGCCGTCAGCCATGTCAATACAGTTTTACAGGACGTCCTGAGAGGTCAGGATCCTTTTGATACGTATGGTGTCGACAGCTTGATGATCCACGCCGATGGCACGCCGGACAAATCCCGGCTCGGTGCCAATGCCATCTTAGCCGTATCGCTGGCCTGCGCCCGTGCGGCTGCTGCGTCCCTGGGGATTCCCCTCTACCGTTTCCTCGGCGGCGTCAATGGCAACTACCTGCCTGTCCCCATGATGAATATCCTGAATGGCGGTGCCCATGCGGCCAATACCGTCGATGTCCAGGAATTCATGATCATGTCGGCAGGCGCTCCTTCTTTCCGGGAAGGTCTACGCTGGTGCTCCGAAGTCTATCATGCGCTGGCAGGTCTCTTGAAGGCCAAAGGATTAGCTACTTCCGTCGGTGATGAAGGCGGTTTTGCTCCCAATTTGGCCAGCGATGAAGAAGCTATCCAGTACATCCTCCAGGCTATCGAAAAAGCCGGTTATGAACCGGGGAAAGATTTTGTCCTGGCCCTCGATGCCGCTGCCAGCGAATGGAAGGGACCGAAACAGGGCGTCTACGTCCTGCCCAAGAGCGGCCAGTCTTTCACGACGGACGAACTCATCGCCCACTGGCAGAAACTGTCCCAAGCTTATCCCATTTACTCCATCGAAGATGGCTTGGATGAAGAAGACTGGGATGGCTGGGCAGCTTTGACTAAGGCTTTGGGACAGCGCGTACAGCTCGTCGGTGACGACTTATTCGTAACCAATACGAAACGCCTGGCCAAGGGGATTGCCCAAGGCTGCGGCAATGCCATCCTCATCAAACTCAATCAGATCGGTTCCGTATCGGAAACGTTGGAAGCTATCAAAATGGCCCATCGCGCCGGTTATCGGGCCATCGTTTCCCACCGTTCCGGCGAAACAGAAGACACATCCATCGCCGATCTGGCGGTCGCCCTGAATACGGCACAAATCAAGAGCGGCGCGCCGAACCGCAGCGAACGCGTAGCAAAATACAACCGCCTCTTGCAGATTGAAGATGAATTGCACGGCCAGGGTATCTATCCCGGTTTCCAGGCCTTCGGGATTAAGAGATAAGAAAAAAGGGGCTGTCGCATTAAGCGACTAGCCCCTTTTGTGGTTCGTTTGGCGTGGTTCGTTTGACGAAGTTTCCCATAAATTTTAAACCTTCACGGCAAACGAATCACGACCCACGGCAAACGACGTGAAAAAGGGATTGTGCATGATGGCAAAAACCTTCGTGCGACAATCCCTTTAATTCACTTTACTGCTCTTTACTGCTCATGCTGTGCTTGCTGCTGTAGGCGAAGTAGATGATGAGGCCCAGGACCATCCAGCCTAAGAAGAGGAGATGGGTCAGGGTGGAGAGGGCGTAAATCAGGTAGCCGCAGACGATGACGCCGACGACGGCGACGACAGGGAGACAGGGGCAGTGGAATTTGCGCGGTGCTTCCGGGTGTTTGCGGCGCATGTGCCAGAGACTGATGAAGTTCAGGAGGAAGACGGCGAGGACACCTGTATTCGACAGTTCGACGATGTGCATCAGCGGTACGAAGCCGGCGATGATGGCAATCGTTACGGAGCCGATGATCGTGACCAGGTATGGCGTATGGTATTTCGGATGGATCTTGCCGATGCTTGCCGGCAGGAGACCGTCGCGGGAGACGGCGAAGAAGATGCGCGCCTGACCGAAGAGATAGACGATGAGCGTCGTGATGATGCCGGCAATGGCGCCGACGGCGACGAGATTGGCCACGCCCGGCCAGTGGAGGATACGCAGGGCATGGGCGACCGGTTCCGGCGTATTCAGGTCCGTATAGTTGATGGCACCGGTCAGGGAGAGGGCCATGGCGACGTAGAGGCACATACAGATGAAGACAGAAAGAATGATGCCAATCGGCAGGTCGCGTTCCGGTTTCTTACATTCTTCAGCCGATGTGGCGACGGCGTCGAAGCCCATGTACGAGAAGAAGACAATGGCCGTACCGCTCAGGATACCCTGGACGCCGAAGGGTGCGAAGGGGTTGAAGTTGGCCATTTCCACATGAGGTGTGGCGATGCAGATGAAGGAGATGATGGCGGCCAGGGTGATGAAGACCAGGGCCGTATTCAGTTTAGCACTCTGTTCTGTCCCGCGGATCAGGACCAAGGCCAGCAGGAGGATAATGATGACTGCCGGAAGATTGATGATGCCTCCTTCAGCCGGGGTCTTTAAGAGAACTTCCGGGATGATATAGCCGTACGATTTGAGGATGCCCGCCAGGTAGCCGGAAAAGCCGACGGCAACGGCACTGCCTGTGACCGTGTAGCCGAGGAGCAGGGACCAGCCGGTGAGAAAGGCCATGCCTTCGCCAAGGGAGGCAAAAGTATAGGAATAGACACTGCCTGATGAAGGAATCATGGAGGCGAATTCACTGTAAGCGAGACCGACGAGGATACAGAGGAGACCTGCCAGGGCAAAAGAAATAGAAATAGCCGGACCGGCGTATTTGGCAGCTGCAATACCTGTCAAGACGAAAATGCCGGCACCGATGATGCCGCCAACGCCAAGAAATGTCAGGTCCATGACGCCTAAATCTTTGTTGAGGTTTGAATTTTCAGAATCGGCATGGAGCTGGGCAACGGATTTGGTGTGGAAAAACGACATATAATCACTTCCTTAATTTTAATAAAATTAACAAAAGAGTTTAATTTAATAAACTTTTCGTCAACTATAGTGTACTATGATGCATACATCATAGTCAATATAATTCATAAATATGGAATCATGTATACAGTATCCCACTTGAAATCCATTTTAAGAGACCTTATAATAATGATGATGAGAATTACTATTTTTATTTTAATGAAATAGAGAGGGGAGATATGACTTATGGGGTTTTTCAGCAATCTTTTCCATCATGATGATGTTTCGGGGACAAAAAAATACGTTTCTATTTCCGGTATGGTTTGTCAGAACTGTGTCAACCATGCGACGCAGGCATTGGAAGCTGTGCCAGGGGTCAAGAAAGCGAAAGTCAATCTGATGAGAGGTGAAGCCGAAGTCATCGTCGACGATTCCGTCAAAGACGAAGACCTTTTGAAAGCGGTCGTCAATGCGGGCTATGCCGCAACGGATATTTCGCTTCATCCGAAAAAATAATTAAAAAATAAAATAAACGATTGATAATAATGAAATATTGTAGTATAATCAGCACATAAATTAAATTTTATATTTCCGACAGGGCTGTCGCAAGAGGGATTTCTTTCTCTCTGCACAGCCTTGTTTTCGTATCAGACAAGGAGTGGTGTCATCGTGTCTTTTCAGATGTTTGTCCCTACGAAAGCGTTATTTGGTGCTGGTCAGCTCAACCATTTACATGAACAGGATTTTCCCGGCAAGAAAGCTTTGCTGGTCATTTCCAATGGGAAATCGACTAAGGTCAACGGCTACCTGGACCGGACAGAAAAAGAACTGCATACAGCCGGCGTCGAAACGGTCCTTTTTGACCAGGTCGAAGCCAATCCCTTAAAGTCGACGGTCATGCGCGGCGGTGCTATGGCTCGGGAACATCAGTGTGACTTCATCGTGGCCTTAGGCGGCGGCAGCTGTATCGATGCGGCCAAAGGGATTGCCGTCGTAGCGACCAATGACGGTGATTTGTGGGATTACATCACGCAGGGCACGGGCAAGGGCAAGCCCATTGCCATAAAACCTCTGCCTATCGTAGCCATTACGACGACGGCCGGGACTGGTTCGGAAACCGATGCCGGCGGCGTCATCACCAATGAAGATACGAATGAAAAGACACCTGTCAAAGGCCCGTCCCTGTTTCCGGTCCTGGCTATCATCGACCCGGAACTGATGGCGACGGTGCCGCCGAAATTCACGGCTTATCAGGGGTTCGACGCCCTGTTCCACAACATCGAGGGCTATCTGGCCAATAAAGCCAATCTGATGAGTGAAATGGTCGCCTTGGAAGCCATCTCCCAGATCAGCGCCTATTTGCCGACGGCTGTCCAGAACGGCATCGACATGAAGGCCCGGGAGCGCGTCGCTTTCGGTAACTATCTCGGCGGTCTGGAAATGTGCCTCAGCTCCAATATGAGTGAGCACTCACTGGAACACGCCCTCAGCGCCTATCACCAGGCCCTGCCCCACGGTGCCGGCCTCATCATGATCAGCCTGGCTTATTTCTCGCACATGATCGACATCCACGTCTGTGACGACCGCTTCATTATCCTGGCCCGCCATATGGGCCGTCCTGATGCGGCAAAACCGGAAGACTTCCTCGATGCCCTGAAGGAATTACAGGAAAAATGCGGCGTCGCCAATCTCAAGATGTCCGATTACGGCATCAGTCCCGACGAATTCCATAAAATGGCCCATAATGCCAAGACGGCTATGGCGGGATTATTCATGGCCGACCGCATGCCTATGAGCGAAGACGACTGTGTCGCTATTTATCAGGCATCTTATCGCTAAAGTGTTGTAAATACAACAGCCATTTGGCCGAAACCGAGGTATACTATAGGCACAGTAAGGAATGACTTACTGGACTAAGTTTTCCGGATAGAAGGTCCGGTCAAAGGAGTGACTCATTATGAAATATAAAGTAAACGATACGTGCATTGCTTGTGGTCTGTGTGTTAATACGTGTCCAGAAGTATTCCGCATGAACGATGATACGGGTATGGCAGAAGCCTACGCTGAATCGACGGAAGCTAACAATGACGCTGCTCAGGAAGCCATGAACTCCTGCCCGGCTGGCGCTATCGAAGAAGCATAAGCCGTAATCAATCTAAATAAAACATAAAGTTACGGAATAAATATTGACAAGTACAGGTACATGCACTATGATATAGGTAAATTCATAGTACGTACGGCAAAGGCGCTGTTGAAGCAATTTCAACAGCGCCTTTTCTGTATGTACCGGCGTGGGGACGCCGGAGGGGTATGAATTTAATTGCAACAGAAACGTTGTAATTATTACTTGAATACTGTATACAAAATATTTAATGCATCAATGGGTTATTGGGGAGGATATTATGAGAACAGAACATGACTTTTTAGGTGAAATGAATGTATCGGATAATGTTTATTATGGCGTACAGACCATGCGAGCTATGGAAAACTTCCATATTACAGGGGAACATCTGGATCCGGACTTCATCCAGGCCATGGCCATTGTCAAAAAAGCAGCTGCTCTCGCCAACATGGAAACGGGACGGCTCGACAAGAAAATCGGCAATGCCCTGGTACAGGCAGCCAGTGAAATCATCGACGGTCAGTGGCTGGACCAGTTCCCTGTTGATCCGATCCAAGGGGGTGCCGGTACTTCGGTAAATATGAACATGAACGAAGTATTGTGCAACCGGGCTTTGGAAATCATGGGCAAAGAAAAAGGCCGTTACGACCTTATCTCGCCGAACAACCACGCCAACATGGCCCAGTCGACGAACGACGTCTTCCCGACGAGCATCAAAGTCTGCCTGAGCATGAAAGGCAAGAAATTGACGGCTGCGCTGAAAGAACTGGAAACAGAACTGGACGTCAAAGCCGACGAATTTAAAGACGTCATCAAGATGGGCCGTACCCACTTGCAGGATGCCGTTCCCATCACGCTTGGCCAGGAAATGGGCGCTTATGCTTCGGCTGTCGCCCGCGGCCGCAAACGTATTTCCCGGTCCCTCGAAGGCGTCCATGTCATCAACATGGGCGGCACGGCTGTCGGCACGGGCCTCAATGCCGAACCGGCCTATATCAAAGCCGTTGCTGCGAAACTTTCCATGCTGACCGGTGATATCTATGTCACAGCCCGCAACCTCATCGACATGACCAATAATACGGACATCTTTGCTGAAGTATCGGGCAACATGAAAGCTACGGCCCTTATGCTCATCAAGATGGCCAACGATTTCCGCCTCATGGCTTCCGGTCCACGCTGCGGCCTCAACGAATTGAAACTGCCGGCTCGTCAGCCTGGTTCTTCCATCATGCCGGGCAAAGTCAATCCGGTCATGGCAGAAGTCCTCGACCAGACGTGTTACCAGATCATCGGCAACGACATGGCTATCAGCCTGGGCGTCGAAAACGGCCAGTTCGAGCTGAATGTCATGGAACCGGTCATGGCTTTCAATCTCTTCCACTCCATGCAGTATTTGACCAATGCTGTCCATGCCTTTGTCAAATACCTGCTTAAAGGCGTTAAGGCCAATAAAGAAGCCTGCCAGTCCTGGGTCGACCACAGCGTCGGCATCGTCACGGCCCTCTTGCCGCACATCGGCTATGAACGGTCGTCTATGCTGGCCAAGGAAGCCTATGCCACAGGCCGTCCCATCCGGGAAATCATCCTCGAACACGGCTATCTGACAAAAGAACAGATAGACATCATCTTGTCGCCGCAGGAAATGACCCAACCGGGCATTGCCGGTAAGGAGGTCCTGGAAGAAACCTATCTGGCACAACAGAAAATCTCTGGCTAAATTCCCAAGCCATTTATCGCGGAAGCGGCCCTGTCTCCTCCTGACAGCAGGGCCGCTTCTTTTTTTGCCGGAAATCCATTATAATAGGTTTGATGTTTGATGTTTGATGTTTGATGTTTGATGTTTGATGTTTGATGTTTGATGTTTGATGTTTGATGTTTGGGAGGTATTTATGGATTGGCAGCGTGATTTTCAGGAACATATACAGCTTTTGCAGCAGGCAGAAGAGGCGGATTTGACGAATCCCTTCATTTGTCACGGCATCGTCCACCTCTTTCAGGAGGCCTTCGATCTGGGCCTGATGGCCTTTCGCGAAGCCTTGAAGCGGGATGGACGCCTGGCCGCCATGGGGTCTGCCAAAGAGCTCATCGCCGCCGCATACGAGCAGTACCTCTTCGTCGATGAAGATATCTGGCTGGCCATGCTCCGTGACCGCCACGGCAGCCAGGACGCCATAGAAGCACAGGTAGGACGCATCTTGGGGCCATACCAGGACGCCCTGGCGGCGTTGTACGATTCAGATGCGGCTGCGCCGCGATAGACGCAGGCCACAAGTCACAAAAAAATACACGGCCAGCGGCCTTGTGCGTAGGGGCCGTCCCGGCGGGCGGCCCGCTATGGAATTATGGAAACTCTCTTGACAGAACAGTCGTCACATGTTAGAATAGCTGAAGTTAGGCGTTTACCAACGCCTGGCTTTTTTAAGTTACAGAAAAAATTCCTTGACTTAGAGGGGACTGTTGTGATACATTATAAAGGCAGTCTTACGTAACACTAGGCTTGTGACTATTTTTAAGAGAGGTGTAAGGAATGCGTACAGCTATCACTTTGGCATGCACAGAATGCAAACAGCGTAACTACCGGACGAACAAAAACAAGAAAAATAACCCGGATCGTTTGGAACTGAAAAAATACTGCCCGTTCTGCAAAAAAGAAACATTACACAAAGAAACGAAATAATTGAGTGAATAAGATTGTGCTAATCTTATTTGGATGTGAGAGGTTATATGGCACTTTCAGCTAAAAAAGCAGCACAAAAGAATAAGAACAAGAAGAAGAACGCGGGCAAATCATTTTTATCTGGCGTAAAGGTAGAAATGAAAAAAGTCATCTGGCCGACGAAGAAGGAATTGATCAACTACACGGTTATGGTCATCGTCGCTACAATCGTCGTAATGGTAATCATTGGCGTAGCTGACGGCGTATTTTCACAGCTGTTCAAGTTACTCCAGCTTGTTGTCGGATAGGGGGCTTGCGCTTAAATGGAAGCAGATATGAAATGGTATGTCATCCATACGTATTCTGGTTATGAAAATAAAGTAATGCAGACGCTGGAACAGAAAGTCAAATCCATGGGTTTGGAAAACGTCATTAACCGTATCCTCATTCCAATGGAAGATGAAATTGACGTCAAGGACGGTAAGAAACGGACAGTCAAACGGAAAGTATTCCCTGGCTACGTTCTCATCGAAATGGAAGTCAATGACCGTTCCTGGTATGTCGTCCGCAATACGCCGGGTGTCACCGGGTTTGTTGGCTCGGCTACTAAACCGATTCCGCTGGAACCGAAAGAAGTCGAAAAGATTCTGAAGACCCAGGGAATTGAAAGCGAACCGAAAACGCATATCTCTGTCGAAGTTGGCGAAGAAGTGCGCATTACCGAAGGTCCTTTTGAAAATTGCATGGCCGTCGTAACGGAAATCAATGAAGAAAAAGGGACTGTCAAAGGCCTTGTTAATATGTTTGGCCGAGAAACTCCAGTAGAAGTCGACTATTCTCAAATCGAGAAGGGTCTGGAATAAATACTTCTAAATGCGGCGACTTGCCGCGAGTGGGAGAATCGCAAGATTCGTTTGACCACATCTTGTAATGTAAGGAGGTGTAACTCACCATGGCAAAAAAAGTAGCAAGAATGGTAAAACTCCAGTGTGAAGCTGGTAAAGCAACTCCGGCGCCTCCGATTGGCCCTGCATTAGGCCAGGCTGGTGTCAACATCATGGCTTTCGTCAAGGAATTTAACGAACGTACAGCTAAACAGGCTGGCTTCATCATCCCTGTCGAAATCACAGTCTATGAAGACCGTTCCTTCACTTTCATTACGAAAACACCGCCGGCTGCCGTTCTCTTGAAGAAAGCAGCAGGTTTGGACAAAGCTTCGGGCGAACCGAACAAGAAAAAAGTAGCTAAATTGGGCCGCGACAAAGTCCGCGAAATCGCAACGACTAAGATGCCGGACCTCAACGCTAACGACGTTGAAGCTGCTATGAAGATGATTGAAGGTACAGCTCGCAGCATGGGTATCGAAATCGTCGACTAATTCGATGGTTCTCTGCCCGTGGAAGGGGTAACCCGCTAAACCACATAAGGAGGAAGAAACATGGCAAAAGTAGGCAAGAAATATGCTGAAGCTGCAAAACTGTTCGATAAACAGAAACAGTATGATGTTGCAGAAGCAATCGACATCTTGAAAAAGATGGATACTGCTAAATTCGACGAAACTGTTGAATTGGCCGTAAACCTTAACGTAGATCCGAAATACGCCGACCAGCAGGTCCGCGGCGCCTTGGTACTGCCCCACGGCACTGGTAAATCCAAGACCGTCCTCGTATTTGCTCAGGGCGATAAAGAAAAAGAAGCTTTAGCTGCTGGCGCTGACTATGTCGGTGCTGATGATCTCGTAGAAAAGATCAAAGGTGGCTGGCTCGAATTCGACGTAGCAATCGCTACTCCGAACATGATGGGTAAAGTTGGTCGTCTCGGTAAAATCCTCGGTCCTAAAGGCCTCATGCCTAACCCGAAGGTTGGTACTGTCACGATGGACGTTACAAAAGCTGTTAGCGAAAGTAAAGCTGGTAAAGTTGAATACCGTACGGATAAAGCCGGCAACATTCATTCTTCTATCGGTAAAAAATCTTTCGAAGCAGATAAATTGATTGATAACCTGACTGCTTTGGTTGATACACTCATCAAAGTTAAACCGTCGGGTGCAAAAGGCCAGTACATTAAATCCATCACGGTTAGCTCCACGATGGGCCCTGGCATCCACATCAATCAGTACAGCATCAAAGGTGCTGCAAAGAAAGAAGAAAATTAATATCTCTCTTAGCTGTAGACTGAAGGTATGTATAATGGACGTATGTCCGCCATCTGAGGCTATGAAACTAGCAGATATCTGACTTTGACTAGTTCGGCCTCGTGGTTTCCATGAGGCCGTTTTTGATTGCTAAGACGATATAAATCCCAGTTCAAGGAGGTGTATCGAACTCATGTCCACATATGCAAATCATCCGGTTTCTCCGGCAAAAGCCGCTGTCGTTGAAGAAATGAAAGAAAAACTGCAGTCCGCTCAGGGCGCTGTTTTCGTTGGTTTCTCCGGCCTCACCGTAGCTGATGTCACGAAACTTCGCCGTAAGTTCCGCGAAGGCGGTGTTGAATACAAAGTCATCAAAAACACGTTGACCCGTATCGCCGCTGACGAACTCGGCTATAACGCATTAGATGCAATTCTCGAAGGCCCGACAGCTCTCGCATTTTCCGCAGAAGACGCTGTAGCTCCGGCTAAGATCCTCAAAGAATTCATCAAAGAAACAAAGACCGAAGCTTTGACTGTAAAAGCAGGCTTAGTTGATGGTCAGGTCATTGATGTTGCAGCTGTTGACGCTCTGGCAAGCTTGCCGAGCCGCGAAGAACTCCTCGCAAAATTGGTTGGCAGCATGCAGGCTCCTATCTCTGGCCTTGTCAACGTACTCCAGGGCAATATCCGCAACATGGTTTATGTGCTTGACGCTGTACGCGCTAAAAAAGCAGAACAGGAAACTGCTTAATTAGCTTACATAACTAAAAAATTAAACTCAAAAATTGATACTATGGAGGTATTTCAAAATGACTAAAGAAGAAATCATGGAAGCCATTGAAAATATGACTGTTCTCGAACTTTCCGAACTCGTAAAAGCTATGGAAGACAAATTCGGCGTTTCCGCTGCTGCTCCGGTTGCTGTTGCTGCTGCTCCGGCTGCTGGCGCTGCTGCTGCTGAAGAAAAATCCGAATTTGACGTCATTCTCCAGTCTGCTGGCGACAAAAAAATCGGCGTTATCAAAGTTGTCCGTGAAGTTACCGGCCTCGGCTTGAAAGACGCTAAAGCTCTCGTTGACGGCGCTCCGAAAGCTGTTAAAGAAGGCGTTGCTAAAGCTGACGCTGAAGCTCTCAAAGCTAAACTCGAAGAAGCTGGCGCTACTGTCGAACTCAAATAATTTCCTTTGTGAAATTACAAAAGCTGCTGCACAATCGTGCGGCAGCTTTTTTTATAAATTTGAATTCAGATGCGACTGTGCCGCGTAAGCCTCCCCTAATAAGGGCGACTATCAAAATAATTCACGGCCGGTGTAGGGGACGCCGATAGTGTCAAGATTCTTTCGCAAATTCATTTCATCCGCCAGTAAATATCGTAATCAGATATATGGATTTTCCTCGTCATTTGGCTGCTCAATTTCCCTCTTGAATAGATGCTCCATGTTCATAATACGGATATTCCCCCGTTAAAGGACGCTGACGCCATTCCTCGATGTGCTTGTATGCCTTCTGGTTGAGATTGCTGATGATGCCAGAGGAGACCTTTATGCCCCAAAGCAATTCGGTGATATCTTCGACACGGCGCACGGATACGCCGGCCAGGTACATCTCAATAAGGGCTTCCTCGACAGAGCATTCACGGCGTTTATAGCGCTCGATGATGGCCGTTTCAAACTGGATGCCCTTGAGCTTCGGTACGCGTAATCTGACTTCGCCGGAAGTCGTGCCAAAATTCCGCTCGTAATGACCGGAACGGTAGCCCTTACGGTCTCCCGTTCGCTCATACTTGCCAGTGCGGACGAGTTCATCCGCCTCGTGGTCGAGCAGGGCGTTCAGTGTTTCCTCTACACTGTTGCGTACAAGATCCTTTAAATTATTCTTTATAAGATCCTCATTAAGTTGTATAATATTACCAAACATGGTCTATTGCCTCCTTACGAATTTTGTGTGGTAACTTAATTGTACTAGCGGCAATAGACTATGTCTATTTTTTATGAAATTGAATTTGCGAAATATATTTTACCTTATTCCGATTAGGGACGCCCCTACGAACGGGCTGCGCCACGTGAATTGTTAAAAATCTCATATAGGTAATATCAAATAATTCACGGCCGAAGGTCTTGTGCTGTAGGGGACGCCGTGTGGGCGTCCCGCGCGAATTCTGTGCATAGCCTGATTTTTGAAATTTTTAGCATAGTTTTTAAAAAGTATTTTGTCTATCAATTCATAGAATGATTTGTCCCTCCACTGTTTTATCGGCTTATGCAAAAGCCTCAGAAAATTCGAATCCTTGGCAAGAGGCTTTCAATCCTTAATGTTTGATTACCCAATTATGTGGGATAAATTGGATTTGTGCAATAACCGATTTAAACAAACTATTTTACCTCCCTAATGAGGCAAATATCAAGTTCTGATGGAACCCCTGTTGGTGATAAGCAATGCCCTGCAAGAGATAGTTGTTATGAATATAGAGTTTGAAAAAATATGCCCAGGGCGAAAAATTTATCGTAGAAGCAGAGGCACACGATTGCATCACACCAGAGAACAAACTTGATTGGACTTGGTGGGACAATGTAACGAATAAAACAGAATACATCGGTGCATCACTTTGTATGGATTGTTTTCAAAAAGTCTTTAAAGACGCCTTGCCGGAAGCAACAAAGGAACGAATTATGAAAGAAGCTTCAAGAACCAGTGAAGATAATCCGGGTACTAGTTATCTTTGGTAAAAATAATATGAGTGTCTATGTGACAAGCCCCCTGCACTAGCGGTACGGGGGCCTTGCTTTATTGTCGGAAATTTTATAATCTGCTACAATGAGTCTGAGAGGAGGCGGCAATAGGGATGGAAAAAGATTCATTGCTTCAAGGGGAGTCTAAAAACATAGAATATAAGGAAATGGTTCCGGAAGACAGCCAGAAATATATGAAATCTGTTGTTGCCTTTGCTAATGGAGATGGCGGGCGGATTGTATTTGGTATTGAAGACGGAACGATGCAGGTTGTTGGTATTCCCCAGAGCGACCTTTTTCGACTGATGGATGCTATTACTAGTGCGGTTACGGATAGCTGTGCGCCGATGATTATTCCGGATCTTTTTATTCAGGAAGTAAAGGGAAAATCGCTTATCATTTTGGAGATTGCGCCAGGAATGCAGCGCCCGTATTATATCAAAAAGAAGGGGCTTGTGAAAGGAACCTATATCCGGACGGCTGGAACAACGCGTCCTGCGGATCAGGCAATGCTGCAGGAATTGCTTTTAGAAGGGAAAAATAAATTTTTCGATCAACAACCGATTCCGAATCTGAAAGTGAAGCAAGCTGATGTGGCAGCATTATGCCATTCGATGAGAGAAACGGCTAAAAAAAATGCAGCATCAGATTTCCAGCGTCAAGAAATCAAAGAGTTGACGGTCAATCAGCTCATTTCGTGGGGCGTTTTGCTTGAACATAAAGGCCAGCTTATACCAACCTATGCATATGCGATGCTGACACATCAGGCTGGGTATCCTCCAGTTGTTCAATGTGCTGTGTTTAAAACGGAAGATAGAGCCGTTTTTATCGATAAACGGGAAATTAATGCACCGATTCAGGAACAAGTGGAAAAAGCATATCAGTACGTGCTTGAAAAAATCAACATGGGTGCTAGATTTCAGGGAGTCTATCGACAGGATATTTATGAACTGCCTCCGGATAGTATCCGTGAATTAATTGCCAATGCACTTGTACATCGTAATTATTTGGAGCCGGGATCCATTCAGATTGCTCTTTTTTCAGATCGATTGGAAGTTACTTCTCCAGGCGGCCTGATGCGCGGTGTAACGCCTGAAAAAATGAAAGAAGGATTTTCAAAGATTCGCAACCGGGCCTTGGCCAATGCTTTTGCTTACATGAATCTGATTGAAAAGTGGGGCAGTGGCTTTCCGCGTATTTTGCGGGATTGCCGTGATTATGGGCTGAGGGAACCGGAAATTCTTGATTTTGATGGCGATTTGCGGGTAAACTTGTATCGAAAAACTGACCAAACACCAAAAACTGACCAAACTACTGACCAAACCGCTAACCAAACTAAAAACACTGACCAAACTGGAACGAATCTGCCTGTAACATTAAATGATAAGGAAGAAGCTATTTTAGCATATATCCAAAAGAAACCAGACAGCACGCAATCGGAAATTGCGATGGCCACGTCGCTGTCCCTTGGTACTATAAAATATCATACGAAGAAGCTGCAGGAAAAAGGCTATCTAAAACGCATGGGAACGCACCGTAAAGGATACTGGTCAGTGATACTCAAATGATACTATTTTTTTTTAAAACTGCGAAAATGAGGCTGATTTTGAAAAAATGATGCTTTAAAAATGGCTTAGTGAAGCCATTCTCATTTTGGGGAAAAGCCGAGGGAGTAGAACTCAAATAATTTCCTTTGTGAAATTAGCAGACCTGTGTACGATTCCGTACACAGGTCTTTTTTTTATGTCAAAAACGGACTAAACAATTCACCTAAGTACTAAAAACTTAAATGGGCTTATGCTATAATTAATTTATAATTTGTAAACGATAATTATAGTATTTGTAATGACGATAGAGGACGTGATTTGTTATGGGAATAGGGGAGATGCGAGCAGAGCTACATCGCTATTACGACCGGTTGACGTCAGGTATCTGCCTGATCGGGATGGAACCGGGAGAGCCTATTTTATTTGTCAATAAAGGGATGCTGAAGATTTACCATTGTACTGATGAAGCGGATTTTTACCGCTTTACCGGGAAGCGGCTGCAGGGCATGGTCGATGCCGAGGACTATTATCCTATCGCCCATATGGCCGGCTCGGACCAGACTGGTTTTGTGACTTTCCGCTTCCGCACGCGGGATGACCACTTTCGCCGGGCCGAAGGTTCGGCCAGTGTTATTTCCTTCGAGGATGGGACGAAGGCCTGGCTGCTGCAGATCATCAGCAGTGAACTAAAAGGCAGCAGCGCCCAGAACGATCCACTGACGGGGCTGCTCGGTATGCGCCTGTTCTTTAGGAAAGCCTTGATGGTGGCTCGGCAGGAAAGTCCTAAAGGCCGTCTGTCATTATATTGCCCGACTTATTTCAACCTTACGAACTTCCGCCTTTATAATTCACTCCATGGCTTGGCTGCTGGCGACCATTGCCTCAAATACATCGCCTCTGTGCTGCAGCAGTCTTTTCCGGATGCCTTGATTTCGCATCTCTCTGCCGACGGGTTCGCGGTATTGGCGATGAAGAAAGATTTATTCCAGACTATAGAAGTCGTTTGCAGCCGCGTCAATGCCTATATCAATAATTCCAACATCGTCTTGAAGGCTGGCGTCTGCCTGTTGGAAAAAGACGACATTTATATCGTGCGCCATACTTTTGATATGGCTAAAATCGCCTGTGATACAATCAAAACCGATGCTACGCGCTGTTGGGCCGTCTATACGCGGGATATGGGCGAAGCCTTGGAAAAGCGGGCTTTCGTCCTGGAAAATTTCAATGCCGCTTTGGAAAAGGGGCATATCAAGGTCTATTATCAGCCCGTCGTCCGGACCATGACTGGGAAAATCTGCGGTGTTGAAGCCCTAGCCCGTTGGGAAGATCCTGTCTACGGCCGGCTCACGCCGAATGTCTTCATTCCCGTCCTGGAACAGGCTCGGCTCATTCATAAATTGGATTGCTATGTTCTCAATCAGGTAGCCAAACAGCTTCATTACCGGCTGGCCAATAAACAGCCTGTCCTGCCGGTGTCAATCAATTTATCGCGCCATGATTTCAACCTTATGGACCCTTTTAGGATGGTTGAAAATGTCATATCCCGCTATGACCTGCAGCGGGACTATATCCGCATCGAAGTGACGGAAACGGCGCTGGTCAAAGAGAAGCATAACTTGATTCAGACCTTGCGGCAGTTTCAGCGGTCTGGCTATCAGGTCTGGCTCGATGACTTCGGCAGTGCCTATTCGTCGCTCAACGTCCTGCATAACTATCATTTCGATGAACTCAAGATCGACATGGCCTTTTTGCGCAATTTCAATGAAAAGAGCCGCCGCATCCTCAAGGCTATCGTCCTCATGGCCAAGGAACTGGGTGTCCATACCCTGGCTGAAGGAGCAGAAACGAAGGCCCAAGTCGACTTTTTGAAGGCCATTGGTTGTGAAAAGATACAGGGCTATTATTGGGGACAGCCCATGTCTTATGAAGACATACAGATCTTTTGTGAGAACTATGAGTACGGCCAGGAAACGCGGCGGGAAGAATCGGTCTATGATAAGGCTGGCCTCATCAATGTCGTGACCGATGTCCCTGTGGCTATCTTTCACTATGATGGGAAACAGGTCGTCGTGCTGTCAGCCAATCAGGCTTTCCGCCAGATTATTCGCCAAGCTTTGCCAGCCTATAATGGGAAAGACCTGCCCTTGCGGATTGAGAACCTTTCTTTCCGCCAGCGGTTGCAGCCTTGCTTGGAGGAACTCATTGTATCCAGTCAGGAACAGGTCGTGACCTATATCGAGGAAGATCACTATTTGCAGCTTCATCTGGGGCTAATCGGCGGGACCCAGGGCCGTTATCTGTGCCGCGCCTGGATTTATAACATTGCTGATGCCAGAGAAGATAAGGAAGCCCATCGCATTGATTATTTACTGCGCAACATCCTCCAACTCTATAAGGGCTTGTATTATCTGAATCCCCAGGACGATACCTTTGAAGTTATCAAGACGGTGATGCCCAACTGGGCCCAAGGGCAGGCCCAGAAGGGTATCCTCCGTCTGCTGACCGATTATGCGACCCGCTTCGTCCATGATGACGACAGGAAACGTTTTTTAGCATTCCTCGATTTCGACAATGTACGCCGCCAGGCCGGCAAGTCGCAGACGAATAGCACGGGCAGTGTCTTCCGCATCAAGCAAGCTGACGGCAGCTATCGCTGGACAGTCTATTTAGCTATGCTCCTGCGCAACGGCGGCCGGCAAGGGGTTCTACTGTGCTGCCGCGATGATATATGGGAAACGGCACGGGACCGCAAGAGCTTACTGCCGATACTGGCTACCTCTTTGGGCCTCCATGAACTGGAACCGGTCCGGCAGCCTTATTTCCGTATCCTGCGGGAACTGTGTCAGGCCATGATTCGTTATTCGGATATCAAATTCTTCTGGAAAGACCGAAAACGGCGTTTTGCTGGCGTTAGTCAGGCTTTCCTCGATTATTACGGCTTAAAAGATGAAAAAAGCCTCATCGGGAAAACCGATGAGGATATTGGCTGGCATATCCAGGGGAAAAAGTATGAAGAGGCCGAATGGGCTGTCCTTGAAAAAGGCGAGGTCACGCACTGTGTTGTCGGAGAATGTCTCGTCCAAGGCCGACCGCATCGAATTGCCGCTACCAAATTTCCTATCTATCGCGGGAGACGTATTATCGGATTGCTGGGGTATTTTGAAGATTTAGAGTATGCCGATGCCCGTCAGGCGCGGCTCCGGCAGAGAAGTTTTGTCGACGACGTGACGGGACTGCTCAATTTCCGGGGACTCTTGCAGGCGGCAGATGAGTACGGCGAGAAATATCGGCGCTATGGTCGGGATTATACGTGTGTACTCCTCGAAGTGCCTGCATATGAAGCGCTTTTTCAGGAGTATGGCGATGAAGTGGGACAGAAGTTGCTGCAGGCCATTACACAGCAGCTGATGGCCTTCCATACTTTAAATGAAACGTTGGCCCATTTGAGCGGTAGCCGTTTTTGTTGCATTATCCCGAAGACCATAGATGACGATTTCCGGAATAAAATGCTGAGTCTCGTCGATGCCATCCATGGCATTACGAATATTGGCGACTACAGCTGTACTCTTTATTTACAATACGCCGTGGCTCAAGGGTCGGAGGGCCAGGATTTCGATGAGGTCATGATGCTTTTGCGGAAACGCTTGAATGAAGTGAATGAACAGCAGTATGGACAAGCTATCTATATCGGCGACCGCCTGGTCTTCGATAAGGAAAAATTTGATAAGCTCGATGAAGAAGTATCCATTATCGCTCCGGATACGTATGAACTGGTCTATGTTAATGAATACATGCAGAAGAGCTATGGCCTTTCCAATACCTATAGCTGGGTCGGTGAAAAGTGCTATAAGATCCTGGCCGGCCTCGATGCGCCTTGTCAGGACTGCATCAATGGCCAGCTGCGCCGCGACTGTTTTTATACGACGACGCGCCGTAATCGCAAGACCAGGCAGAACTTGCTCATGCGGGCGACGCTCATTCCCTGGCAAGGGAAGAATTACCGCTTTTCTATGGCCGTAAATATCGATCCGTATATCAGCCATGATTTGGCTGAAAATAATGTCATTTTCCGCGAAGTCATGGCCAATGAGGTCATTGCTATCGGCATGCGCGAAGCCAATCCGGATGTAGGTTTGCAGAAGATGTTGGAAAAAATAGGTCACAGCTTGCAGGCCGAACGGGTTTTGATTTTTGAAGAACAGGGAAGCCAGGTCAGTGCAACCTATGAATGGCATCAGGAAAACTTGCAGCCCGTCGCTCGTACGGTTCAGCACATTCCCATTAATTCCCTGCGGCCCCTCTATGATACGTTCGATACGAAACAGATGGCTATTATTGAAGATGCACCGGAATTCATACGGACGCATCCTGGTTTCCATCCCTATATCCCCGACTGCCGCCGTCTCGTATCGGGCCATCTGACCCAGTCGGGCAAGTCCTTGGGATTTACGGAAGTCATTAATCCGTCGGCGCTGGCCTTCAAATCAGCAGGTCTCCTGTTGTCGACGCTGACCTTGTTCTTGGCCATCATGTTGCGCAACCGCGATATTTTCCGTTCCCTCGAGAGCATCAGCACGACAGACCAGCTGACCGGCGTCGGTAATCGCCGGGGCTTTGCGGAATATCGCCAGACGTTACCTGACGGGATTTCCCTGGCCTTCATCTTCGGCGATCTCAATGGCCTCAAGCAGATCAATGATACTCAAGGCCATGAAGTCGGCGACCAGCTCATCCGCCAAGCTGCTCAAATCATGAAGAACCTGACTGGTGACATCGCCGTATTTCGCATGGGTGGCGACGAATTCATTATCGTCGCTAAGGATGCCGATGAAGCGCAGGCCCAGCGGCTCGTCAACGACCTGCGTGCCCGCTACCGTTCCAGTGGTATCAGCATGGCTTTAGGCTATATCGTGTGCCAGACGCCTATCGCCAACATTGACGACGTATTATCTCAGGTAGACAAGAAAATGTATGCCGATAAAGAACGGATTTACGGCCGGCGTCATCCCTGAGTGCCTTTGAGGCCCAAGGCCAGCAGCGGTCGTGCCAAAGCGGCAGCACAGAGGCTCTTGACGATATCCAAGGGAATAAACGGGACGACGCCGCTCATGATGGCGGCTTCCCACGGCATGCCTGTAACGCCTTTGAGCTGCAGGACACCGCCTAGATAGATGACCGGGATGCCGATGACGACGGCTACCAGGGCGTAGCGCCGGAAACTATAGTCCTTCCCTTTGAACCAGGACATGAGGAAGACCGCAGCGACGTAGGCCCAGATGTAGCCACCTGTCGGGCCGAACATCTTGCCAGGTCCGGCCGTACCGCCTGTGAAGACGGGGACGCCGATGAGGCCGATGCCGATATAGGCTAGCATGGTGATGGCTGCGTCTTTCGGCGGCAGCAGGAAGGCGACCAGGTTGACGACGAGCGTCTGCAAGGCTATCGGCGACTGGGAAAAAGGCAGGGGGATGATTAAATACGCGGAGATACAGTTCATAGCAATCAGTAAGGCGATACGCGTCAAGCGCATCGTCTTTTCTCTGGAATCGGACATGATAAAAGCGCTCCTTTGCTTACGGATTTCCTACGTATTATAGCAAAAAAGCGCTTGTGAGGTCAACTTTATGTATAGTTATATTGGTTAACAATAGGGACTAGAACAACTTCTTTAAGCAAGGTTCGACCTGGACGCCTTCGCGGGGATCGCTGCCGGACTGATAGGTATAGCTGATGGCGTAGTTCAGGAACTGCGTGGCCTTTTTGACACTGTCGTGCAGGGACTGGCCTTGGAGCAGGGAGCCTGTGAGAACGCTGGTGAACAGGTCGCCCGTGCCGCAGGTGCTAAAGGGGATGCGGTCGACCGTACATTCGTCAAAAGAGGATGTCTGGGCATCATAGCTGACGACGGTGATTGTTTCGCTGCCGGACGGGACGCTGGTGATGATGATTTGATGCGGCCCCATGGCGGCCAGCTGCTGGCAGAGTTCGAGCATGGTTTTCATGGATGGGATATCTTGGTCATAAGGACGGCCCGTCAACAAGGTCGCTTCGGTGTAATTCGGCGTAATGATAGTCGCTTTGGCAATGAGTTTGCGCATTTCCGTGACAATATCCGGCTTGAAGACTGGGTAAAGTTTGCCGTCATCGGCCATGGCCGGGTCGACAATGACGAGCGTATCGTCTTTGGCGAAACGGGAAATGGCATCGAGAACGATGGCTATCTGGCCGGCGTCGGCGAGGAAACCGCTGTAAATAGCATCATAGGAATAGCCCAGTTTCTGCCATTTATCCATAAATTCCGTCATGTGCGGCGTGAAATCAGAGAAGGTGTAGTCGCCATAGGTCAGGTTATTGCTGAAAATAGCTGTCGGGAACGGGCAGACCTGGAAGCCCATGGCCGAAATGACCGGGATGGCAGCTGTCAGGGAGCAGCGGCCGAAGGAACACATATCGTGAATTGCAAGGACGCGTTTTGTAGCCATAGAGAAAACCTCCTAAAAATAAACTGTACCATCATTTTACCCGATAACATGGGCCATGTAAATAAGACAGATTGCAGCGATTCTGTCCTGCCAGTTCGATTCTCCCGGGGCCGTAAATATGGTATAATTAAATTTATATTATTTGTTGCAATGAATTTGTTGAGATAGGAGACTGGGGTTATGGCGCAAGAAGCGAATGTATTGATGGGGTTGAGTGTCAAAGCGATGATTTTCCACGAAGGGAAGCTGCTGTTGTTGCAGAAGAACGATGCCGAAGGGCTGCATCATTGGGAATTTCCCGGCGGCGGCCTGCGTTTCACGGAAGACTTTGAAGCCGGCCTTCGCCGGGAAGTACGGGAGGAAACGGGCCTTTCTATCACCTTGGAGGCTCCGGCCGGTATCTGGAGCTATCAGAAGAAAGACGGCCAGTTCCTGAACGGCGTCATCTTCACGGCTATGGCCGATACGGATAAAGTGTCCCTGTCCGAAGAACACCTGGCCTATCGCTGGGTCACGCCGGAAGAACTGCCGTCGTACCGCCTGCACGGGTCGCTGCAGCGCTCGCTGAAACAGATGAAACAGTTCTCGTATGAAAAGAGCCACGCCTTGCTGCGCGGTTTCCTTTCGGCTATATGAGGTGCCCTATGGACAGGAAGAAACAGGAACGGGCGCCTTTTGTCGAAGCCCTGGAAGGGTACTGCCAGCAGCACCTGAAGGCCTATCATACGCCGGGACACAAATTGGGACAGGGCATTTCCGCCTATCAGGCCAGCCTCTTTGGCGATGCCCTGCGGCGGGATTTGGGCGTCATGTATGCCCTGGATGACTTATTCCAGCCGGGAGGAGCCCTGAAGGAAGCCATGGACCTGGCAGCTGACCTCTATGGTGCCGGGCGGACTTTCTTTTCCATCAACGGCACGACGGCCTGTATCGAAGCCATGATCCTGGCTGTCTGCGGCGATGGCGATGAAATCCTCATTCCCCGCGAGGCCCATAAGAGCGTCATCAATGGCCTGGTCTTGAGCGGCGCCGTCCCGGTCTACCTGGAAAGCCGCTTCGATGCGGTCCGGCAAGTGTCGCTGGGACCGGACCTGGACAGCTTGAAGAAAGCCGTTGCAGCCCATCCCCGGGCGAAAGCCGCCGTCTTCACCTATCCGACCTACGATGGCATCGCCGGCAACCTGAAGGCACTGGCAGCCTATGCTCATGAACAAGGCCTGTATGTCCTCGTCGACGAAGCTCATGGCGCCCATCTGGGCTTCCACGGGGATTTGCCGGCAGAAGCCCTGGCCTGCGGTGCCGACTGCGTCGCCCAGAGCACCCATAAGATGGCCGGTTCCCTGACCCAGACGTCGATGCTGCACTGCCGCAAGGACTTTCCCCTGACGGACCGCGTCGCCGCGTCGATGGCTGTCGTCCAGTCGACGAGCCCCCATTACTGGTTCCTGGCTTCCCTGGACAGCGCCCGCCAGCAGCTGGCTCTGGAAGGCCCCAGTCTCATTGGCCGGGCCCTCGAACTGGCCCGGTCGGTGCGGGATGCCATCCGTGCGATTCCCGGACTGACCGTTTTTGGACGGGAAATCATCGACGGAAAAGTCGTCAGCGGCTTCGATGAAACGAAGATTACCATCGACTTTTCCGGCATCGGCCTCGACGGCGTGACGGCTGAACGGGCCTTGCGTCAGCAGGGCCTCGAAGTGGAACTCATCGCTGGCAATCACGTCCTGGCCCTGATTACTCTGGGCGATACGGAAGAAACGGCCCAGGCCCTGGTCGAGGCCTGCCGGACGATTGCCCAAGGCCGCCGTCTCTGCCCGGCCGGAACGGTCCGGGAACAGGCCCTGCCGGCGCCGCAGGTCGTCATGGCGCCGCGCCAGGCCTGGAACTGCCCCGTAGAAGCCGTGCCTTTCACTGAGGCACGCGGCCGCATCGCCGTGGAAAATGTGACCTTTTATCCGCCAGGCATCCCGGTCCTGACTTTAGGCGAAGAAATTACGGCAGCCTGCCAGGACTATATCCGCCAAAAGATGGCCCATGGCTATAAGCCGAACGGCCCGGCCGATGGAACCTTGGCGACGATCCGCGTCTTGAAGGAGGAGTTCCATGAAAGGTAAATTATTCATCATCGAAGGCGGCGACGGCAGCGGCAAGGCGACGCAGACCCGGCTGCTGACGGAACACTTGCAGTGCGACGGCTATGACGTGAAATCCGTCAGCTATCCCGACTATGACAGCGATTCCAGCGCCCTGGTCAAGATGTACCTGCGCGGCGATTTCGGCAGCGATGCCGACGCCGTCAATCCCTATGCGGCGTCGGCCTTTTTTGCCGTCGACCGCTTCGCATCGTATCAGATGAAATGGAAGGCTTTTTATGAACAAGGCGGTATCGTCATTGCCGACCGCTATACGACGAGTAACATGCTCTATCAGATGATTAAGATCGACGACCCGGACCAGCGCCGGGCCTATCTGTCCTGGCTGGAAGACTTTGAGTTCCATAAAATGGGCCTGCCTGCCCCGGATAAGGTCTTCCTGCTCGACGTTCCCCTGGCCGTCACGGAACGGCTCATGGCGGACCGGACAGGCAAGACCGGCGGACAGACCGGCGATATCCACGAAAAGAACGAGGGCTTCCTGGCCAAATGCCATGCCGCCTATGACGAACTGGCTGAACGCTATCACTGGCAGCGCATCGCCTGCACAAAAGACGGGGCCATGCGCACGCCCGAGGCCATCCATCAAGACTTATACCGATTCCTATTTACTTTATAAGGGATTTTTTTTATAATTAATTGTTAAGGTATTTTATTGGCGTAAGGGGGACGACTCATGGACAGGACGCTGTTTGATCCGATTATCGGCCACGGCCGTTTGAAAGAACAGTTCGCCCGCCTCATCGACGAAGACCGCGTCCCGCACGCCATGATTTTCGCCGGTCCCGCCGGTGTCGGCAAGACGATGATGGCCATAGCCGTTGCGTCGGCCCTGGTCGGCCGCCGGGTCTTTCCCGACCTGGCCAGCCGTGAAGGCGAAGCCGTTGCCGGTGATAAGGACGATGCCTTCTATCTGGCTCCCCTGGGGGCCATGCTGAAAGTAGACCAGTTCCGCCAGCTCCAGGGTGAACTGGCCTTGCAGGGCGAAGCCGGCCATCGCCGGGTCTGTATCATCGACCATGTGGAAACGATGAATACGGAATTTGCCAACCGCATGCTGAAAATCTTGGAAGAGCCGCCGTCGGGAGTCTGCTTTATCTTGATTACAGACCAGCCCGATTTACTGCTGCCGACGATCATTTCCCGCTGTGCCCGCTTCACTTTCGATCCGGTCAGCGACGAGGAGATGCGCCAGGGCCTGCGGCGCCTGAAAGGCGACGGCGGGAATTGGGAAGAAGCCATCCTCTGGGGTGGCGGCATCGTCCGGACCGTCTTGTCCTATCTTGAGGGACAGGGGACGGATAAGGCCCATTTTGCCCTGGACTTCTTGACGATTACGGC
This sequence comes from Megasphaera elsdenii DSM 20460, assembly GCF_003010495.1. Classification (NCBI taxonomy): domain Bacteria; kingdom Bacillati; phylum Bacillota; class Negativicutes; order Veillonellales; family Veillonellaceae; genus Megasphaera; species Megasphaera elsdenii. Next base: position 711,591 of record NZ_CP027570.1, on the reverse strand, counting down.
GAAACACGCCTGCCCCTATGCCAAATGGCTGGCCGTATCGGCGGTGCTGACGGATACGGAAACGACGGAGATCCTCGGCTGGATCAGCCTTTTTCTCCGCGATATGGCAGTCCTGCGCAGCGGAGCCGGCCGGGACTATATACGTTTAAAAGGATATATCCATGAAATGACAGAATTACTGCCGTATTGGACGGATGACGCCGTCTTTGGCCTGTCCCAGGTCCTCGATGAAGGCCTGGAAGCGGTGTCGCGCCACGTCAACGTCCGCCTCGTCTGGGATTATGTATGCATCCGGGCGATACGGCTCAGAGGAGGATTTTAATGATCGTTGTAGGTGTACGTTTTAAACCTGCCGGAAAGATATACTATTTCGACCCCGCCACTATCGAACTCAAACTGGATGACGGCGTCATCGTCGAAACGGCACGGGGCATGGAATTTGGCCATGTCGTCATTGCGCCGCGCAGTGTCGATTCGTCGGAGGTGGTCCAGCCGCTGAAGCCGATTATCCGCAAGGCGACGGCTAAGGATTTCCGCCAGGTAGAAAAGAATAAGGAACGGGAAAAGAAGGCCTTCGGCATCTGCCTGGCGAAGATTGCCAAGCATAAGCTGCCCATGAAGCTCATCGATGTCGACTATACCTTCGATATGGGCAAGATCATCTTTTTCTTCACGGCTGACGGCCGCATCGACTTCCGCGAACTCGTCCGCGACTTGGCCTCGGTCTTCCGCACGCGCATCGAACTGCGCCAGATCGGCCTGCGCGATGAAGCCAAGATGATCGGCGGCATCGGCTGCTGCGGCCGGCCCCTGTGCTGTGCCACCTTCCTGGGCGACTTCAAGCCCGTTTCCATCCGCATGGCCAAGGGCCAGGGCATGTCCCTCAATCCGACCAAGATTTCCGGGATCTGCGGCCGCCTCATGTGCTGCCTGCGCTATGAAAACCAGCTCTATACGTCAGGGGAACTGAAGTGCTGCAACTGCCAGCAGAAGTGCAGCGAACAGCAGAAGCCGCCGGCTGTGGGCAAACGGGTCATGACCGATGAAGGCGTCGGTACGGTCCTGCGGGTCCACATGAAAGACCATACAGTCAAGGTCCAGCTCGAATCGGGGCACAATATCAATGTCCCCTGGTCGGACGTCGGGGAAACAGAACATGAACATTGAGTTAGGCCCGCACGAACGGTTGGACGACCTGGTCCTGGACGGCATGAAGGTCATCCAGCGCGATGACCAATTCTGCTTTTCCCTGGATACGGTCCTCTTGGCCCATTTCGGTACCGTACCCCACGGTCCGGCTCTGGACTTGGGAACGGGGACGGCGGCTATCCCCCTCATCTTGACGGCTCGCGGCGCAAAGAAGCTGACGGCAGTGGAATTTAATCCTGTCATGGCCGATATTGCCCGCCGCAATGTGGCCCTCAATGGCCGGGACGACCGTATTGCCATCGTTGAAGGCGATTACCGCCGTATTCGCGAATGGGCGGAAAGCGGTGCTTTTGCCGCTGTTTACGCTAATCCGCCGTACCGCGAAAAGAGCCGCGGCGCCTATAGCGACGTCGACGGCATCCGCCGGGCCTGCCATGAAGAGACGGCGACCCTCGGCGACGTCCTCGATGCCGTGAAGTATGCCCTGAAATATCACGGCCGTTTCCGTATGGTCCATATCACGGAACGCCTGGCCGATATCCTGGAAGCCATGCGCGCCCACGATATCGAACCGAAAGTCCTGCAGATGGTCCATGGCCGGCCTGATAAGAAGGCAAAGCTCTTCCTCATCGAGGGCATCCGCGGCGGCAGTAAGGGGCTGGATGTCCTGCCGCCGCTCATCGTCCACAACCCGGACGGAAGCTACAGCGACGCCGTGAATAAGCTGTACGGGAAGCTGTAGGGGCGCCCATGTGGGGCGCCCGCTTGTGGGAATCCCATGTTCATGATTTTGGAGGAGAAACAATGCCAGAAATTTTTCAAAAAGGGACGCTCTATCTTTGCCCGACGCCGATTGGCAATCTCGAGGACATTACGTACCGCACGGTCCGCTGTCTCCGTGAAGCCGACCTCATTGCGGCAGAAGATACGCGTCACACGAAGCAGCTGCTCATGGCGTATGATATCGACACGCCCTTGACCAGCTATCATGAACATAATAAGGCAGAAAAAGGGCCGCAACTCATTGAAAAATTGAAAGACGGCTTGATGATCGCGCTGGTCAGCGATGCCGGTATGCCGGCTATCTGTGACCCTGGCAGCGATATGGTCCGCCTGGCTCTGGAAGCCGATCTGCCTATCGTACCCCTTCCCGGAGCCAATGCCGGTCTGACCGGCCTCATTGCGTCCGGTATGGATACGACGCGCTTTACCTTCGTCGGCTTCCTGCCGAAGACCCAGAAACACCGCCTGCCCGTCCTGGAATCGGTGAAATCGTACGAGGGTACGCTCATCTTTTATGAAGCGCCTCACCGCATCCAGCAGGTCCTCGGCGAAATGATCGAAGTCCTGGGCGACCGCCGGGCCGTCCTCTGCCGGGAACTGACCAAGCGGTACGAGCAGTACCTGCGCGGCAGTCTCAGCCAGCTGCGGGCCGACCTGGCCGCACAAGGGACCCGCGGTGAATTTGTCATCCTCGTCGAAGGGGCAGCGGCTGTGGAAAGGGCTGCTTCCGGCGACGTCGATTACGCGTCCCTGGTCCGGGAACTGATGGAACAGGGCGTCGATAAAAAAGAGGCTATCCGGACTGTCGCCAGACGGTGCGGCGTGCCCAAACGTAGTGTATACCAGGCTGCGCTTAGTTTATAACACCCGGCTCATTTGCCGGTATAGGAGGAAAATCCCATGTCTGAAAAAAGAAAGTATTACATTACAACACCTATTTACTATCCAAGTGCCAAACTTCACATCGGGCACACGTACTGCACGACCATTGCCGACTCGCTGGCACGGTTCCACCGCCTGCGCGGCGACGACGTCTTTTTCCTGACCGGCTCTGATGAACACGGCCAGAAAATCCAGCGTGCAGCCGAAGCAAAAGGCGTAAAACCGATTGAATACGTCGACGAAATCGTCGCCCTCTTCCAGCAGCTCTGGAAAAAACTTAATATCTCCAATGATGACTTCATCCGCACGACGGAAAAACGCCATGAAAAAGTCGTCCAGGCTTTGATGCAGAAATCCTACGACAACGGCGATATCTACAAAGGCGAATACAAGGGCTGGTACTGTACGCCGTGCGAAACGTTCTGGCCGGAGAACAAGCTGCCTGAAGGCAAACACGTCTGCCCGGACTGCGGCCGTCCTCTGGAACTCGTTTCCGAAGAAGCCTATTTCCTGAAAATGAATAAATACGCCGACCGCTGGCTGAAATTCATCGACGAAAACCCGGACTTCATCCAGCCGGAATCGCGGCGCAATGAAATGATTTCCTTCGTCAAGAGCGGCCTGGAAGACCTCTGTGTATCCCGTACGTCCTTCGATTGGGGCATCAAGGTTCCCTGGGACCCGAAACACGTCGTCTACGTCTGGTTCGACGCCCTGGTCAACTACGTCACGGCCGCCGGCTATCTCGATGACCCGGAAAAATTCAAGAAATTCTGGCCGGCTGACCTGCACCTGGTCGGCAAGGAAATCGTCCGCTTCCACAGCATCATCTGGCCGATCATGCTCATGAGCTGCGGCCTGCCTTTGCCGAAGAAAGTCTTCGGTCACGGCTGGCTCATCGTCGACGGTACCAAGATGAGTAAGTCCCTGGGCAACGTCGTCGACCCGATTCCCCTCATCGACCGCTATGGTGCCGATGCCCTCCGTTACTACCTGCTGAAGGAAATCCGTCTCGGCCAGGATGGCAACTTCTCGTTGCCGTCGTTCATCAATCGCATCAATTCTGACCTGGCCAACGACTTGGGCAACCTCTTGCAGCGCACCCTGGCCATGGTCGAAAAATACGAAGGCGGCGTCGCTGCCGGTCCGACCGTGAAAGAACCCGTCGATGACGACTTGGCAGCGTGTGCTGTGGAAACGGCCAAACGCTTTGAAACGTACATGGACGACATGAAGATCAACGACGCCATCAACGACGTCTGGGCCCTCATCCGCCGCAGCAACAAATACATCGACGAAACGACGCCGTGGGTCCTGGCCAAAGACGAAGCCAAAGCCCAGCGCCTGCAGACGGTCCTGTACAATCTCCTGGAAGCACAGCGCATCATCGCCACTTTAGTCAGCCCCTTCATCCCGGCCAGCGCCGAAGAAATGTGGCAGCAGCTCGGCCTCGGCGACTTCAAGGACGCTGATTTGGCGTCTGCTCAGGAATGGGGCCGCTATCCGGCAGATACGAAAGTCTGCAAAGGCCGCGCTCTCTTCCCGCGCTATGACTTGAAGGAAGAAGTGGCTGAAGCGGAAGAAGAAAAGAAAGCCGCTCAGGCCTGCCCGGCTGCCAAAGAACCGACGAAGCCGGAAATCACGATTGACGATTTCGCCAAGAGTGACCTCCGCGTCGGCAAAATCGTAGCCTGTGAAAAAGTAAAGAAGGCGAAGAAACTCCTGAAACTGCAGATCGACCTCGGTACGGAAACGCGCCAGATCGTCAGCGGCATTTCCCTGTACTACAAGCCGGAAGACCTCATCGGCCACTGCGTCATCGTCGTCACCAACTTGAAACCGGTCAAACTCTGCGGCGTCGAATCGAAAGGCATGCTCCTGGCCGCTTCTGACGGCAATGATAACCTCCAGGTCGCTTTCGTCGACGGCATGGCACCGGGAAGCCGGGTCCGCTGATGCTCTTCGATACCCATTGCCACGTCAATGACGGTGCCTACGCAGAAGACCGTCCGGCCGTATTCGACCGGGCGGCCGCTGCCGGCGTGGGCCTCATGCTCTGCCCGGCGACGGATATGGAAACTTCAGCTCAGTGCATCGCCATGGCCAGGGAACACGATGGCCTCTATGCGGCCGTCGGTATCCATCCCGAAGAAGCGGCCAAGGCCCAGGACGGCGATGTCGAAAAGCTGCGTCAATGGATACGGGCGGAAGAAAAAGTCGTTGCCGTCGGCGAAGTCGGTCTGGATTATCACTGGCCCGAACCGGCCCGGGATATCCAGCAGGCCGTCTTCATCGACATGGTCAAGCTGGCTGTCGAACTCGACGTGCCCATCATCATCCATGACCGCGAAGCCCATGGCGATACGCTGGATATCCTGCGCCAGTACGGCAAGGGCCTTCGCGGCGTCTTCCACTGCTATTCGGGCAGCTTGGAAATGACGGACGAACTGCTGCGCATGGGCTTCTATTTCGGCTTCGACGGGCCCTTGACCTATCCGAACTCCAAGCGGGCCAAGCGCGTCGCCGCCCACCTGCCCTTGGAGCGCATGCTCATCGAAACGGACTGTCCGTACTTGACGCCCCAGGCCCATCGCGGCCAGCGAAACGAACCGGCCTACGTTCATTACGTCGCCGAAGAAATCGCCGCCCTGCGGGGCCTCGACGCCGCCGAAGTAGCGCGTGTAACCACGGAAAATGCCAAGCGGCTCTTTGGGATTCCATAACCTGCCATACTCGTAGGAATCGAAGCTACGTTTGTAGGGGCTTACACGTGGTAAGCCCTACCATGTGAAATAGAGTTGCCGCACGAAGGTCAATGGCTTAATGCGACAACTTCCGCTTACTTGTCCATAAAGGAGAACACCATGTCACGAGGGAAACGACCAGCTATCCAGCTCACGATTATTGGAAAACTGGGGACTATGGGCTGCCATCGCGGCCATCACATCGGGGAGACGTTTGATTATGATACGGACCGGGGAAAAATCTGCCCCATGGCTCTGCACTGTGCCTTTCCTTATGTCGATATCTTGCGCTATGGCGGCCAGCTTCCGGGCCAGCCCGAAGGCGAAGCCGAATTCTGCTGCTCCGATGCCGACGTAGCCCTGGTTTTCAAGGCAAAAATCATAGAATGATTGATGTTTTAAGTTTGAAGTTTGATGTGGTAGGCATATATTTAAACCCATCTACATCAAACATCAAACTTCTCACATCAAACTTAAAAAAATGTAAAAAATCTCTTGACAAAATACTGTGGATTTGGTATTATAATCAAGTCTTCTGAAACAGACAGCATACATGCGGAAGTAGCTCAGTGGTAGAGCATCACCTTGCCAAGGTGGGGGTCGCGAGTTCGAGTCTCGTTTTCCGCTCCATTTATTCCTCAATAGCTCAGTTGGTAGAGCAATCGGCTGTTAACCGATTTGTCGTAGGTTCGAGTCCTACTTGAGGAGCCATACAGGGGTGTCGCCAAGCGGTAAGGCAACGGACTCTGACTCCGTCATCCGTAGGTTCGAATCCTACTACCCCTGCCATTATGATCCACTAGCTCAGTTGGCAGAGCACCTGACTTTTAATCAGGGTGTCCCGAGTTCGAATCTCGGGTGGATCACCACATTCCACATTACGTGGCCCCTTGGTCAAGCGGTCTAAGACATCGCCCTTTCACGGCGAGAACATGGGTTCAAATCCCGTAGGGGTCACCACTTGGGCGATTAGCTCAGCTGGGAGAGCGCCTGCCTTACAAGCAGGATGTCAGCAGTTCGATCCTGTTATCGCCCACCAAACTCTATTCAAGGAACTGGAGCATGAAGGTTTTTACCATCGTGCACGGTTCCTTTTTATTTATATTAGTTTGAGGTTTGATGTATGAGGTTTGATGCGATAGCTTTAAATTTAAAACCATCCACATCAAACATCAAACTTTCAACTTCAAACTCAAAAAAGAGGATGTCGCATTATGCGGTTTTTCGGTTTTTGCTTAATGCGATATCCTCTTTTTGCGCGCAGCGCCTGTACCAATATCCATATTTTGTACTACCATCCATTGTCGTGTCGCGGAACCGAAAGTCTGTAAAGGCATTGTCTTTACGGGCTTTTTTCATTATCATGGGAGTATAGATGTTTTTGCGTACAGACAGGAGGCCGATAATTATGGCAGACACGATAAAAAATTGGGAATCAATGAGACAGGCTTTGCAGCTATCCGGCGCGGAACTGCGGGAACTAGCACAGCACTTCCGGAAGGACGCTGAAGACGCCTTGGCCGGGAAGTCGAGTTCCCTTTCTGCCCTGCGCACCTATCTGGGCTTGCCGACGGGACGGGAAATGGGGACGTTCTTAGCCCTGGATTTCGGCGGTACCAATGTCCGGGCTTCGCGCATCCGCCTTATGGGAGAACAGGGCTTTGTCGTAGAACGTAAGGTGGCCAAACCCTTGAAATGTGCCGACTATGACTATACCTGTTCATCGACGACGGCAGAAGAACTCTTCGATTTCATCGCCGCCATCGTCAAAGAAGCGGCTGATGGCAATCAGGACTATAAATTGGGCTTTACCTTTTCTTTTGCTGTTGACCAGACGTCAGCTAAGGATGCCCGTCTCATCGCCTGGTCTAAGGAAATCGCCGTTCCCGGCGTCGCTGGCAAGCCCATCAACGGCCTGCTGAAAGAAGCCCTGGTCCGGGCCGGCCTGGACCGCATCGAACCGGTGGCCCTGCTCAACGATACGACGGCGACCCTGTTATCTTCTGTTTATCAGCATAACCCGTCGCATATCGGCATCGTCTGCGGCACGGGTTTCAACATGTGTTATTATGAACCGGCCCTGCAGATGATCGTCAACCTGGAAGCGGCCGGCTTCGATGGCGCCCCGGCGACAGTCTGGGACCGCCTCGTCGATGAAGCGTCCCAGCAGCCTGGAGACCATCCCTTTGAAAAGATGATTGGCGGCCGGTATTTGAGCGAAGTCTGCCGTGCCGTCTTTGGTGAATACCTTAAAAAGGCGATTCCTGAGTTCACGACGCGCGATATGAACGAACTCATTTCCGGTCAGAAGACGGCCGAAGCTATCCTGGGATTTGCCGTCAGTGAGGAAGAACAAGAATGGCTCTGTGCCCTGGTTCGGGCTGTCTTTGCCCGGGCAGCCCGGCTCATCGGGGCGGCCAGCTTCGGGATCCTCAGCCACCTGGCTCAGGGGAAGGGGGTTACGGAACAGTCCATCGCCATCGAAGGCAGCCTGGTCGAAAAGATCAAAGGGGTGCCGTCCCTCATCGAAGATGCTATCTGCATCTTCTGCATGGCACCGACTGAAAATACCCGCATCCATGTAGCCCCCAACAGCAACGGTGCGTCCGTAGGAGCCGCCATCGCTGCGGCGCTTTCGTGCTACAAACTTTGAAAAAGGCCCTGCATGATGGGCCGCCTTTTTCTGTACACAGCCCCCTACCGGCTTGACGTTCCTCCCGGGATTCCTTATAATGAAACTATAGCCCGGCCCCTGCGGAGTTTTCCGCCGGGGCCTGTTTCGTGAAGGGGGAACCAGCCATGCAACTTGCCGAACTCATCAACGCCCATCGCCAGAAACTCAACAATACGGATATGGGAATCTGGAAGTACATTTTGCAGCACCGCGCTGCCGTCCGCCACAGCTCGATTCATGAGCTGGCCAAGGCCTGTCACGTTTCGACGACGACGATCGTCCGCTTTGCCCAGAAACTGGACCTCGACGGCTTTGGCGAATTTAAGATGCTCCTCAAGCGGGAAGAACCGGAAGGGTCCTGCTATGATGCGAATGTCATGGATGAACTCCATCGCTTCTATGAGCAGACCGTGGACAAGCTCTGCAGCCGCAACTTCGATAATGCCAGTGCCCTCGTCCATGAGGCCAACCGGATTTTTACCTATGCGTCAGGCTACGTCCAGAATAATGTCGTCCAGGAATTGAAACGCCTGTTTTTCTACGACAATGTCATGCTCTACGACGTGCCGGCGCGGGAAGAATTTCGCAATCTCATCCGGACCATGACCAAAGACGACTTATTCATCATCGTTTCCTTTTCCGGCGAATCGCCGGCTGTCAAGGAATTGGCCCAGGCTTTGAAATTACGGGATATTCCCTTTATTTCCATTACCCGCTTGCATGACAATACCCTGGCGTCGTTGTCGACGGTCAATTTTTACGTTTCACCGGCCCGGTTCCAGCTCTATGATAAGGAGGATGACCACGTCGCTTTCCAGTCCATGATGCCCTACTTCATCCTGGCTGAAATCTGGTATGTGAAATATTGTATGTATCTGCACCACTTAAAACAAGGAAAAGAGGCTTCCCGATAGGCTGTACTAAAGTACAGGAAATGTACCAGGTTACAGGCCGGGGGCCACGTGCCAGAACGCCGCGAATCTATTGTATTCGCGGCGTTTTTTGTATATCCTGTTACTAACGATAATCTTATGTACTTTGTTTCACAAACGGGAGGAATTGCATATGTCATTCAACAAAGACCGTGTGATGCAGGAATTGCAGCGTTTTGGCGGCGCTATGTACACACCGGTCATCTTATTCGCCTTCTTCGGGCTGACCGTCGCCTTGTCGATCATCTTCAGCAACACGGGTCTCTTCGGCAGCCTGGCAGAAAAAGGGACTCTCTGGTACGATTTCTGGTACGTCGTCCAGCAGGGGGCCTGGACGGTCTTCAATCAGATGCCGATCCTCTTTGCCATCGCCGTTCCCATTGGCTTTGCCAAGAAGGAACAGGCCCGCTGCGCCATGGAAGGCTTCGTCATCTACATGGTCTTCAACTATTTCATCGCCGGTATCCTGACCCTGCACGGCAGTTACTTCGGCGTCGATTACAGTCAGGACGCCGGTGCCGGTACGGGACTGGCCATGATTGCCAACATCAAGACCCTGGACATGGGCATGCTCGGCGCTATCTTCATCGCCTGCATCTCGGCGTACTTGCATAACCGTTTTTATGATACAGAAATCCCGGACTGGCTCGGCATCTTCAAGGGCCCGGCCTTCGTCGTCGCTGTCGGTTTCCTGGTCATGCTGCCCATGGCGCTCCTCTTCTGCTACATCTGGCCGCCCATCCAGCACGGCATCGAACAGTTCCAGTTCTTCCTCAAGACCAGCGGCATCTTCGGCGTCTGGGCGTACACCTTCTCGGAACGCATCCTCTTGCCGGCCGGTCTGCACCACTTCATCTATCTGCCCTTCATCTACGGCCCGGCTGTCTGCGACGGTGGCATCCAGGCGTACTGGCTGCAGCACCTCAATGACTTCGCCACCAGTGCTCATTCCCTGCGGGACCTGTTCCCCCAAGGCGGCTTTGCCCTTCACGGCAGTGCCAAAGTCTTCGGCCTGCCTGGCGCAGCCCTGGCCATGTACTATTGTGCCAAACCGGAAAAGCGCAAGAAAGTCGCTACCCTGCTCATTCCGGCTACGATTACAGCCGTCCTCTGCGGCATTACCGAACCGATTGAATTTACCTTCTTGTTCGTCGCCCCGATCCTCTATGTCGTCCATGCCGTCTTAGCGGCTACCTTGTCGGCGACGCTCTATTTCATCGGCCTGTCGGGCAACTTCGGCGGCGGCCTCATCGACTGCTTCGTCCAGAACTGGATTCCCTTGTTCCGCTATCATGCCTGGACGTACATTTTACAGATTGCCATCGGCCTCGGATTCACGGCTATTTACTTCGTCGTCTTCCGCTTCCTCATCCTTCACTTCGATTTGCCTACGCCGGGCCGTACCGACGATGGCGGCGAAGATAAATTGTTCACCAAAGCGGAATATAAAGCCAAGAAAGAAATGGAAAAGAAAGGCATTGCCGGCGGCGCCGATGCCCTGAAAGCGCAGGTCTTCCTCGACTGCCTCGGCGGCCCGGACAACATCCGCGAAGTCACTAACTGTGCGACCCGCCTGCGCGTCACGGTCAACGACCCGGATAAAGTCGCTGCGACCAGCAAGTTCACCAATGCCGGTGCCTTCGGTCTGGTCAAGAACGGTCATGCCATCCAGGTCATCGTCGGCTTGTCCGTCCCCAATGTCCGCGGCCACTTCGATGCCCTCATGAAAGGGGAAATGCCGGCAGTCGCAGAAAGTACAGTTCCGGAAACGAAAGAAGCCCCGGCAGAAAAAACGGCCGCTCCGGCTGCTGAAGCCGTCGTTTCCGTCGATGAAGACGACCGTTCCATGAAGCTGAAAGCCTTCGTTTCCGGCGACCTCGTCGATATCAGCGAAGTGCCGGACGATGCCTTCTCCCAGAAGATGATGGGTGACGGCGTGGCTATCAAACCGTCGAGCGACACCGTCGTTGCACCGGCTGATGCGACCGTTTCTATGATCATGGAAAGCTCGCTCCACGCTATTGGTCTGGAACTGAGCAACGGCGCCGAAGTCCTCATCCATATCGGCCTGGATACGGTCAACATGAATGGTGAAGGTTTCACCCTGCTGACTCAGCAGGACGCCCAGGTCAAAGCTGGCGACCCCTTGATCCGCTTCGACCGCGATGCCATTGCCAAAGCCGGTTATGACGATATCGTCATCATGGCCGTCACCAACTCGACAGAATATCCGCAGATGAAGAAAGAAGCGGACCAGCCTGTCGTCGCCGGCGAAACACCGATTGTCATTTTCTAGGAGGTTTTTATGGATACCTTGAAATGGTGGCAGCAGACGGCTGTCTATCAGATTTACCCCCGCAGCTTCCAGGACACGACGGGCAGCGGCGAAGGCGATATTCCCGGCGTGACGCGTCACCTGGATTATCTCCGGAAACTCGGCGTCGGCGCCATCTGGCTGACGCCGGTCTACCCGTCGCCTATGGTCGACAACGGCTATGACATCAGCGACTATACGGCCATCGACCCGCGCTATGGCACGATGGCTGATATGGATACCCTCATTGCCGAAGGGAAGAAGCGGGATATCCGCATCGTCATGGACCTGGTCTATAACCATACGTCGGACCGGCACGCCTGGTTCCAGGAATCGAAACGCAGCCGCACTAACGACAAGGCCGACTGGTACATCTGGCGCGATGCCAAAGAGGACGGTTCGGCGCCGACGAACTGGCGCTCTATCTTCGGCGGCCCGGCCTGGACGTGGTGCGAAGAACGGCAGCAGTATTACCTGCACACCTTCGCCGTCGAACAGCCCGATTTGAATTGGGAGAATCCGGCCGTCCGCCAGGCCCTCTATGATGCGGCCAATTTCTGGATCGATAAAGGCGTCGGCGGCTTCCGCATCGATGCCATCGTCTACATCAAGAAACCGGCCGTCTTGGCCGACGGCCCGGTCGACGGCGCCGATGGCCTGTCGTCTATCCACAAGATGATTGCCAATACGCCGGGCATCCTCGATTTTCTCCACGAATTTCGCCGCAACGTCTTCGACGGCCACGATATCTTCACCGTCGCCGAAGCCAATGGCGTCACGCCGGCCGACCTGCCCCGCTGGGTCGGCAAGGACGGGGCCTTCAGTATGCTCTTCGAGTTCAGCCATACGAATCTGGAATTTCCCGATGATGAAGTCTGGTACCGGGCCGAAACGTGGCCCCTGACCAAGCTCAAGAAGGCCCTGTCCGACAGCCAGCAGGCGACGGCAGCCAACGGCTGGTATCCCATTTTCTTCGAGAACCACGACCAGATACGTTGTGTCAACCGCTATTTCCCCGAAGGGACGGATAAGCAGAAGGCGGCCAAGGCCATGGCGACCATCTTGTTTACCCTGCGCGGTACGCCTTTCATCTATGAAGGGCAGGAACTGGGCATGGCCAATACGGCCTTTGCCCGCATCGAAGACTACAATGATATTTCGACGCACGGCCAGTATCAGCTGGCTTTGGACGAAGGCTTTGCGCCGGCAGAGGCCCTGCGTCTCGTCCAGGCCCACAGCCGCGACAATGCCCGGACGCCTATGCAGTGGACGACGGCTCCCCAGGCCGGTTTTACGACGGGGACACCGTGGCTCCCGGTCCATGACGATTACCCGCAGTGCTGTGCCGAAGGGGAAGAAGCCGATGCCGATTCGGTTCTCCAGTACTATCGCCGCATACAGGCAGAACGCTTCAACGGGGAAGCGGCGGCCATATTGCAGCAAGGGCGCTACGAAGAATTGCTGGCTGATGACGAACGCATTTACGCTTTTAAGCGCATTTTAGACGACCAGGCGACATTGACGCTGGTCAATTTTACCAACGAAACCATCGAGTATGACGCGTCCCTTACGGACGGCGCAACGGTCCTTCTGGGCAGCTATGGCGCCCCGGAAGCCGGCAGACTGCGCCCGGCGGAAGCCGTCGTCTATCGGTTATGAGGAGGAGTACTATGTTAAAAGTTGCTGCCAGCGATTATGACGGGACCTTGTTCCGCGACGATATCATTACGGCCCGTGATGCCGAAGCCATCCGCAAATGGCGGGCTGCAGGCCATAAATTCGGCGTCGTATCCGGCCGGGACCACGGCATGCTCATGCCCCAGCTCAAGCATTATGGCGTCGAATACGACTACCTGGCCTGCAATAATGGCGGTCTCATCAGCGATGACCAGGAACGCGTCCTCTGGGAAGCCCGCATCGAGCCGGCTGTCCTCAAGGCCGTCAGCAAACTGGAACGGGTCCGTAAGTCCTTCCATTTTTCCTTTTCCTCGCAGGACCGGACCTACCTCTGCCATGATCTGCCGGGTACCTGGGTCTGGCGGGAAGCGAAAGAATGGGATTATCCCATCGTACCGGTGACGGAAGACGACATTGAACACCTGCCTCAGACAATCCACCAGTATTCCCTGGGCTTCACTAATCCTGACGATGCCCTGGCGGCCAGCGAACAGGTCAATGCCCATTTCGGCGACGTTGTCCACGCTTATCCCAACCGCTGCGCCGTCGACATCATTCCCTCCGATATCAGTAAACAACAGGCCATTGCCCACACGCTCTCCCTCTTTGGCTGGGACGGTGCGGACATCCTGGCCATTGGCGACGAAATCAACGACCTGCCCATGATTCTGGGCTATAACGGCTACACCGTCGCCACGGCCCGTCCGGCCATCCAGGAACAGGCACGCAAAGTCTATGACAGCGTAGGGGCCATGCTGGAAGATAATTTATAGAAAAGAGGTCCTTATGATGGAATTCAACAAGAAAGGCTTTGCCGTCCTGCTGGCCCTGAGCCTGGGCATGTCGGGCGCGGCTCTGGCGGCATCGGCCGACAGTTTCTCCGATGTCCCCAAAGACCACTGGTCTTATGAAGCCTTGGACTACCTGGCTAAAGAAGGTGTCATCGAAGGCATGGGCAACAGCACCTTTGAAGGTGGCCGTACCATGACCCGTTACGAAGTCGCCAGTATCGTCGCCAAAGCCATGCAAAAAGGCGGCGGCAACTTCGGCGATAAGACGGTCCTGGAAAAACTGCACGCAGAATACGCCGACGAAATCAACGTCCTGCAGCAGCAAGTCGCCAAGAACACCAAGCAGATCGAGCAGAATACCAAGGATATCGATTCGCTGAAAAACGGTATCGCTGGCAAGATGGAATTGAGCGGCTTTATCCGCGTCCAGTATGACCACGATAAATATAGCAACAATGTACAGAACAACAGTGATTTATATAAGGACAATGACCGCTTCTATATGAGCTTGAACGGTTCCTATAAAGTCAACGATAATTGGAAGGCCAAATTCCAGTTAGAAAAGAACTCCTTTTACAACGGCGGTCATGACCATGAAAACGAGTCGGGGTCATGGGCGACTGACGGCAAAGATAAGGGCCGGGCCAAACGCTGGTCTGGTCATGATGGCGATATCCAGCGTATCTGGGTCGAAGGGACGGATCCGAAGACCGGCGCCTGGATCAACATCGGCCGTGCCTGGCGCGGCTTAGGTCAGCAGAACGTCCTCTTCGGCACGGAATCCGATGGCTTCCAGCTCGGCGTCCCCATCAAAGGGACCAGTCTGACTGCCAGCGGCTTCTGGTTTGCTTCGACAGGGGCCGGCAACCATGAAAGCTGGTATGGCCTTGGTACGTGGGGGAATATCGGACCGCGGGCCGGCATCAACGTAGCCTATGCCTTGAATTCCAAGCATAAAGGCGATGTTTACGAAAAGAATACGAGTCATCTGGAATCATGGGGTGAAGAAACGGTCGATTACGATAAAGCTTACGTTCTCAGTGGCTGGTTCGACCTTTCCAAGAAAGTACGCTTCCTGGCTGACTATGTCCAGACCAACGCTGACTACCAGGACAACAGTACGTTCTTGCGCCTGAACTATGGCAATACGGATCTCCAGAAACCGGGAACATGGCAGGCCTATGCCCGCTGGTATCGTTACGGAACCAATGGCACCATCGCCGGTGACGACGAATGGAGTTCCTTGTTTTACAATGGCAGTGCCGGCAGTAAAGGCTGGATTTTGGGGTATAAATACGTGCCTTGGAAGAACATCGAATGGGAAACGCTCTACTCGAAACAGGAACAGATTTCCAATTCAGATAATAAACGGACCCTCGTCCGCACCCAGATGGACTTCCATTTCTAAAGTTTACGGCTTTTTTTTTCGGACTCAGATGCGGCTGCACCGCGACAGACTCAAAGTGACAACGACACTTCGGGAACCCCTCAGCGCGTAGCGGGCCGCCCGCTGCAACTGTCCGTCCGGGGACTATCCTGTACTGGACAGACCAGAAAAAATCTGGGCGGCCCCTACGGATGCGGCGTTTCGCCGCAACAGACTCATTGATTGTATTACGACCATGTGACATCTGTCATAAATTCCGTTCATTCACAGGATTCACGCGGCCTTTTTGGCCCGGCAGGTGCCGACCAGCGGAAGGCGCAAGACGGTTGCCAAAACGGACAGCAGAGGCTGGACGCCTTAACAGGCGTCCCCTACGGAATCGCATACAGGCGATGAAAAAATAAACGCAGGCGGCCGGTCGCCGGTCGCAAAAAATACACGGCCAGCGGCCGTATACGTAGGGGCCGTCCTGGAAGGCGGCCCGCTGTGAGATTTTACCACGGCCCATTCGGGTATAATGGCAGGCCTTTACGAGCCACGAACCACGAGCTACTAACCACTAACCACTCAAAAAAGACGCTGTCTTCCTGTGACAGCGCCTTTTTATCTTTTATTCACGGCATACTGATGTCTTCCTGGTGATTCATGGAGAAGCCGCCTTTTTCTACGTCGTCGAAGTCGAGGGACGGGTCGTATTCCGGGAGCTTGGTCAGTCGTTTGACCAGGCCGAAGGGCTTCTTCAGAGAGAGTTTGTCTCCCTTACCCGAGAGAACCCAGAGGACTTTGTAGCCTTTGGGCGGTGTCTGGAGTTTTTCTTCGCCTTTGCCGTCGGTGAAGTAAACGACGAGGTCGACGCGCTGGGTATTGGCGTAGGTGAAGACCGGGGAATAGGCCGTGCCGCCGCGGATGTCCAGGCGGCCGCGGACGTCGTCCATGGTGCGGATGCGGTAGGTGCGGCGTATTTCGTCGTCACATTCGGCGACGATGATTTCATGGTTATAGCAGCGGACCAGGTGCAGGACTTCGCCGATGGCCTGACGAAATTCGGCATCGGTGATACTGCCGCTGATGTCCAGGCCGATGAGGATTTTGGCCGTATGGGAGCGCAGGCAGCCCGGCAGGTCCAGCCGTTCCGGCTGGCGGCGGTTGCGGCGCATGGTCGTCCGCTTCCAGGTGCTGGTGACGGAGCCGACGAGCTTTTTCAAGTACCAATGCCAGGGCAGGTCTTCCTGACTGTCTTTCAAGGCTTTGATCATGCTTTCCAGATAATTCGACAGCTCGCCCTTGCACGAAGCGTCGATGTATTTTTCCGTGAATTTGCGCAGCGTCTCTTCGTCGATATCATCGCCTTCGTCCCATAAGTCGTGGGTCTTAGCCGGGTCGTAGGATACGGCAATGGATTCGTCGGAGTCGCTGTCCGATTCGGGCAGGTCTTTTTTGTCGGTCCGCAAGTCCAGGGCGCCTTGAATCTTATCGACGTAATATTCCAGGCTTTCAAAGGGATTCAGGAGCAGGGAATAGTTCATGTTCACCCATTCCAGGGTCGTCGAGAAGGGCGGCAGGTGGTCGAGATAGGTGTTGACGACGACGTCCATGGCCAGGTTGACGGCCATTTTGCTGTATTGCTGCCGGAGTTCTTTGGACCGGATGAGGTGGAGGGAGACGACGTGGAGGATTTCATGCTTAATCGTGCTCTCCATCTGTTCCGGCGACAGGGGCAGGAACAGCATGGGATTGAAATAGAGGTGGTACCGCGTCCCCTTGAAGTTGGTCCCTGTCGGCGAGGCCATGTCAAAGCGGATTTCCTTGACCATTTGGAAGAGAAAATAGCCGAAGAAATTGTCTTTGTCTTCCATGAGGTGGCCGTTGATGCGGTCCAGGAAGGTGTAGAATTTCTTTTGGAAATCGGCCGGCACATCCGGGACGCTGCCAGTCCGGCGCTGCTCGGCGAGGACGGCGTCGGCGACGATAGATGCCTGCTGATAGAGGAGGTTAGCCGCAATGGGCAGTGATTGTTCCATAGGCGTTTACCGAAGGGACCGGAAAGCTGCGAAGTAGCTGTCGATGAAGTCGTCGTTATCCAGAGCGCAGGCATAGACTTTGGGGTTGGCGGCTTTCATGTCCTTCATGACGCCGAGGCGCAGATCGACGGGATAGAGCGCCAGGAAGGCGACCAGGCGGGAAAGGAGCGGCTGAGCTTCGCTGTCATCGAGGCGGATGGCATGTTCCAGCTGCTTGAGGATGTTCTTGGCAGCCAGGTAGAGCCGGGTGTGGCTTTCACTGTTGACCCGGCTGGACAGGGTCGGATCCAGGGATGGACTGCCGAAGACATCGTCATAAGCGATGAGGGGCTGGGCGTCGGACGTGACGAAATGGACGAATTCCTGAGCGATGAGCTTGCCGACGTTGCCGCGGATGACGTTGTAGAAGACGCCCTGCGGGATGGCCGACGGGTCCTGTTTATAGATGTGGTACAGTTTGGAAATGCGTTCGTAACTGCGCGGCGTGGCATTGATGTCGTCTTCGTTGGTCTTGTCCAGGTATTCCGGGAAGGTGGAAATAAATTCCATGACCTTTTCTTCAATGCCTGCCGTCGAGGCCCAATCGAGCCACTGCAGGTAATCGGCTTCCATGTACAGCCAGACGAAGCGGTTCTGCTGGGCTGCATCCATTTCAACGACTTCGTAGTCATAGGAATCGGCCGGGTTCATGGCGGCGATGATATGGACCGACGGCGACAAGACGTAGCCGTTGATTTCACGGTTGAGGATGAGGTTCATCAGTTCCTGCTGGACGGCGTGGTCGCAGCGGTTGATTTCGTCGATGAACAAGAGGACTGTCCGGCCCTTGGCGATTTCTTCGTCGATTTTGCGGAGCTTGTGGTGGACGGCATAAATCGTCGTGCCCGCTTCGACCGTAGGCAGGCCGCCGATTTCCCCTTCTTTGAGGAGGTTGCCGTCGATGCCGACCAGGCTCCAGTCATTCTTGGCAGCCAGTTCCCGGGCCAGGGAGGTCTTGCCGATGCCCGTTTCGCCGACGAGAAGTGGGACTTCACCGGCTTTGAGGACTAATTCTACGCTTTTGAAAGTATCTGTAAAGTTCATGGTTTCTCTCCTATTTCAACGTCAATTTTTCATCTACTGTAATACGGCGGGCCTTCTTGCTGCCGCAATCGTCGACGAGGAGGACTTTATCGGCCGGTGTCAGATCGACGGCGTTGCAGGTGATGAAGTTGCGGACATAGTCTTCCGGTACATCGTCCCGGGACAAGACGGCCTTGAAGGTATTGCGCCAATCGTCAGGGGTCAGGGAAATGCCCTTGGGCATGTATTTGCTGACCAGGACGTTGCGGCTGAGATAGTGGAGAAATTCCTCTTTGCTGATATTCGGGATGAGGCGGATGGCCTGTTCGTTTTCGCTGATGGCCAGTTCTTTTGCTTCTTCCGTCGGCTTTTCGATGTAGCGCAGGGCTTCGTAGTTGCCGCGGATGGCGGCCAGCTGGACGGCCGGTGTCGGATGCTTGATGTATTTGATGGCGTCGTAATTCTTTTCTACAGCCCGCAGCTGCAGGGCTTCGTCCGGGTCTTTGACGTATTTGATGGCCCAGCCCGACTGGTCCAGGGCGGCGTCGATGAGTTCCGGTGACGGATTTTCGATATAACTCAGGTTGTTCCAGCCAGCGCGGACCGCTTGCAGGAGCATGTCTTCCGACGGATGGTCGATGAATTGGATGGCCCGGGCCGTATTGGCGACGGCGGCTTTCTGGACCGCTTCTGACGGATGTTTGATGTATTGCAGGGCCAGGCCGTTCATCTGGACAGCCAGGAGCTGCATTTCTTCCGTCGGGTTTTCGATGCGGTCGATTACATAGGGATTGTTGCGGATCATATTCATATATTTTTCGTTCGTCATGTCAGGTCCCTTTCGTTTTATATAATAAAGATTCACTTGCCTCTATTATACAATAGCTGCGGGCCGGAGGAAACTCAAAAAGGACTTGTCGCGTGCAACAAGTCCTTTTAAGTGGTTAGCCTTTTCTACAAACTACGTTGATAGAGCAACCTCTCAGTCAGCTTCGCTGACAGCTCTCCTATAAGGAGAGCCACTACGAGCCACTAGCCACGAACCACTAATTCTTCTGCGGCATGAGGGCGGCGAAGTGGTGCAGGGCCGTGTACATGTCGCGGATGTTCTGGAACTGGACCGTGTCGATTTTGACAGAGTACGCCGTTCCGTCGGTATGATAGACATTTGTCAGGTCAGCGTTCAAGTCATATGTCCCCTCGCGCTTGTTGGCGTGCAGGGCCGCTTTGTATTCGTTGATTTGGTGGATTTCCTGGCCAAGCTGGAAGATTAGGTCATCGCGGATGCCGGCATATTTTTCGACATACAACGTAAAGCTCATGTTTTCGATGCTGTTGGGATAGTCCATGGTCTGCATGGCCCGGAGGGAATCCATATCGGCATAGGCGATGCCGTCCGGACTGGTGCTGATGACGCGGTAACGGCCGGGGTTGCTGACCAGGGTCTGGGAATCCATGGCGTTGGCTGTCAGGCAGCCCAGGGCCAGGAGCAGGGACGCACAGAGCGTCGTCATTTTTTTCATGAGAATCCATCCTTCCTTATCGTAAAATAGGTTAATCGTTTGTCCTATTATATCATGAAGGCAGGGGTAAAACTATACTGGGAGCAAAGACGTCCCATACGTATACGAAAAATGCCCACTTTTTTCTTGATAAAAATTTTGAAATATCATAAAATTATCTTATGGAAAACGCAAAGAAAGGGAAGGGTGCTATGTTAGATTTTCGTATCCATACATTTTTGTGCGTTTGCCGTCACATGAATTATACCCGGGCTGCTGCGGAACTTCACATCACACAGCCTGCCGTTTCTCAGCATATTCGCTACTTGGAACGCGAATACGGGACCAAGCTTTTCAGTTATAAGGGAAAACATCTGCAATTGACCCAGGCTGGGCACATCCTTTGGAATGCCGTGACTGCCATCAGTCATGACGATGCCATCTTAAAAGAGCATCTTCGCGACCTGCAGCACAATCGCTCCCTGACCTTTGGGGCGACGCCGACAGCTGGCGTGGGGATTCTCGATAAATTGGCTGACTTGCTCAAGCATAATGACGATATGAATCTTCGCATGGAAATTGCGGATGCGGAAAAGCTGCTCCAGTCCCTGGACGATGGCGCCATTGATTTTGCCATTGTCGAAAGTTCTTTTGACCAGGGACGCTATGAATCGCTCTTATTTTCTAATGAACCGATTGTCGCTGTCTGCGGTACGGGCTATGAAGCTCCGGAAGAAATGACGCTGTCAGAACTCATGCGCTATCGGATCATCGTCCGCGAACGCCATGCCGGCGCCCGCCGGATCTTGGAACATAAGCTGGCAGAACAGGGCTACACACTGGACCATTTCCCGGCCCGCTATGAAGTGGGCAGCCTGTCGGCCGTCAAAGGACTGGCCTGCCGTGACTGCGGTATTGCATTTTTATATGAAACATCAGTTCAGAAAGAACTGGCAGACGGGACGCTGCGACGCATCGTCGTCAAGGATTTCTCCGTCATGCACGCATTTTCATTCTTGTGGCGCAAAGGCAGCATGTATCGCGCTTTATTCACACAGATATACGACCAGTTGAAGGACTGAGTCTTATACGTGCTGCTTTTTATTTCTCATACATTTTGAAAGGGTGAAGAGAACATGTTATATTCAACAGAAGTTAAGAATATGTGTCCCGTCACGAAAGGCGCATATCACGGACCGGCCCCGATTCCGGAAGAAGGCGAATGGGTACAGGTAAAGGAAATCAAAGATGTCAGCGGCTTGACCCATGGCGTAGGCTGGTGTGCTCCGCAGCAGGGTGCCTGCAAATTGACACTCAATGTCAAAGACGGCATCATTGAAGAAGCCCTCGTTGAAACCATCGGCTGTTCCGGCATGACTCATTCTGCTGCTATGGCTTCGGAAATCCTTCCGGGCAAAACGCTTCTTGAAGCCCTCAATACAGACTTGGTCTGCGATGCTATCAACGTGGCTATGCGCCAGCTCTTCCTCCAGATTGTATACGGCCGTACCCAGACAGCCTTCTCCGAAGGCGGCCTCCCCATCGGCGCCAGCCTGGACGACCTCGGCAAAGGCCTGCGCAGCCAGACCGGTACCATGTTCGGTACGAAAGCGAAAGGCACGCGGTATCTGGAAATGACCGAAGGCTATGTTACCCGCATGGCACTCGATGAAGATAACCAGGTCATCGGCTATGAATTCATCCACCTCGGCAAAATGATGGAAGCCATCAAGAAGGGCGTCGAACCGGCCAAAGCTATGGAAGACGCAAAAGGCCACTATGGCCGCTTTGAAGAAGCAGCTTCGTATATCGATCCGAGACAGCAATAGGAGGGCAAAACCATGGAATTATTTGAAAGCTACGACAGAAGAATTGATAAGATCCTCGGCGTACTGAAAGAATACGGTATCGGCAGCGTTGAAGAATGTCGCGATATCTGTGCAGCTGCCGGCCTGGATCCCTATAAAATCGTCAAAGACGTACAGCCGATTGCATTTGAAAATGCTGGCTGGGCCTACACCGTTGGCGCTGCCATCGCTATCAAGACCAATGCACGGACGGCTGTAGAAGCGGCTAAAGCCATCGGCATCGGCCTCCAGTCCTTCTGCATTCCCGGCTCCGTCGCTGAAGACCGCAAAGTCGGCCGCGGCCACGGCAACCTGGCAGCTATGCTCTTGCAGGACGAAACGAAATGCTTCTGCTTCCTGGCAGGTCACGAATCCTTCGCCGCTGCTGAAGGCGCTATCGGCATCGTCCGCAATGCCAACAAGGCTCGTAAAGTGCCTCTCCGCGTCATCCTCAATGGTCTCGGCAAAGACGCTGCCCAGATCATTTCCCGTATCAACGGCTTCACCTATGTTCAGACCCAGTTCGATTACAAAACGGGCGAATTGAACATTGTCCGTGAAATCCCCTACTCCAAGAGCGAACGGGCTAACGTTCGCTGCTTCGGTGCCGACGATGTCCGCGAAGGCGTCGCTATCATGCACCACGAAGGCGTCGACGTTTCCATTACGGGGAACTCCACCAACCCGACCCGTTTCCAGCACCCCGTTGCAGGTACATATAAGAAAGAATGCATCGAAATGGGCAAGAAATACTTCTCCGTTGCATCCGGCGGCGGCACAGGCCGTACACTCCATCCGGATAATATGGCTGCCGGCCCTGCTTCTTACGGCATGACCGATACCATGGGCCGTATGCACAGCGATGCTCAGTTCGCTGGCTCTTCGTCCGTACCGGCTCACGTAGAAATGATGGGCTTCCTCGGCATGGGCAACAACCCCATGGTTGGTGCATCCGTAGCCGTAGCTGTCGCCGTAGAAGGCGCTGCTAAAGCTGGCAAATTCTAATATTACGTATGTAAAAAAAGGCGCTGTCGCATGAAGACAGCGCCTTTTTGAGTGAAAGAAATCTCGTATGATGGCAGAAGCCTTTGTATGACAATGGCCCCATACCCTACAAATACAGTCGAAAAAATGATATAATAAAATAATATATTACGATTTTGTGAAAGGGGTATTTCATGGATACGACAAAGAAGATAGCTGTTATGCTGGGCTTGTGTCTGATGACTTCTATATCTTTTGCCGGTGCTACTTTTCATCCCGGTGACAAGGGAAATCAAATCACGACGATTCAGCAGGCCTTAGCCAATTATGGCTATGATATTTCCGTCGATGGCGATTACGGCGCTTCGACGCAGGCTGCAGTCCGCCAATTCCAGGAAGCACAGGGATTGGAAGCAGATGGCATCGTCGGAGCTGCGACATACGAAGCCTTGATGGGAGAAGCGATGCCGGAAAACCATACGGTCCAGGCCGGCGCTTCGGCAGCGATGCCGGCAGCGACGTCGCAAAATGAAATCACGCTCGTCCAGCAGGCTTTGGCTAACAATGGCTATGACGTTGCCGTAGACGGGGCTTTTGGACCCGGTACGGAACGGGCTATCCGCTCTTATCAGGTGGACCATGGACTGGAACCAGACGGCATCGTCGGTCAAGAGACGTTCTATTCCCTGACGGGGCAGTCCTTGCCGACCGGACCGATCCGCCGTTTCGGCAGTGGCGGTTATAACGGGGTATCCCGGGTCGAAAGCCCGGAAGCGACGCATATTCTCGATATTGCCAACCAATATATCGGTGTACCTTACGTCTTTGGTGGTTCTACGCCATCCGGCTTTGACTGCTCGGGCTTTACGCGTTACGTCTATTCGGCGGCCGGTATTGACTTGCCGCGCGGCGCCGATGAACAGTATGGCGTAGGTTATTCCGTTTCCATGGCCAATTTACAGCCTGGCGACCTGGTCTTCTTCTCTACTTATGAATCGGGAATTTCCCACGTCGGCATCTATATCGGCAACCACCAGTTCATCAATGCCGCCAGTGATGGCGTCAGCATCTCCGATATGGACAGCAACTACTGGTCTGCCCGCTACATCGGTGCCAAACGCGTCATGTAAGGCGAGGACGCATCCCTGCGATAAAAAGGGCTTGTCGCACGACGACAAGCCCTTTTTTTCAAAACGTTTTTTCAATAATCGCGATATCTTCGTCGGTGACGATGAGGTCCGGGCCCTTTCTCAAGGCTTCGATGGCCTTCGTATCGACGACCCACAGGGCCGGGGCAAGGTCGTTAGCATGGTCTTTCATCCACGTGGTGATGGCCCGGGCGCCCTGACTGTAGGGCAGGGCCGCTTTGACGTAACGGAAATGGGAGCGGGGAACGGCTTTCATGGGCTGTTTCCACACTTCTTCGATTTCCAGGGTATAGTCACATTCATGATATCCGTTGGATACGGCTTCGCGGCCGATGTCCTCGGTGTTCTTCTGGCCCATGTCGAGGAGCAGGTAGTCGTAGAGCAGGACCTGTTCCCATTTTTCCTTGAAGATATCCCGTTCCGGCAGGATCTGGCACGGGTCTTCGCTGTACAGGCGCAATAAGTCCAGGACGAAGCGGAAGCGATGGCGCTTGAAGGTGAAATTCACGGCGTCGACGTAGATTTCCCGCATGCGGATATATTGTTTCGTCTGATTGCGGAAATCGCTGTCAAAATAGCTGATCGGCGTTTCGTGGCGGATATAGTCGAAAAGCTTTTGTTCCAGGGCCATCCCCTTTTTGAGGGCTGCCCGGCGGTCCGCTGCAGCTGCCAGGGGATCGCGGAAGATGCGGTTCAACCGGTCCAGGTAGTTCAGGCAGGCCGTTTCCAGGGCCAGGGCGCTGAAGGGACCGTTATCGCGCTGATGTGAAAAAATTTCGTTTTTTTCTGCTGCCGATAGCAATGATTTAGACATCGTGATCTACTCCTCTGAAAGGTAAGGATGTTCGGAGGCGGCACTCTGGATGGCCGCATTGGCATCCTTGAAATAATCTTTGAACGACTGTACCCATGTCCGCGATGGGTGCGATAAATAGCCCTTGCTTTTCCATATCAGGGCCAGGGTCCAATAGAGATGGGGCTGGACGAGGGGGACGGAAACGGCAAGGTCCGGTGAAATCCGTTGACAGATGGTGTGCGGCATCAGGGAAATGCCCAGGCGGCCGGCGACCATCTGAGCCAGGAAGTCCCAGTTACTGGAACGGCAGACAATCTTCGGATGGGCCATGATTTCCTGGAAAGCCGAGCGCAGGTAGGGATTCAGGGAGAAGCCATTCGGATAGAAGACGAAGGTTTCATCTTTGATGTCCGACAAGGTCAGCGACGGCCGAGAGGCCAGGGGATGATCCGGCCAGAGAACGACGTCGAGAGGTTCTTCATGGAAAATGAAAAATTCATACGGTATTTCCGTCGTAATCGGCAGGGCGACGAAACCGACCTGGATGAGGCCGTCGTCGATGGCGGATACGACGTCCTGAGAACCGACTTCTTTCATTTCCAGCTCGATTTTAGGATATTTATTGATGAAATGGGCGATGAACGGTGCGATGACCGATGACCCGATCATAGGTGGTACGCCGACGGATAATTTGCCGGCATTGAGCAGCTGGGGCGATTCCATTTCTTCGTTCAGCTGGGTGAATCCCTTGATGAGCTCTTCGATTTTGGGGAGCAAATAGGACCCCGTTTCCGTGAGCTCTACATTTTTTCCCTTGCGGTCGAAGAGCTGGACGCCCCAGTGTTCTTCCAGGGCCTTGATTCCCTTGCTGATCGATGGCTGGCTGATATGCAGTGATTTAGAAGCTTTGGTGAAGCTTTTTTTATGAGCGACTTCGATGAAGTATGTCAATTGGAATAAATCCATAATGTGATATTTCACCTCTCTTTAGTATTCTTATAGTTTACCATATTATGGCATGAAAATCCAATGGTGTACACTTCTTTGTAAGCGGCACTACTAAGCCGTTTTATAGCAATTTGTGTTTCAGCGCATGGATGTATTGTTAACAATATTTTGTATGAAATGACACAAGCCCCTATATTTAGGGACGGCAATCGTTGTATAATATAGTATAGAATGGAGGAGGGATGGCTATGGCACGGCGATGGATCATGCATGTCGATATGGATGCGTTTTATGCGTCTGTAGAACAACGGGATAACCCGGCCCTGAAGGGGCTGCCGGTCATTGTCGGCGGTCTCATGGAACGGGGCGTCGTCGCGACGGCCTCTTATGAGGCGAGGGCTTGCGGTGTCCATTCGGCCATGAGCATGAAACTGGCCCGCCGTCTCTGTCCCAACGGCGTCTTCCTGCCCGTGCGCATGTCCCATTACCGGCGCATTTCCCACCAGATACGCCTGATCTTGTCCCACTACTCGCCGTTTATCGAACCACTGGCCTTAGATGAGGCTTTCCTCGATGTCTCCGGGATGGAACGCCATTATCCGGATATCGTCGACATAGGCAAGGCCGTCAAGGAAGAGATACGGCGGACGACGGGCCTTGTCGCCTCGGCCGGCATTGCGCCCAATAAGTTCCTGGCCAAATTGGCGTCGGACCTTCGCAAACCGGATGGCCTGGTCTGGATCCCCTATGGGACGGAACGTCAGATATTGGCGCCCCTGCCGCTGAGCCGCCTGTGGGGTGTCGGCAAGGTAACAGCCGAAGCCTTGCAAAAAGCGGGCTACCATACCATCGGTGATATTGCGGCAGCCAGTCCCGAAGTACTCCAGCCTGTCGTCGGCAATCAGGCCCGGCGGATTTACTGCCTGGCCCAGGGGCAGGATAACCGGCCGCTGGAAGTGCGGCGGCGGCCTCAGTCCGTCGGCAATGAGCATACGTACAGCCACGATCTGACACAGGAGGCCGAAGTGGATGAACAGTTCCGACTCCTGGCCAATGAAGTGTCCTGGCGGCTCCGGCAGAACCGGCTCATGGGACGGACCATCACTATCAAGATACGCTATGCCTCATTCAAGACCATTACCAGGTCTTTGACGTTGCAGAGCATGGGAACTTGTTCAGAAGAACAATTATATTTTTCGGCAAAAAGATTGTATAATAAGAGCAAAGGCCATGAACCCATCCGCCTCCTGGGACTGACGGTCAGCCAGCTCCAGGCCTATCAGGTGCAGGGCGATTTGTTCTCGGAAGACGAAGAGACGAAGGCCAAAGTGACAGAGGCCATCGACAAGCTGCAGAAGCGCTTTGGCCGGACGGCCATCATGAAGGGATTTCTCTGGGAAATGTCCCATGAAAAAGATACATAGAGAAGGAGTTTTTGTTATGGCAATTTTTAAAGTAGCGGCCCATACGGGTGACAACAACAACGGGTACATCGAATACGATACAGAAACGAAGGAACTCGGCGTCCACCTCAATGATGACGCCATGGATGAAAAGGCTCGTCAGTATTTGACGACAGAAAAGGCCTTGCATCAATATACGGATTTATCGAACTACAAGACCTTGAGTGTCGTGCCGACGTCGAGCCTGGAAGCTTTGAAGCTGGCCCTGTGCTACATCTGGCGGGCTACGGGCATCCACATTGACTGGAGCCGGCCTGTCGATTGAAGTACAACTATCCACAATTCAGGTATACACAATTTATCCACATTTTCTGTGTACAAGAGTGACAGAAATGTGGATATTTTTTTGCCAAGCGCATGGTTATGCCATTTTTTCCAGGTGCATACTTTTAGGAGATGGATGGCTGAAATGTGGATAACTTTCGTGGATAAATGTGTATCTCTAGTGAAAATGGACGAAAAACGGGATAGACAAGCCAATGATACCGGGCGAACAAATGGCACAGAGAATGTGCATAAGTCTTGTGAAAATGTGGATAACCTGTTGCGGCGAGTTTTCCACAATATGTGGATACATTGTGGAAAGGTATGCACAGGTGGACAAAGCATAAAATAGCCATTTTTTAAGGATGTGCACAACTTATCCACTTTACTTATCCACATTTTCACGTCTTGGCGTTTGTGGTATACTTTAAACAGTGAATACGATTAGGAGGAATTTAATATGAAAGCTATCATCGACGGACTCATTGTTCTGCCGAACGAAATCATTAATGGACATGTCATCATGTATGAAAAGGACATCTGGCGCATCGTACCGCGCAAGCAGTTCCGTGCCGGCATGTGTTCGGAATTTATCGACGCTAACGGCGGCTTCGTCGTACCAGGCTTCATCAATGAACACATCCACGGCTGTGCCGGTGCCGACACCATGGATGACGATGACCAGGCCTTGAAGACCATGCAGCAGGCCCTGCCGGCGACGGGCGTTACGTCTTTTGTCCCGACGACGATGACCATGGAACAAGGCCGCATCGAGAAAGCCCTGCAGCGGATACGCCAGGCCCGGAAAGACTATCAGGGCGGAGCCCAGGTATTGGGCGCCCACATGGAAGGCCCTTTCATCAGTCCGGCCTATAAAGGTTCCCAGGCCGAAGAAAATATCCAGACGGCTGATTTTTCCTGGCTCGAATCCTATGCCGATGTCATCAAGATCATCACGCTGGCACCGGAAACGCTGAAGAACAAGAAGTTCCTGAAAGACTGCCAGGACCACGGCATTACCGTATCCATTGGACATACAGCGGCTGATTTCGACCAGGCCATGGAATGTATGGACACCCTCGGCCACTGCCATGTCACCCATTTATATAATGCCATGACGCCCTTTCATCACCGTAAACCCGGCGTCGTCGGGGCGGCACTGCTCAATAAGCACGCCTGCTGCGAATTGATCTGCGACGACCTCCACGTCCATCCGGCAGCGCAGAAACTGGCTTATCAGATGAAAGGCCGCGATGGCCTCATCCTGGTCACTGATTCTTTGCGGGCCTGCCTGCAAGGCGATGGCGAGTCCAGCCTGGGCGGCCAGAAAGTCTTTGTCAAGAACGGCGAAGCCCGCTTGGCCGACGGAACTCTGGCTGCCAGCATTGCCCCCATGAACGAAGTGGCCCTCCACTTCCTGATCAATTCCGGCGCTTCCATTCCCGAAGTCGTCGCCATGGCTACGGTCAACCCGGCCAAGGCCCTCGGCGTCTACGACCGCATCGGTTCCTTAGAAGAAGGGAAACAGGCGGACATCACCATTCTGGACAGCAACGATTTCCACGTAAAACAGACAGTCATCGCCGGGGAGCTGGCATACAATGAAGAAGCGTAATGCCAAGAGCGGGATTTTCCTGGCCCTGGCCGTCCTGGTCCTCGTGCTAGCTGGGGCTTGGTTCTTCTGGAATCGGTCACCGGCAGTACCTTCGCCGTCTTCTCCTGGCGGGACCGTACAGGAAGACGAGGCGGCCAGATTGGTCCACAAGATGTCGCCAGAAGAAAAGATCGGCCAGCTCATGATGATCGGCCTGGCCGGGACGACCATCGACGACCAGGCCCAGCGCCAGCTGGAATACTGCCACGCCGGGAATGTCATCTTATTCGACCGCAATATGGACAGGCCCGACCAGGTCCAGCATCTGACCAAAAAAATAGACACGACGATCCGCAAGAAGAGCGGCGTCATGCCTTTTATTGCCCTCGATCAGGAAGGGGGCCAGGTCCTGCGCATGCGCAAGGCTTTCCCGCCGATTCCTTCGGAACAGGCCATCGGACAGAGCGGCCAGCCGGAGCAGGCCAAACAGTGGGCCCTTACGACGGGGACTGAGTTGAAGAAACTGGGTATCAATGTCAATTTCGCTCCTGTCGTCGACCTAGGCTCCCAGGCCGAACGGTCGTACAGCCTCGACCCCGGCGTCGTGACCCAGTTCGCCCATGAAGCCGTTGCCGGCTATGGACAGGCCGGTATCTGGTGCTCCTTGAAGCATTTCCCGGGCATTGGCAAAGTCAAGACGGATCCTCACATTGACGGGGACAGCGTCAACAGCTCTAAGGATGAACTCTTGAAACAGGATTTGAAGCCCTTTGAGAACCTCATCAAGCGCGAAGACAATCAGAAAATGTTCATCATGGTCTCGAACGTCACCTTCCCCGCTTTGGACCCCAATCTGCCGGCCTGCGTCTCCAAGCCGATCATGACCGACTTGTTGCGCCACACTTTCGGCTACCAGGGTCTCATCGTTTCCGACGATATGGAAATGGGGGCCATGGCCAAACACTATGCCTTTGCCGACATGGGCGTCATGGCTATCAAGGCCGGTGCTGATATAGTCCTGGTCTGCCATGAATATGCCCATGAACGGGAAACCTATGACGGCCTCTTGAAGGAATATAAGAACAATGCAGACTTCCGGGCCTTAGTCGATGAAAAAGTTACCCGCATCGTCCGCACCAAACTGAATCATTAAGGGCTTACTTTTTTTGTTGTAACAGGTACAAAGCGCCGAGCATGCCGGCATCATTCTGTCGCTGAGCGAAAGCCAGGCCTTTCGGCGGCAGCATCATTTTTGGCAATCGTGCCGCTAAGGCTTGTTCCAATCGGGGCCGCAGGATGGCTTCCTGGGCCATGATGCCGCCGCCGAGGACGATGCCGTCGGGATTGCACAGGCAGGCGATGTTGGCCAGGCCGTCAGCCAGATTCTGGCAGAAGGCATCGAGGGCGGCTAAAGCCGATGCATCGCCTTGACGGACGAATTGAAAGACCTTATGGCCGTCGACCTTTTCCGGGTCGGCGGCTTTTTGGCGTGCCGTTTTCCGGCAGAGGTACGTCGCCGAGGCGACATCGTGGAGACGGCCGGCGGGGACGCGCATATAGGCGATTTCTCCGGCCGCCCGGCTGGCACCGTGGAGAATATGACCGTTCTCGATGAAGGCTCCGCCGATACTGGTGCCGACCGTAACGGCAAAGAGGGACGCCATATCCCGACCGGCGCCGAGCCACCATTCCCCCAGGGCGGCGCAGTTGGTATCATTTTCGACGATACAGGGAAGGTGAAATTCCTTTTCCAGGATGCCTTTCCAGTCCGTCCCGGTATAGCCGGGGATGGACAAGGCGTAGTCGATACTTCCTCTTTCTGTATCGACGATGCCGGCTGTCGAGAGGCCGATGCCTTCTAGGGGATGGTCGGTCAGCTGGCGATGGATGA
This sequence comes from Megasphaera elsdenii DSM 20460, assembly GCF_003010495.1. Lineage (NCBI taxonomy): Bacteria > Bacillati > Bacillota > Negativicutes > Veillonellales > Veillonellaceae > Megasphaera > Megasphaera elsdenii. Next base: position 680,738 of record NZ_CP027570.1, on the reverse strand, counting down.
GCGAGCAGACCTTGTGGACGATGCCCGGCCCGCCTTCCGTCTGGGCTTCGGTCGGCAGGCTGCCTTTCTTGCGGAAGCGGCCCGTTTCGTCGATGAGGCCGAATTTGATGGCTGTGCCGCCAATGTCAAAGCAGCTATAAATCATGAGTATACACATCCTTCCTGGGATTATACAAAGATTATACATAGTTTTGACCGTTTCTATGTATAGGAATTTTATACTTACCATGTCGAATATGTTACGAAACTCAGGAGGTCATGATATGAAACGACAATGGTTGAAACGAGCAATTCTTTCTATGGTAGCCTGCGGCTCACTGGCAGGTTTCATTCCCGGTGTACAGGCGGCCGATGTCCGCATCCTTCCCGTCGATAATGCGAAATTCCTGGCAGGTGCCAAATTCGATTTCGACGTCGAAGTATCGAAAGCCAAAAATTTGAAGAATGTCGATATTACCGTCAATGGACAGAAAGCCGATAAATTCTTTGGCCAGGAATTAAAGGGGAAGGCTTTGGGCAACGGCGTCATTTCATATCGTGCCAATCAGGTCAATTTCCCTAAAACCGGTTCCTATACGGTAAAGGCGACGGCCACCGATGCTGACGGCGCTAACTCCGCCGATGCCCGCTATACCGTCGTCCAGGAAAAAGCCCAGCGCCAGGCCAAGAACGTCATCCTCTTCGTCGGCGACGGCATGTCCCTGCAAGCCCGCGAAATGGCCCGCATCATTTCCAAAGGCATGACCAACGGCAAGTACAATGACTTGCTGGCTATGGAAAAGATGCCCCATAACTGCCTGATTACGACCAGCGGTTACGATTCCCTGACGACAGACAGCGCCAACTCGGCGTCGGCTTATGCGACAGGCCATAAATCCGTCGTCAATGCCTTGGGGGTCTATGCAGATTCCACGAAAGATCCCTTCGATGATCCTCGTGTCGAAAATATTTCGGAAATCGTAAAACGCAGCCGCGGCATGTCCGTCGGTATCATCACCCAGGCTGAATCGACAGACGCTACGCCGGCTGCCATGGTCGGTCATACGCGCCGCCGTGCCAACCAGGATTACATCGCTTCGGAATATCTCGAAGATTATCATCGCCCGGACGTCATCATGGGTGGCGGCTCGCGCCGTTATATCCCGCAGTCCGAACAGGGATCGAAGCGCCACGACAACCAGAACGTCATCCAGGAATTTAAGGATAAAGGCTATACCTTCGTCACCAATTCTAAAGAAATGATGGCCGCACCGGACAACAAACCGCTCCTGGGCCTGTTCCATCCGGGGACGATGAACGTCTATATCGATCGGGAAATGCTCAAGAACCCGGAAGTCCTCGGTAAATATACGGATCAGCCGAACCTCATCAACATGACTAAGAAATCCCTGGACATCCTCAGCAAGAATCCGAAAGGCTTCTTTGCCATGATTGAAGGCGCTTCCATCGACAAGCAGCTCCATGCCATGGATTGGCAGCGCGCAACGTATGATACCATCGAGTTCGATAAGGCCATCGAATATGCTCAGAAATGGAATAAAGAACACGGGGACAACACGCTGATCATCGTCGTCGCCGACCACGCTCACGGCGCTTCCATTACCGGCACCTATCATGAACGGGACGGCAAGAAAGGCCTGGCCGCAGTCCGCACCTATGCCGACTCCATCTTCCCGACCTTTAAAGATGCCAACCACGACGGGTTCCCGGATAATCCCGATCCTGATGTCACCCTGGCCGTCCAGTATGCCAACCATCCGGAATATTACGAAAACTTCCACTTCCAGCAGAAACCGACGCTGCCGACTGTTTCCCAGACCGTTACCAAACAGGAAGCCCAGCAGGCTGGCGATAAGACCGAATACCATCAGGTATCGACAGTCGTCGAAAAAGCCAATCCGGCCCGCCATCACGACGGCGATCCTTGGGAACTCGTACCGGCTAATATCCCCGATACTATCGGTGATGAATGCCATGCTGCCGACGACGTACCGCTCAACGCCGAAGGTCCCGGCTCGGAATACTTCCAGGGCGTCATGGATAACACAGAAGTCTTCTTTGGCATCATGAGAGCCCTCGGCATCGACGCCACGAAGAATGTAAAATGATTAGTGGCTAGTGGCTAGTGGCTAGTGGCTAGTGGCTAGTGGCTAGTGGCTCGTCCCAAAGGGCGGCCCGCAAGCTGGTCGCCAAAACGGACATCAGAGGATGGGCGGCCCGCAGTGGCTCTCCTTATAGGAGAGCTGTCAGCGAAGCTGACTGAGAGGTTGCTCTTTCAATATAATTTGTAGTATGGAGTTTGTAGTTTGTAGAAGCTAGCTTTAAATTTAAAAAACTTCACTAAAAACTACGAACTGCAAACTTAATACTCAAAAAGGGCTTGTCGTCGTGCGACAAGCCCTTTTTATTATTTCCCTAACACGCCTTGCAGGAAGGAGGCTGTGTCCGCCATGTAGCTGGCTTCGTAGCCTTCGATGTCACCTTTATCGCAATGGGATGCAAATTCCGGGTCGATCGGCAGTTTTGCCGTATGGGGAATATCGTATTTCTGTGCCGATTCTTCGACATGGCTCTGACCGAAGATGGCTAATTTTTCGTGGCAGTGAGGACATTCGAAATAGCTCATGTTTTCGATGAGGCCCAGGACCGGGACGTGCATCATTTCCGACATGTTCAATGCTTTTTCGACAATCATGGAAACGAGTTCCTGCGGCGATGTGACGACCAGGATGCCGTCCATGGGTAGGGACTGGAAGACTGTCAGCGGAACGTCACCCGTTCCCGGCGGCATGTCGACGAACATGTAGTCGATGTCGCCCCAGATGACGTCAGTCCAGAACTGTTTTACAGCACCGGAAATGACCGGGCCGCGCCATACGACCGGAGCGGCAGCGTCTTCGAGCAAGAGGTTCATGGACATGACTTTGATGCCCGTCTTGGTCGTAACCGGATAGATACCGTTTTCGTCGCCTGTCGCATGGTCCGTCAGGCCGAAGACCTTAGGAATCGACGGGCCTGTGATATCGGCGTCGAGGATAGCCGTCTTGAAGCCGCGGCGCTGCATTTCAACAGCCATAAGGGACGTTACCAGGGATTTACCGACGCCGCCTTTGCCGCTGACAACAGCGATGACATGCTTGATGTGCGAGCCGGCATGGGGGGCAGCCTGCAGGCTCTGGGGCTGGGTGCGTTCAGCGCAGGAGCTGCCGCAGCTGGAACAATCGTGTGTACAATTTTCACTCATTGGGATCATTCTCCTTTGTATTCTTTTTTTCCGGCGTGACAGCAGGCATGACAGCACGTACCGGAACGTTCACAAACTTGGATATGGCCGCCTTCGATGACGAGACGTTTGCCATGGATGAGGGCATCGGCCAGTTTGCGTCGGGCCGAATCATAAATGCCGGTTACCGTCGTGCGCGCCACATTGATCTGAGCGGCGCACTGTTCCTGCGTCAAGCCGACCCAGTCGATGAGGCGGATGACTTCATACTCATCAATGCCCATGATAATGGCATCTGCTGATTGTCCTCCGTCTACAGGTCCAAAGACAGAAGCCGCCGGCAATGAACAAACCCGCCGGCACCGCGGTGGTCTCGGCATAATACCCCCTCCTTTACGCCTTTTATTATAGATATATAGATGACATATGTCAACATTAAAGGCACCACCGGAAATGCTTTTCGTTGAACCTCTCCCGCTTATAGAAGCGGGAGATTCTTGAGAAGATTGCAGTTTAAGTTTCCTCCTGAAATCAGGATAGCCTTATTCTCAAAGGGCTGTCCAAAAGCCCCTTACACAGTCCCTCGAAATCGAAGTTCTGCTTACTTTTGCGGAGTATGTTGGCGGCGCCGTTGATGTCGGCATTAGCTGTCCTGCCGTCGGCGAAACGGTACAGGCCGCGCCGGACTCGTTTCCCGCTGAACGTTCCTGTATAGGGGGCATCCGGCTGGTATACGGGAATATCGTCCAAATCCAGGCAGCTGGCCTGAGAAGTATACGATTCTTCTTGTTCCAGATAGGTTATCCCGTAGCGTTCACACAGGTGTTTCAAGGTATTGCGCAAATAGCTCAAATTGATTTGAGTGAAGTGCTGATTTGTCACTTTACCTAGTTTCAGTCCTCGTTTGAAATCGCGATTATAGCCGCAGACAATGGTCCCTATCTGATGACTGATGCAAAAATCGAGGATATAGCGGGCTGTCTTGCGAAGGATATCCTGCATCCGGCAATTGCGTTTTTTCGCTAACTGACAGAGCTGGTTCGTTGTCTTCTGGCCCTGCTTGGCGGCAATGCTTTGGAGTCTGGCTTTGCGTTTATTCCAATACTGGTTGATAGATTTGAGTTTACGACCGTCCATGAGGAACGACGTCCCTGTATTGGTAATGCAAGCGGCCAGATTGTCCAAGCCTAAATCGATAGCCAGAACCCGATCCAGCGAGGTTTTCACCAGTTCTGGATTCTCCAAGTAACAATACTGAATCTTGAAATACCGTCCGCCATACATGGGACAGATGCGGACTTCCTTGATTTTCTTCTCTTTCAGCCTGTCAGGAACAGGAATCCGAATCCGATGACCGTTATGGCGTTTCATATATTCACGGCTCATCGGCACGGTTAGGAAGCCATTCTTAATGGTAATGGCATTCGTCGACAAGATGAGATTGAAGAGACCCCCTTTTTCACGATAGTACGGCAGGCGGACAGCCTTTGAACCATAGTCACCTGACTTGACTTTCTGCAAAAGCCTGAAAAAAGAACGAAAACTGCGGTCGGCTACTTTCAATATCTGTTGAGAAACACCAGCCTGCAATAATCTGTAATTTTCATTTTCCTTGCAGACATGGCAATTTTTTTCATAGCGCAAGAATTGTTGGGTATCGAAGTAATGTTGCCGAATCGTATAGACCGCTACATTGTACAGGTTGTTGCTGTATTGGCACATTTCCCGGAGCATCGTATACTCTTGTTTCGACAAGCCACGAATGACATTCGATTGCGTCAAGTACATCTGGAATCCACCTCCTCTGTTATCTACCATTATACCGTAGACGAAGTGAAAAGGCTAAGACGGAAAAGACATAGGGTGAATTTCGCAGGCATCGAACCTGCGAAATCCATCGCCATTGATGCTCCTACCTAAGAGGAAGGAGTCTTCTGGCAAAACTACGATAAAAAACGTCGAGATACTTATTGAAAATCAATTATTATTGTGATAAAATTTTATTAGTGAAATAAAGTTATCTTACAGGAGGGTATTTCCATGAACGTAATTGTTTCCCAGAACGCACCGAAAGCTATCGGTCCTTATTCCCAGGCTATGGTATCCAATGGTATGCTGTACATTTCTGGTACGGCCGGCGTCGATCCGCAGACGGGCAAGCTCCAGGAAGGCATCGAAGCCCAGACGGAACAGGCTGTCAAGAACATTGCCGCTATCCTCGAAGCAGCTGGAACGGACTTTTCGAAAGTCGTCAAGACGACGTGCTTCCTCTATGACATGAAGGACTTTGCTGCGTTCAACGCTATTTACGAAAAAGCCTTCATCAGCAAACCGGCCCGCAGCTGCGTAGCCGTCAAAGAACTGCCGGCTCACTTCCTCTGCGAAATCGAAGTCATTGCGGAAGTGTAAGTATTAGTTTGTAGTATGGAGTTTGTAGTTTGCAGAAGCTGGCTTTAAATTTTCAGCCATCCGCTAACTGCTAACAACTAGCCACTAACCACTAAAAAGGGCTTGTCGTCGTGCGACAAGCCCTTTTTCCCTTGCCCTACACATTCTCATTGTGATAAACTTTTCTTATAACAGATAGGGAGAGTGACGTCGTGAGTATTTTAGAGATGTATAAACATATCGTTCCCTTTTTAGGGGCCGCGTTGGGAAAGGATTGTGAAGTCGTCCTTCATGATTTGCGCCATCCTGAAGAGTCGGTCATCGCCATTGCCAATGGTGACATCAGCAGCCGCAAGCTCGGTGCACCGGCGACGGATTTCATTCTGAAACTCATGCAGGTCGGTAAAAAACGGGATCAGGAGTACATGACCAATTACTACGGAAAGAGCATCAATGGCCATACCTTGCGGTCTTCGACGTTCTTCATTCATGATGAGGACGATAACATCATAGGGGCGCTCTGCCTGAACTACGACGTCCAGCACTATTTGGACGTGCGGAAACAGTTGGATGCCTTAATTCTCATGGATACGGAAAAAACGCTGGCCGACGTGGTTCCGCCAGCTTCGAAGAATGGCGATGATCATTTCCTGGGTGTCGAAATCTCAGAGAGCATGTATCCGACCGTAGACGATGCCATTCAGCACCTCATCCAGCGGTCGTTGCAGCCCTATGCCGCCGATGCCAAACGCCTTTCACAAAAAGAACGCCTGGCCGTCGTAGAAGACCTCTACAAGAATGGCCTCTTCGTCCTCAAAGGCAGCGTCTATGCCCTGGCCCAGGTCCTGGGCGTATCAGAACCGACGATTTACCGTTACTTGAACCGTATCAAGAAAGAAAATCAAAATGTACGGGGGTGAGAAACAGGGATTTAGGAAATTGGAGAGACTTCTTTTATGCGGACTATGTGAAAAAGGCCATGCCTGGACTGAATAGCCGCAATCAATATCGAGATTGCATCGTTTACCTGAAAAAAACTCAGCACCTATCCCGAAGGCCTGAACATAGCCCGTAAAATCGCCCAAGAATGGCGGGAAACTTATCGGAACCGCCGGGCCATGAGAGACGAATTGTCCAAAGCCGGCTTCTAAAAAGTGAGGCGAAAGGCTCTCTTCCTAGGAGAGCTGGCCGCCCAAAGGCGGTCTGAGAGGTTGATTTTTCTTTGAGGTTGTCCTTTTACAAGAAACTAAATATAACGAAAATATAAATATCCTGCTAAAATATTTTATTTTTGGCAGGATATTTTTTTGACTTTGTAAGTTCATTACAAAAGAACAATCCATAGTAATCGTTTATTACAAAAAGACAAAATAAGAAATATTGCAAAATAATTATTACTATGATAATATTTTATTGAAAAAAGAGGGGCATACAAGCGTATAGGCAATGACGGTATCTTGTGTGGAATGAAGGGATTACACTATAAAAGGAGATTGATAGAATGGAACAGACAGTTCAGTGTCCTGATAAAGGACAAACTTTGGGGAAAGAAAAGTTGACCCGATGGGAAAAAGCGGGTATGACCAAGGCCCAGTGGAAAGAAGCCGTCAAGTTTGACAGTACCGACTGGGGCTGGGTCATCATGAGTATCGGCATGGCTATCGGTGCAGGCATCGTATTTTTACCGGTACAGGTAGGCTTGGCAGGGATTTGGATTTATCTCTTGTCATCTATTATCGGTTATCCGGCTATGTACCTTTTCCAGCGATTATTCATTAATACTCTGGCAAAATCTGAAAGATGTGAAGATTATCCTAGTGTCATTGGCAACTACTTGGGCAAGAACTGGGGCCTGTTCTTAGGTCTTCTTTACTTCCTGATGCTCATTATCTGGGTATTCGTCTATTCGACGGCCATCAATAATGACAGTGCTTCCTTCTTAGTCACCTTTGGCGTGACGGACCATTCACTGGCTAAAAATCCGTTATACGGGTTGGTCATTATTTGTGCCCTCGTAGCCATTGCTTCTCGTGGCGAAAAAGTACTCTTCAAGATTTCTACGCTAATGGTCTTGACGAAGCTGTGCGTCGTAGCTGTTTTGGGTATGATTATGGTCCAGCATTGGAATTTAGCGAATATAGGTAGTTTTCCCGATTTTGGCTATCTCATCAAGCAGACTATCATCATGCTGCCTTTTACGCTGACATCTATTTTATTTTTACAGAGCTTGAGCCCGATGGTCATTTCCTATCGTTCTCATAATAAGTCGATTGAAGTTGCCCGGTACAAGGCTTTGCGGGCCATGAATATCGCCTTTGGCGTGCTCTTTGTCACCGTATTTTTCTATGCTATTTCGTTCAACTTGGCTATGGGCCATGACCAAGCTGTTATGGCTTATGAAAACAATATTTCTGCTTTAGCATTGGCTGCCCAGGGGATTCCCGGCACATCCATTAAGATCATGAGTTTGATTCTAAATATTTTTGCTGTCGTTACGGCCTTCTTCGGCGTCTTCCTGGGTTTCCGCGAAGCCTGCCGCGGCATTGCCATGAACTGCTTGAAACGCATTATGCCAGAAGATAAGATTAATGCACGTGCCGTTTCCTTGGGTATCCTGGTCTTTGCTGTTCTCGTGTCGTGGGGTGCCATTATCCTCAATGCTCCCGTTTTGAGCTTTACTTCAATTTGCAGCCCTGTCTTTGGCATGATTGGCTGCCTGATTCCGGCTTATCTCGTCTACCGGGTGCCGCGCTTGCATGACTTGAAAGGCGTTTCGTTATATCTCATCATTGCGACGGGCATCTTGTTAATTATCTCACCGTTCCTGGCTTTTTCGTAAGTCTATAACGGATTATTTTATAGATTGATTTTTTTTAGGAGTGATAATAATGGAAACATGTACTATGTGGAATAAAATGATTGAAATCATGAAGCAAGATATCAAACCGGCTACGGGATGTACGGAACCGATTTCCCTGGCTTTTGCAGCGGCTACGGCGGCGAAAGAATTGGGAGAACCCGTACAAGCTGTCAAAGCCTTTGTTTCCGCTAATTTGATGAAAAATGGGATGGGCGTTATGGTTCCAGGCACCGGCATGCCGGGATTGGCTATTGCTGCTGCTGTTGGTGCCCTGGGCGGCGATGCTAACGCAGGTCTCCAGGTCCTGAAATCCTTGACGCCTGATGTGGTAGCCCAAGGCAAACAAATGGTAGCTGACGGCAAAGTCACCGTTGGTGTCAATGAAACGACAAAGCATATCCTTTATTCGGAAGCCAATGTCTATGGAGAAAGCCATCATGTCCGCGCCGTCATCGTCGATAACCATACGAACGTTGTCTTAATCGAAAAAGATGGACAGGTTATTTTTGAAAAAAAAGCGAGCTGTAATGATAGTGAAGCCGATAAAATCACTTTTTTGCAGTCCCTTTCCATCAAAGATATTTTGGAATTTGCTGAAAATATTCCCCTTGCCAATATCCAATTCATCAAGAATGCAGAAAATTTAAATGATGCCTTGTCTAAAGAAGGTCTGACGGGGAAATATGGCCTGCGCATTGGCTGCACCATGGAAAAGAGCATCAAAGAGGGCCTGTTGGCAGGCGATTTGGCTCGTGAAATCCAAGTCCGTACAGTGGCCGCTTCAGACGCTCGCATGGGTGGCGCTGCCTGTCCGGCCATGACCAATTCTGGTTCCGGGAATCAGGGCATCACCGTATCTGAGCCAGTAACAGTTGTCGCTGACCATATCAAAGCCTCTGGCGAAGAACGCGTCCGGGCCCTGGCTTTGGCCAGTATGGTCGCTATCTATGCGCACAGCTATTTACCCAAGTTGTCTGCCTTTTGCGCGACCGTTACGGCTGCCATGGGAGCAGCGGCTGGCATGGCTTGGCTCCTCGACCGAAAGACACCGTATCAGACTATTTGCAAAGCTATTTCATCTATGAATGGCGGCATCGTCGGTATGGTCTGTGATGGTGCCGCCGATAGCTGTGCCATGAAAGTCGCTTCGGCAGCGGAAATCGCTTATCGTTCGGTCCTCATGGCCTTAGCCGGTATCCGCGTAGAAGGTACAGATGGGCTCGTCGCCGATACGGCAGATGAATGTATCCGAAACGTAGGCCTCTTGGCATCTAATGGTATGCAGCAGACAGATTGCGAAGTCTTGCACATCATGTTGAACAAAAATAAAGAAGTTGCCGGAGCATAGTTCCCTGATAAATAAAGAATCCCCTGATGCTGTCCACTATTTCGATAGCATCGGGGGAATTTTTTTAGTCAATGTGATATTCCTTGTATAACGCTTTTCGGGCCTCTTCGTCTTCTATGGCTAAATCCAAATCACGTAAGCGGCCATCAGCCTTCAACAATTTCAGCAGTTTTGCCAGATTATCTTCGCCCTTGCGCTGCCCTTCGACAAGACCTTCTTGACGCTCTTCCATGCTCCATTTCTCTAATTCTCTAATTCTCGGCACATTTTAGCCATCTCTATTACCTGGTTACATAAATCTTCTTCCCGCAGAATGAGATACCGTATTTCAGGACTGAGGGTATCTGCTTCTGCTTGAATTCAGCGATATATTGCTGCTTTTCGATTTGCTGAAGGGCTCTAAGTTGAGGATTTCGCTTTGGAAGACATGTGTCAATTCTTCATTGGGAATCCTGAGCTGGCAAAGACGTCCATTGGGGACAGTCGTATTCTGGACGGCTGTCAGATAGCCTGTCATCAGTAAAAGGGTATAGAGTCCATCTTTATTTTGGGTAATATCTTTATAAATCAAGCCTTCTCGGATGATGGCGGCGACAGTTCCGCCATGCAGGAGGGTCGGCAGGTTCTTTTCCTGGCTTTTTGCATTTCCCTGCATCATATGCTGGATGATGTCATTCGAGGACGTATTGACCCAATAATCGTCGGCTGTCCGTTCAGCAAAGAAGTTGATGATCGACCAGGGATTATATATGTCGATGTTCCCGAACCGATAACCATCATACCACTTCTTTAAGGTCGGCAGGGTCTGTTCTTCCCCCGTATCCTTAGCTATTTGAGTTACTTCTTCTTCCGTAAATCCCATGACATCGGCATAGGCATTATCAAGAATCGAGCAGACACGGAGATTGTTCAGGCCACTGAAGATGCTCTTTTTTGCAATGCGCAGGACACCGGTGAGAATAGCGAAATTCAGGAACTCATTCCCTTTTAAGGTGTTATTGTAAAAGGTACGGAAATAGGAGATAGCCGTATTATAGAAGTCATGGTTATAGGCGTTCTGGATGGGCGCGTCGTACTCATCAATCAGAATAATTGGCCGAATTTTATAGTACCGGTAGAGATATTCGCATAAGTAGAGCAGGCTGATTTGGTATTCTGCAAGCGTGGCCGTATTATCGAGGAAACGGCTATAGAGTTGTTTTTCTTCAGGAGCCAATTCCGGAGTGTCCAACAAATAACGATGCCGCTGGAATTCCTTTTGGATGACCAGCTGGAAGGCATTGAAAGCTAAATCCCAGGTATCATTCTGGATGCCTTTGAAGTTCATGAAGAGGACAGGGTACTGGCCTCGATGCTTCATATAATCGATTCCCGCTCTGGCAATCTGCAAACCATCAAACAGGTGAAGGCTTTCCGGCTCTCTTTCTAAGGAAAAGAAGTAATCGAGCATACTCATCGTCAGGGTTTTCCCAAAACGACGGGGCCGGGTCAATAAGGTCACTTTACTGTGGCCATCAATGAGGGATTGGATGAAATGGGTTTTATCGACAAAATAATAATTCTCCCGGACTTCCTTGAAGTCATCTACGCCGATGGGCATTTGAGTATTCATGGTTTCACCTGCTTTAGACAATAATTATGACGGACTACGGATTGACTCTATTGTAGCAAAACCAGCCGGATTGCACAAAGCATTTACGGTTGCTTTCCGATGTAGGCTAGGATACCGCCGTCGACGTATAAAATGTGTCCGTTTACGAAGTCCGAAGCATGGGAAGCTAAGAAAACAGCCGGGCCTTCGAGGTCTTCTGTCGTTCCCCAGCGGCCAGCTGGCGTCTTAGAGACGATGAACTGGTCGAAAGGATGGCGGGAGCCATCAGGCTGTTTCTCACGCAGCGGGGCCGTTTGGGGCGTTGCGATGTAGCCAGGGCCAATGCCATTGCACTGGATATTGGCGCCGCCGAATTCGGAACAGATATTACGGGTCAACATTTTCAGACCGCCTTTGGCTGCGGCGTAAGCCGACACGGTTTCACGTCCTAATTCGCTCATCATAGAGCAGATATTGATGATTTTGCCGTGGCCTTTTTTTATCATACCGGGAATGACTGCCTTGGATACGATGAACGAACCGACTAAGTCGATATCGACGACCTGGCGGAATTCTTCCGTCGTCATGTCACACATGGGGATACGTTTGATGATACCGGCGTTATTGACGAGGATGTCGATAGTCCCCAACGTCTTTTCTATTTCACTGACCAATTTTTGCACGTGGAGCTCATCAGTGACATCGCAAAGATAGCCGTGAGCTTCAATGTCTTCTTTTTCATAATCCTTCATGGCCTGATCCAGATGTTCCTGACTGCGGCAGTTGAAGGCAATCACGGCGCCAGCACGGGCTAACGCTTTGGCAATGGCAAAACCGATGCCGTAAGAACCGCCCGTAATGAGGGCGACATTACCTTTCAAAGAAAACATATTGCTTAAATAATCCATGATAAAACCTCCTAAAAGGGGAATGGCATACAAGGCAAAAAGTCAAATTGTATAGACTATTGATTGCCTTTATTTTAGCAAAATTGGGTAGATTTGCATATTTGAGGCAATATGTCGAGATAGTGTTTAAAGTTTCTTGGGATTGTTATTTTATTTTTTGTAAAATATTAGACGATATGTGTTGCAAATCAGGAATGCCTGTTATTGTCATAGCATCTTGTAATTCTTGCTTTAAGGTATCGAGGAGCAATGTAACGCCTTCTGCGTATCCACCTATATTTGCAATAGCAGCAGGTCGACCGATTAATACTGCGTCAGCTCCTAGGGCCAATGCTTTTAGGACGTCTTCACCGTGTCGGATTCCGCCATCTATGAAAATTGTTAATCTGTTTTTTACAACGGCAGAAATTTCGGGCAGGACAGATAAAGGACTAGCCATACCATCGAGTATGCGGCCTCCGTGATTGCTGATAACAATTCCTTTGGCGCCTGCTTCTAGGCAAAGCAAGGCTTCATCAGGGGACATAATGCCTTTTACAATGAAAGGGAGATGAATGGAACTAATAATGTATTTTAGATTTTTTAGCCGCTCTACTTCTAAGGGCTGGCCAAAAAATCGCATATTCGCGGAGGTTACGGCATCAACGTCGTTTGCCACTGCGAATGCGTCTGATTGTTCAGCTAGTCGTGCTTTCTCAATGATTTTTTGATTTTTTCGCGGCTTTATTGTCGGAATTACGTGTTTTGGATATTTCTTTGAAGCGGCAATCCCAGCTTCATACATATAAGCATGGCCACTATCGCCGGTAAATACCAGTGTTCCTGCTTTTGCAGCTCCTTCAGTCATAGAAAAGAGATATTCATATTCTTTTTCTTCCGGATTTCCTTCTATTTTTCCATTATGGACATAGCCGCTGACTGGGGCGATAAGAATGGGCATGGATAACGTTTTTCCAAAAATAGAACACGTCGTATCTGGGTTTTTGCTAGCCGATAAGAGATGAGATAGGAGACCATATTTTTGGAAGGACAATCGATTATTACGAAAAGATTGGCCTGTCCGCATACCGCCATAACCAGGAATCATCCCGGAACAGGCATTACCATCACAATCAGGACAGACATAACAACCTTTCATTTTAGCACGGGCTTTTTTACGGATTTCTTCCAGAGTTGTCATATTGCTCACATCCTTTCAGGGTCCGTATTGTTTTGCTGATATTGCTTGCGTTTCCGTACAAAGGTAGAAGGTGTGAGTCCCAAATTTTTGGCAGCATCGCGCACGTTGCCAAAGAATTTATAGGCTTGGACCATGTAGGTATACTCTATTTTTTCGAGAGTATTTTTTAAATTTATCGGAAATTCGGGGGAGGGCGGTAAAGAATTTTTTGTATTATCGCTAAAATCATTTTCTTTTATAATTACGATTGGTTTACTAGCAGAATGTATATGGAGATCTTCCGGCTTTATTGCATCTGAAGGACTTATAATAATTGCTCTTTCGACGATGTTCTTTAATTCGCGGATGTTACCAGGCCAGTCGTATTCGTGGAGAAGCTGCATGGATAAGTCGGTAAAATACTTTTTCAGTTGATATTTTTGATTCAGCTTTTCCAGGAAAGAGAGCGCCAAGGGGATGATATCCTTTTTTCGCATCCGCAATGGCGGAATGGAAATGGGAAAGACAGTGAGCCTGTAATATAAATCCTCACGGAAAGTACCGTCTTTTACCATTTCTTCTAAATTTCGGTTCGTAGCGGCAATGATGCGGACATCAATTTTTACGGGCTTCGTACCACCGACGCGCAAGATTTCTTGTTCTTGAAGAACACGTAGCAATTTTACTTGCATGTCTTTGGGAAGTTCCCCAATTTCATCGAGAAATAAGGTGCCTTTATTAGCCAATTCAAAGAGACCGATTTTTCCGTTTTTATTGGCGCCTGTAAAAGCGCCACCTTCATACCCGAAGAGTTCACTTTCAATCAGATTTTCTGGGATAGCCCCACAGTTTACTTTAATGAAACTATTTTTTGCGCGATGGCTGTGCTGGAAAATATATCGGGCCATCACTTCTTTCCCGACACCCGTTTCTCCTAGTAGAATAACCGTCGTGTCCATGGATGCTACGCGGTTGGCAAGCAGCATGGCTGCTAAGGTTGTTTCATCCTTAGCGATGATTTCCTGATTGTCTTCTGACGTTGTTTGTAAATGTTCCAGTTCCATAGCTAGGCGATCCATGGCAGCCGTTTTTTCTTGGACGACAGCTTTTAAATTATAAATTTCTGTCAAATCCCGAACATTGGTGACAATCATAATGAAATTGCCGTCGGCGTCAAAAATAGGAGAACTAGTTACTAACGCTTCCTTTCCTGAACGAAAGCATTGTTGCAGTGTTACTGGTTGTTTCGTTTTAATAACTTGCAGGGAGCCTGATTCTGAGATTAATTTATTGCGCACGAGATCAGCCATGTTTTTTCCGAGGACTTCTTCTTTCTTTAAGCCGGTAATGACTTCGTAGGCATGATTGATACGGATAACATTGGCCTTTGCATCGGTAATGAAAATGCCATCAAAAGAATGTTCAATAATGGCATTGAGCCGTTCGCTGGCCTCGGACAGTGTCGAAAAAATTTTTGTTACATTCGTCATAAAGATGGTCCTCCTTTACGACAAAGAAGCAATGAGGCCCTGACGGGCCTCTGCGAAATAAATATTACATATATGCATATGTAAAAAATTATAACAATTTTTAATTATGTAAACAAGAATATCGCAAGGTGTATGTTAAATATATAAAAAACACATGCTTTATCCGTAGCGTTCATAGGAGTTGGGAATATGCAATTGTATCCGATATTTCTGGATAAGACGACGGGAAAAACTTCGACCAAATTGGGTTGAAAGGATGTTTGTCAGTTGAGCATCACTATAGGGATGCTTCGTGTCTTCTGATTTTATCAGGCAACACAATTCTTTTTTTAATGCTTCTTTAGAAATATCTTTTCCCGTCTTGGGAAAAGGGCGTTGGAATAAATTTTTAAAAGAAAGTGTCGTGTATGGCGTTTGTAAATATTTGTTCTTTATAGACCGACTAATTGTTGAAGGATGCACTCCGATTTCCTTAGCAATATCTGCCAGTGTCATTGGAGCTAAAGGGCCATGATTTTGCAGGTAGGCTTGCTGATGATGGCAAATCACATCGGTCAGATTGTACAGTGTTTGGCGTCGGCGTTCTATATTATAAAATAACAAGCGACAGCGGGTGTATTTTGTCTTGAAATATTTTTTTACGCTTTCATCTGTTGTTGTATGCATCATGCGGACATAATAATCGCTCATGGAGTAAGAGGCAACCCAAGCGTCATTTAAAATGATTTCATGTCCTGTAGGCATGAACCTAATAATTACGTCAGGGACGATATAGGTTGAATTTGTTTCAAATAATCCTTCTAAAGGAGCTGGATTTAAGCGCTTAATCAGTCGGATAGCGGCCAAAATTTGTTTTTTGGGCGTTTTTAATGATTGACAGATGTGAGATATATCTTGTGCACCTATTTCATTTAAATGGTTTTCAATTAAGTTTTCTAATAAAGGGGTAAGCTGTTTTTTTCGTTGCAGTTGTAATTTTAAACAGTTTGTCAAAGATGTAGCTCCAATTCCGGCAGGATCTAAGTTTTGGAGTATTCGTAAACAAGAAGCAAAAAGGCCGTCGGGTAAAGGAATCTTTTTTTTGAGTTCTTCTTCTGTAATAGTTAAATAGCCCCGTGTATCGACATAATCGGTTAAATAGGAGAAAAGAGCCCACTGGGGAGTCGTGAAATTAGATAGATTTACTTGCTCTAAAATAAATTGCTTCACACTTCTTTCTTCAGGAGCAGCTATAAAGTTTAAAAACGAAGTAGAGCCATCAGAGGAAATATTATTGCTTGTGCTAGGGCTATAATCCATAAAAGGATTCTCTTCAGACTCTTTTTGCAATAAATCGCGTAGGGATTCAGCTGAGAGAGAAAGAATATGCAAGGATTGAATTTGATTTATGGAAAGTTTTTGTAATTGTTCTTGTGAAATGGTGATACCTGCATCCATTTTTATCACCCCTGTTTTTCGGCCAAGGCCTTTAATTCAGGATACTGTGTTTTGCCAGAAGTGTTTTTAGGAATTTGTTTAATGTGATGGATTGTAAAACAACGGAGATGCAAACCTGTCTTTTCTATAAGGAAGTCTTCAACTTCAGATTGATGGGTATTATTGGTCATAAATACGTGCAGATCATCATCTTGACCCACACAGGCGAAATCACTGAAATCAAAAGCACTTTTTAGCAGTTCTTCCATTTCATCCATATTCACACGCTTACCCATTACTTTGATGAAGCGCTTTTTGCGTCCCGCAATATAGTAGTATCCATCTTCATCGAAATAGGCCATATCACCCGTATATAATCGGCCATGACGCATGTCGCCTAAGGCCAAATCTTCAGCACAATGGGCATAACCTAATGTAACATTGGGTCCTTCATAGCAAAGTTCGCCCGTAACATGTGGCTGGGTGATTTCCGTTTTTTCATCTTCCATAATATGGAAGGTCCCGCCGGGAATGGCAATGCCGATACTGCCTATTTTTTTCAGTCCCATATCAAAGGGCAGATAAGACATGCGTGCAGTGGCTTCTGTTTGACCATACATGACGATAAAGCGTTTCTCTGTCTTATGGGCAAATTCCAGGTATTCTTTTTGCAGGCGTGTTGATAAATGGCCACCGGCTTGAATCATCAGCGTTAATTTCGGTAAATCCATGGCCATGAAGCCGATGCGCTTTAGACATTCATAAGTGAAGGGGACACCGGCAATAGAGGTGATTTCGTCATTTTGACAAATATTCCAAAATTCTTTATCGAATACAGTTGCTTCTGTCAGACATTCACAGGCTCCGCATAGTACATGACTATTGATGACAGAAAGGCCAAACGTGTAATGCATGGGCAAGGAAGAAATAGGATGGTCTTGTGCCGTAATTTTTAAATATTGTGCGATAGACGCTGCATTGGATTGAATATTTGTATAACTTTGACGGACCAATTTGGGACTGCCTGTACTGCCAGACGTTGTCAGAAGTAACGCCAAATCGGAATGAATATTATGAGCTATATCATTTGCTTGATATACGCCATATCCATTTAATGTATAAAGAGGTTCGACTTCATCGTCTACAGGCTTGAATATATAATTAGGCTTATAAATGGACAGCAGGCGTTGACGCAATTCTATGTCCATGTCGTGATCGATGAGTAAGGGGACGATTCGATTTTGCAAGCAACAGAGATAAGATAAGGCAGACCCTATGGTATTATGACAGATGATAGCTGCTAACTGTCTTGTTGGGGATGAAAGCTTTTCCTCTAAGTTTCTGCTATGGGTATACCAGTCTTTGTAGGTTAAAGAGTGGCCTGCCCCATTGGTGAATAATACGTGATTTTCATATGCCGGATTTTCATCAAAAAAGTTCAACATAAGTATCCCTCCTAACGAATGATACGGGTCAACGCGTCCAATAAATTACGGCCATCCCAGATTATATCCATATCCATAGCCTGTCCAAAGGGAACCACTCGATCGACACCGGTAATTCCCGCTTCGATTAACTGAGCACGAAACGCCTGTATATCTACATGTAAAGTTGTAATCGTCTGCACTTTAGCTGTCATATAAGGAATGATGTCTTTTAGATTTTTTATAGGATATTGAAAAAATTGTCCAAAGGAACCTGCTAGTTGAGTAATGTCTTTGGGAAGTGAATCAAGGGTGTATACATAAAGCCGGTTGCTTGCATATGAAAAGTCACTGATTTCAGGGGTGTGCATGGCAAACGTCCAAGCTTCTGCATATTTTCGACTTACTTTTATAGCTGCCAAGTCGTACTTTTGGATTTCAATCGTAACAGCCCGCCACCAGCGATCTTGAGCTATTGCAAAGAAGCCATATTTTTTTTCGAGCCAAAAGAGCAGGCGCGGTGAGGAACAAGCATTTTGATCGGCTTCGTAGGTATCCAGATAAAAGTGGTGGACTGCATTTTTTAATTCGTCTTCTGAGCAATTAGCGACATATTCGCTGTCGACGATTGCCAATGAATAACGGTCCGCGAAAGGAATATCGATGGCCATGGGAGATAGCGGTGACTTTCTGATTTCAAGAATTGTCTTATCGCCGCCCCAGATGATGCGGCTGTTGCACTGTTTGGAGAAGCAATCCGTTATTTTCCGGTCGTGACCATACGTTAGTATAACATTCATGTTTTTAATAGAACGATATGTCTGTGTATTCAATATAGTGTTGAGTAATTCGCAAACGGGCTGTACCTTGGGAAGCAACCGGGGGGATAACCGGACGATATTAGCATTTCCAGCTAATAAGGAAATGAATAAACTATATAAAAACATGGTAGGCATATTCGCTGGCGCTATATGAAAGGTCAATCCTCGGCCTAATCTTTTTTCAGGAAAAGTGAGTAGTTTTCTATAACTTTCTAATTTTCGCGGGCGCAGCCAAAAACTGAAAGCGGCCCAGTCAGGCTCTTCTTTGGCGATAGGCCGTTGTTGTAATTGGTGCGCGAAATCTTGGCAAAACTGCAAGGTTAGCGGAGAAAAAGGTTGTTGGGGCATAATTTTTTCTGGAATCGAACCGGCAAGTATCGTGAAGCTTTTAGTTGTGCGCATCACTACACCCCCTTATTTCGGCTTTTGCCATGCGGCCATCAATGCGGAAATATTTTCCTAAACGGCCACAAGGGCAGTCATCGATTCCTAACAGGGTGCCCATATCTTCTGTCAGGATAGAATGACCCGGATAGGACGTGGCCAGTGGAGTCAATACTTGGACAATGCCCGTTTCTCCTACGGGACAGACTGAAAAGTTTTCTGGATTGCGAATGATAATATCGGAGAATATGCTGGCATGAAGATGGCCTTGTTCACATTCCATATAAATACATCCTGTTTGTTCAGCCATGCCATAATAATTGTGGACTTTATGGATCTGGAACTGTTCATATAGCCGTTTCTTATACTCGTGAGGTGAAACCGCGCGGTCCTGCATTTTTTTCCAGCCTCCGCCGTGGATTAAAATTGCATTGGATAAATCAATTAAACCTGGATAGTTTGCCAGCGCTTCACAAAGATACTGCCAAATCATAAAAGTAAAGCCAAAGATTAAGACCGGTTGATTACGATATGTCTGAATGAATGTGCGGATGCTTTCCAAATCAACGGATAGATCTGGTTTTAATGCGTAATATTTTCGTTTAGCAAAGATGGAAAAGCCCAAGACCGCTGCCCCGCGGGCATTAAAGGCGTCTCGATTTTTTAATATATCCGGCGTATCGACAATCAACATGGGGAGTCGCGAGGAGCCAATAAAGTCTTTCACGATGTTATATAAGGCCAATTGTTGATTTTGTGCGTTAAAGGCGTCGAGGTATAAATGAGATGCCACTCCCGATGTTCCCGACGAAGTGATTACTTTAAAAATTTCGGAATCAGGGATGCTTTTTAGTTCTTCTGTTTTAAATAAAGAAATAGGAAGCATTGGGATTTGGTTGGAAGAGTCATATCTTTTATTTTTCTCATACAGCGTTTGTATCGCTTGACCATAAGGTTGACAGCAATGACAGTGGTGAGAAGTCAATTCGAATAAGAGAGGCACGTAATGGGCTTCTTTTTCGTCCTGTGTCCAATGGTAAGGCGGTTGCATCAACCAATTACTATAGTCCATATTTTTTTTTCACCTCCTGTGTCAATATAAATGGTTCACCATGGCCCGGATAAGTTAATATCGGTGTTGGCAGACAACGCAAAGTGGCTTTTCCTTGTTGCTCATAAGTTTCTTCGTCTCCACCAGGAAGACGGGTGATGACTTCTTCGCCAGGAATAAAGTAGTCGCCAGAAAATAACATCTTTTCATCTATGATGATGCAGGTGCTGCCTGGAGTATGGCCGGGTGCTGTAATACAAAAGATAGTATGGTTTTGCCAAGTAGCTAAGTAAGTATTGTCAAAAATGATATCGGCAGCTTGGCAAGTAAAAGGGGGATAGGAGACCTGGAGCTCCCCTTGGCTCTTAAAGTATAAATAGGTCTCCATGATACGGGTCATATTTAGTGTCGTGCTTTGAATCCCTTGACTGCATGCCGCACTACAAAGTACTTTTAAGCTATAATACTTACGCATATCATTGAGCGCTGCGATGTGATCGCAGTGCTCATGCGTCAAAATGATATACTCGGGAACAAGTTGATGAGTCGTAAGATAGGAATGGATTTCTTGGTAACAGTTTGGATCAATGATAAGTGTGCGGGATTTTTCTGAGAGAATGTAACAATTACTATGGGTCAGTGGATCTGTGATGCAGTGAAGGTGTATATCCACAGGCATATTAGATATCAACTCCGTATTTCCGCAAAATATCCATTCCTTTTTCATAAGAGCTGAATGCTAAGACATCAGGGGTATCAATAGAGATATCGAAAGTATCTTCCATTTCTTCCATCAAATTCATATGGCCCATTGAATCCCACAACTTTATGCTGCGATATTTTAAACCGGGAAGATCTTCTTTTTTCAATTTGAAGCTGTTCATAAAAAGGTTGTCGTATTTTTCTAAATTTGTCATGATAATACTCCTATTCTAATGATTGATTATTTTGAATGTTTCTACAGTATGTGAATAAGGTCTTCATCATTAATTGGTGAATCGTACCTTCTACAGCTACTGTTCCATCTGACTTTTTGCAGGTGCCTGTGAATTTTCCGATGTACCAGCGTTTTTTTTCTTCGACATGGACTAGTTTTATAGAAGCTGTGATGGTGTCACCTGCATAAACCGGGGCTGTAAATGTCAATTGTTCATCCATTAAAATGGTTCCGGCTCCTGGCAAAGTGGTGCCCATAATCGAAGATAGTAAACTTCCTGTCAAAATGCCGTGGACGACAGGACGACCAAATCCATATTTTGCAGCAAATGCGGCATCTGTATGTAGTTTTCCATAATCACCGGTTAGCTTTGCAAATTGTTGGATATCTTCTTCTGTGAAAGTCTTTTCCATGGTAGCAACAGCTCCCAAGTAAATAGACTTCTTCGTATCAGGCATTTCTTGAGGTGCGTCTTTTAATTCTTTGGCGAAAGCCGCAAATTGTTGTGGTGTACAAAGTTTTTTGAATTTTCGAGCGGCAAGCCCTGTTTCCTCGGCACAGGCCGTCATGCAGCCACAGACGAGGAGGCAGATGTCGCAAACTGTATTTTCTATTTCATAGGTAAACGTGTGTTGGGGGAATCTTTTTTTTAGTTTGTCTACTTCATGGCTGCGATCATAGCGTGGATTACAGCCGCCGCAGTATTTTATCCCTATTTTCATAGATTCACCTCTGTGTATGGCGTTCTCTTAAAATGGCTTTAGCCTGTGCAATCAGTGTATCGCTGACGCCACTGACGAGAATGACATCATGGACGTCTTCGATGGCTTCGCGGACTTTTGCACTGATTAATTCTTCTGTCGTCAGCTGTGCTGAAGGACAGCCGCTGCATTGACCGGTTAAACGGATTCGTAAAATGTGATCAGCATAATCGACAATGACGACGTCGCCTTGATGTTCTGCAAGCGAAGGGCGGACATCTTTTTCTAAGACTTTTTCGATTTGTTCTCGAATTGATAGAGTCATGGTAATTCACATCCTTACTTATAGTAGTTAATTATATATATGAAATTATCGTGCCAAAATTGGAAGAAATGCCTGAATTTATTTGTTCTGTTATTCACAAATTAAACTGTGATGAAAGACGAAAGTGCTACATAAACGTTTTAAATATAAAGAGTTGGGGTAAAAGGATAAATGAAATAATATTTTTAAATATATTGATTTACGAATATTTTTTATCAAGAAACGAGATGGAATAAAGAAAATATCCCCGAATATAAGGATGTATACTGTTTTAAAAATGAAACAAATGGTAATTTGTTTCATATATGGAACGAAAAACCAAAATATTTGAGCCAAAAATGGAACGGGAAAACGTTATAAACATAACAAAAATAACGTGAAATATAGCACAAAATAAGGGAGAAAATTTTTTTAAGTTTCAAAGATGGGATAGTTGCTATGCTTTTCACGGAAGAAATTAAAATAAAAATATTAAAGGCACTACTTGGCATGATTTTTGCTCTTACTATAGGCAAAACACACTAACGTGTGAACCTACTGTCAAAACTTTATTATATGATAAGAAGAAAGGATGATTCATTATGGCATTAATGACAGGCGAACAGTACATCGAAAGCATGAGAAAGAAAAATTTACAAGTCTACATGTTTGGTAAAAAAGTTCCGTGTCCGGCAGATGATCCGATTCTCCGTCCGTCCATGAACTCCGTCCGCATGACGTATGATCTGGCTCAGCAGCCTGAATATCAGGACCTGATGACAGCAATCTCTCCGTACACTGGCGAACGTGTTAACCGCTTCACCCATATTCATCAGAGCAC
Source organism: Megasphaera elsdenii DSM 20460 (assembly GCF_003010495.1). NCBI lineage: Bacteria > Bacillati > Bacillota > Negativicutes > Veillonellales > Veillonellaceae > Megasphaera > Megasphaera elsdenii. The sequence goes on along the minus strand of NZ_CP027570.1, from coordinate 657,892 downwards.
GACGGACTTGATGAATAAAGTAAAAATGCAGCGTCTGTGTGGTCAGAAAACGGCTTCCTGCTTCCAGCGTTGCGTTGGCATGGATGCTTTTAATGCGGTATTCTCCACGACGTATGATACGGATAAAAAATATGGCACGAAATACCATGAAAACTTCATGAAATTCCTCAAACGGGTACAGATGGAAGACCTTACCGTTGACGGCGCTATGACAGACCCGAAAGGTGACCGTGGTTTGGCTCCGCATGCACAGGCAGATCCGGACCTCTATCTCCATGTTGTAGAACGTCGTCCGGACGGCATCGTAGTCCGTGGGGCAAAAGCTCACCAAACTGGTTTCATTAACTCTCATGAAGTCATCGTCATGCCGACCATCTCTATGGGCGAAGATGACAAAGACTACGCAGTCTGCTTCTCCTGCTCGACAGATGCTGAAGGTATTTTCATGATTGTTGGCCGTCAGTCTTGCGATACTCGTAAAATGGAAGGCGCTCCGATGGATACGGGCAACCCTGAATTTGGTGGTACGGAAGCTCTGGTTATCTTTGATAATGTCTTCATCCCGAACGAAAATATTTATCTGAATGGAGAATATGAATTTGCCGGCGTCCTCGTTGAACGCTTCGCGGGTTATCATCGTCAGTCCTATGGCGGCTGCAAAGTTGGCGTAGGTGACGTCCTTATCGGTGCTGCTGCGGTTGCTGCTGACTATAATGGCTGTCCGAAAGCTTCCCATATTAAAGATAAAATCATTGAAATGCAGCACCTCAACGAAACCCTGTATGCTTGCGGTATTGCTTGCTCGGCATTGGGTACGAAAACGGAATCAGGCAACTATCTCATCGATTTGCTCCTGGCAAACGTCTGCAAACAGAATGTTACGCGCTTCCCCTATGAAATCGTCCGTTTAGCCGAAGATATTGCTGGTGGCTTGATGGTTACAGCACCGTCTGAAAAAGACCTCCGTGATCCGAAGATTGGGCCGTACATTGATAAATACCTCCGCGGCGTTAATAATGTATCGACAGAAAATCGTCTCAAAATCTTACGCCTCATCGAAAACCTCAGCCTCGGCACGGCAGCTGTTGGTTATCGTACAGAATCCATGCACGGTGCAGGTTCGCCGCAGGCACAGCGTATCATGATTTCCCGTCAGGGCAACTTGCGTATGAAGAAAGCCTTGGCTAAAGCTATTGCACACATTGAAGAATAAGTTGATATTACACTGGGAATCACTATCCTTCACGTAATGAAATAGAGCAGAGTAAATATAGTATGAGTATATAGACGTGATTTTGACTGATGCCTGCAACTAGGCTGCTCCTCCTCCGTTGCAGGCCGTCAGTCAGTTATACGAAAGTAGGTGTGTGTAATGGATTGGAGAAAAGAATATGCAGAAAAAATTGTATCTGTTGAAGAAGCTGTAAGCCATGTCCAATCCGGCAATCGTATTGTTTTCACCCATGCTTGTGGTGAAGCGCAGGCTTTGACAGATGAATTAGTTCGCCAGGCAGATCGCCTTGAAAATGTTGAAATTGTTCATATGGTTGCTATGGGGAAAGCTCCTTATTGCCAACCGGGGATGGAAAAACATTTTCGCCATAATGCCCTGTTCGTAGGTGGCTCAACTCGCAAAGCCGTAGAAGAAGGCCGTGGAGATTATACACCGTGCTTCTTCCATGAAATTCCCAAGCTCTTTACAGATGGTACCTTACCTGTTGACGTCGCTTTTTTACAGCTCAGTGAACCCGATGAAAATGGCATTTGCTCTTATGGGGTTTCTGTTGACTATACACAGCCGGCTGCAGAAGCTGCCAAGCTGGTTATTGCACAGATTAACAAAAATATGCCCTATACCTATGGGAATGGCATTAATTTAAAAGATATCGATTATATCGTCGAAAAAGATGAACCCCTTATTGAATTGCAACCGCCTAAAATTGGGGAAACGGAACATAAAATTGGGGAATATGTAGCATCACTGATTCATGATGGTGATACGCTGCAGCTTGGTATCGGTGCTATTCCGGATGCTGTCTTGTCCTTCCTCGGAGATAAAAAGGATTTAGGGATTCATTCCGAAATGTTCTCTGATGGCGTTGTCGACTTGGCTCGTAAAGGCGTTATCACGAACAAGAAAAAGACGATTGACCAGGGGAAATTTGTCTCTTGCTTCCTTATGGGGACAAAGAAACTGTATGATTTTGTAAATAACAATCCCGATGTATTAATGGAACGTGTCGATTACACTAATGATCCCTTTGTCGTAGCTAAAATTGACAATATCATCTCTATCAACTCGGCTATGCAAGTCGATTTGATGGGACAGGTCAATGCCGAAATGATTGGCTATAAACAATTCAGCGGCGTCGGCGGTCAGGTTGACTTCGTTCGTGGTGCATCTCGTGCAAAGGGTGGTAAAGCCATTATTGCTATGCCTTCGACTGCTGGTCATGGTAAGATTTCTAAGATTGTGCCGCTCTTAGATGAAGGGGCTGCTGTTACGACCTCCCGCAATGATGTAGACTATATTATTACGGAATTTGGTATCGCTCCTCTTAAAGGACGTACTTTGCGGCAGCGTGCTATTGCTCTCATTAAGATTGCCCATCCTGATTTTAGAGAAGGATTGATTGCAGAATTTGAAAAACGCTTCCATTGTAAGTTTGAAGGATAAAAATAGCGGTTTTTAATACGCATGCGCCATGGCGGCTGTTCTATTCGTAGATAATTACATATCGAATAGCTTGGCCATGGCGCTATTTTTATCTAAATTTTCTGTTGATTTTTAAATTCATAAAGAAAGAGGGGACAAAATATGTTTGGTCCTGTTTATAAACGAAAAGAAGGCGAAATACAACCGGGGATTAATTTACACGTATTTAACTTAGTCCTGCGTTTACCTTTCATTCATTATCGCTTTGAATGGCCTGATTATGTTCAAGGGCTGCTGTTATGTGCCGTTTGTCTCGGCATCATCCCAGTATTGCAAGAATATTTAGGGATGCCTTTTGAAATCGCTATTACTATTGTTATCATGAACGGGTTCTTATATACTTGGCATGCTCACTTAGGGGACCCTGTTGTCCCTGGCTGGATCACTCCGGCTATTCCGCTGTTATTGCTGTGGTTGGGAGAATTTCCTAATGATACAGCAGAACGTATGCATGCACTTATCGCTTTTGAATTTGAACTCGGGTTACTCACGTTCTTATTAGGTGCTACGGGTCTTGCTAAACGCGTTGTCGATTTAGTTCCTGATGCTTTGAAATCCGGGATTCTTATCGGCGCCGGTATTGCTGCTGTACGCCTGGTATTCAATACGGGCGGTAACTTTGATAAATATCCATTTACCATCGCTATTGCTGTAGGCTTTGCTTTTTATTGCTCTTTTAGTAACCATTTCAAGAGTATCATGAATAAAAATAAAGTTTTTCAGGTTATTTCTGACTTGGGGTTATTGCCGGCGATGGTTCTGGCCGTCATTATTGCTCCGTTGGTGGGCGAATTGCCTTGGCCGACTATTGAAATGGGCTTTACTCATCCCCACTTCATTGAAGTCTTTACCCAGTGGAGTCCTTTTGCTGAACGCATTGGCTTCCCAGGTATGACTTATTATATCCAAGCTGCTCCGTTGGTCATTGCAACTTACGTTGTACTCTTTGGTGAATTGATTCAGGCCGACGCCTTGATCGATGAAGCTCGTGAATTCCGTCATGGTGATGAAAATATCCATTTCGATGCTAACAGAAATAACGTTATTGTTGGTGTCCGTAATATGGTTATGTCCTTGTTAGGCCCTGACCTTTCCATGTGCGGTCCGTTATGGGCAGCTATGCAGGTCGTTATTTGTGAACGTTATAAACATGGTCGTGAAGCGATGGATAGCCTGATTGGCGGCGTTGCATCTTTCCGTTTAGGTACATTCACTGGCTATTGGTTATCTCCTATCGTAAGCTTTGTTAAGCCGGTTCTGCCGATTGCTTTGGCATTGACCATGTTGATTCAAGGCTATGTTGCCGTTCGTGTCGGTGTACTCCGTTCCAAGACTTTTAATGACCTCGGCGTTGCCGGTGTTATTGGTGGCGTCCTCGTATCTCGTGGGGCTGCTATGGCTCTGGGTGTTGGCATTGTCCTTTGCCTGCTCGTATTTGGTAAAAACTTCTTTAAACGTAAAATGTCTCTGTACAATACGAAATCTGACCCGATTTTCAATGTTGCAGCTTTAAAAGAACTGAATGCTGAAAAGGAAGGCGCAGAAAAATAAACAGAGAAGACTCTTGACAACCGGAGGTTGAGCTATGCAGTATTATGGTGATTTATTGCGCAAACTGACAAAATCGAATACGACAGAGGTCTGCGAATTCTTCGTAAAAAAATGCTTGATGAATGCGAAAAGCAAGTCGACGAATGAATCAATGAAGCGTTTTTTCATGATTTGCGGGGTATCGGCCAATGATGGAATCAAAGAGTTTTTGGAAAAGAATGATTTGACTTTTGATGGCTATTGGTCGCATCGCCGGTATTTTGCTAAGGTTAAGGATCATATCCCACTGGTCGTAAAATCTTATTTATCATGCATGCTGCTTTTATTAGCTTCTCAAAAGACTTTGATTTCTCAAAAAACGGGTATGAATGAAGAAGAGTTGTTAAGCCGTTGGTGTACTATTTTTAAATATGATGATGAAGATAAACTCTACTTTAATGATCTTTTACGGATTGTCCGCAAAGGAGAAGAGGGCGTCATGGAAATTTTTGAAGACCTGAACAGTATTTGTCATGATAACCTGAATGGTGGGGAGGAATCGAATATTCCCTGTACCGACGAAAATCGTGATTTACTCGTTTATCGGGTCGGAGAAGATGTATACACATTGGTTTGCCGTCTTCAAGAAATGCCTGATTTCTGTTCATAGGTATTACTAATTGTGTGGAACCTCTCTTGGTAAGGGTAGCCTAGTACCCCGGCTGGGAGAGGTTTTTTTAGAAAGGTGGTATTGAGTCATGACGATTGGAATTAAAGCCCCGGGATATTATGTGCAAGGCAATGGAGAGTTGGATAAATTAGGGAAGTATGTTAAGAAAATGGGCAATAGCTTTTTAGTCTTGCTGTCACCTAATAATAAGCGAAGAATTGGTGAACGCATTGACAAGGCTCTGAATAGTGCGAATAAATCCGTATTTTATGCTGAATTTCAAGGTGAATGTTCTAAAAAGGCAATCGCTGATGCACAAGATATAGCTTATCAGCACGGCTGTGATGCTATCATTGGCGTAGGTGGAGGTAAAGCTCTGGATACGGCTAAAGCCGTGGCTACTAATTTAGGTGATTTGCCGACGATTATTATCCCTACTATTGCTTCTAATGATGCACCGTGCAGCAGTGTAGCTGTTATTTACAATGAACAGGGCGTCGTTATCAAGGCTTTAATGATGAAACATAATCCGGATCTCGTTTTAGTCGATACTGGGATTATCGCTCAAGCGCCTAAAAAATATTTGGTCTCTGGTATGGGGGATGCCTTATCTACCTATTTTGAAGCACGTGCTTGCCAACGTAGTGGGGCTAAAACCATGGCTCGTGGAGCTTGTTCAGCAACGGCATTAGCCTTGGCTGCATTATGTTATAAAACTTTATTAAATGATTCACTGGAAGCGCTCAATGCCGTTGAAAAACAGGAGGTAAATTCTGCTTTGGAACGGGTCATTGAAGCCTGCGTCTATCTTAGTGGTGTCGGGTTTGAGTCGGGAGGCCTTGCGGCAGCTCATGCTATCAATGATGGTTTTGCCCATGTCCCACAGGCCCACGGAGCTTCCCATGGTGAAAAAGTTGCTTTTGGATTACTCGCGCAGCTTATTTTAGAAAAAGCACCAAAAGATGAGTGGGACACAGTATTACACTATATAAAATCGGTAGGACTTCCTTCATGCTTAGCTGATTTAGGGATTAAGGATGTAAAAGAAGAAGAAATCCGTCTGGTTGCGGAAGCAGCTACTGTACCAACTCAGTTTACAAAAAATGTGCGTGCTGACATTACAGCAGATGAAGTGTATGATGCCATTATGAAGGCTGATGCATTAGGAAAATAAAGTGAGGGAAACAAGATGTTTACTATCACGGAACAAGCAAAACAATATATTCAGTCTCATGGTGGAAATGTCATCGTTACCTTGGCCTTTGAACCATCTGGAGGGAGTTGTTGAAAAGGTGATTTAATCTGGGGCAGTTACGTTCCAGAAATCGGCTTAGGTAAGCCGGGTCAACAAATGGAATATCCTTTTGAGCTAGTTGATGATATTATTATTTGGTATCATCCTAAATTACAGATTCAACAAGGATATCAATCTATTGTTATCCATGTGAAGCGATTTTTATTCCATCAATGGCTGACAATAGAAGGAGCTCAGGGAATGGCCATAACGCGTGAAAAAGGTTTTGAATAACAAAAGATAAGCTGTCTTATGAAGATACCCTTTGTAAGACAGCTTATCTTTTATATATTTCCTGTATACAATTTCGTTTTTTATGGACGGACGATAGATATATTATATTTTGGCGACATAATTTTCCTACCCGCGCGCCTTCATTGACAGCCTGCCTGGATAAGGGTATCATGAAGTCATGTAAGGAAGTAATGGTATTATAGGGGGAATGACGATGTTTGGCTTAGGTGCACCGGAATTACTGCTCATTTTAATTATTGCCCTAATTGTGTTTGGACCGGGGAAACTGCCGACGATCGGCCGGGCTTTGGGCAAGAGTCTCCGTGAATTCAAGGAAGCTGTCAATACCGATGAAACGAAGGAGATAGCAGACAAGACGGATGAAAAATCAAGTAAGAATGTTTGATGTATGATGTTTGAGACAATGGCTTTTAAATTTTTTCCCATCCACATCAAACTTTCAACTTCAAACTTAAAACTCAAAAAGGCGCTGTCTTCGTGTGACAGCGCCTTTTTTTGGCGGGGAAGTGTGGGAATCGAACCCACCTGAGAAGCTCTTAACCCCTCATGCTGGTTTTGAAGACCAGAGGGAACACCAGAACCCATCCTCCCCCAGGACAGGTTTATTATATCACGGTCAACCGGGCTCTTGCAAAAATGTTTCGGTCTTTGTTACACTAGAGGCGATGAATCCATTAACCAACAGAAAGGGGTATCTACATGATTGAATTACAGTTGAAACCGACGATTTACTCTTATGATACATGCCGGGAGTTTGTGGAAGATTTGCAGGTTGGGGCGGATGATTTGATTATTACCAATCAGTACATCTTCGACCCGAATTTTAAGGACTTAGGCCTTACGTGCCACGTCTTGTTCCAGGAAAAGTATGGTATGGGTGAACCGTCTGATGAAATGGCCGAAGCCATTTATAAAGATATGCCGAAAGATGTGAAGCGCATCATCGGTATCGGCGGCGGCACGGTCATGGACTTGTGCAAGTTGTTCGTCTTGAAGCAGGTCAGCCCGGTCCTCGATTTATTCGATGGCAAGATTCCTGTGGAAAAAGAAAAGGAACTCATCCTCATCCCGACGACATGCGGGACGGGCAGCGAAGTCACCAATGTATCGGTCATGGCCCTGGTCAGCCGCAATACGAAGAAGGGCCTTGCCGACAACGCCCTGTATGCCGACAAGGCTGTCCTCATTTCGCAGCTCTTGAAGACCCTGCCGTTCAAGGTCTTTGCGACCAGCTCCATCGACGCCCTGGTTCACGCTGTCGAATCGGCCTTGTCTCCGGATTCCAGCGCCAGCTTCCGCGTCTTCAGTTATAACGCCATCGAACTCATCCTCAAAGGGTACTTGCAGATCCGCGACCACGGTCCGGAAGCCCGTATTCCGCTCATGAAAGATTTTCTCCTGGCCAGCAACTGGGCCGGCATCGCCTTCAGCGTCCCGGGTTGCGCTGCGGTTCACGCCATGAGCTATCCCTTAGGGGCGAAATATCATGTTCCTCATGGGGAATCGAACTACGCCATGTTCACAGGCGTCATGAACTGCTACATGTCCATCAAATCAGATGGGGAAATCGCTAAGTTGAATCGCTTCATTGCCGATATCCTGGGCTGCGAACCGGAAAATGTCTATGCAGAACTGGAAAAACTGCTCAACGTCATCCTGCCCAAAAAAGCGCTCCATGAATACGGCGTCAAAGAAGAAGAATTGCCGGAATTTGCTAAGTCGGTCATCGAAAATCAGCAGCGTCTCATGAAGCACAGTTTTGTGCCCCTCGATTACGATAAGGTGTACGGCATTTATAAGAAGTTGTATTAGTGGCTCGTGGCTCGTCGTAGGGGCCGCACGTGGGCGGCCCGTCCCGGGCCATGCGGGAATCCCGGAGAGCCATTAGCCGCTAGCTGCTGCCTGCTAAAAAAAGCGCTGTCGCATCGCGACAGCGCTTTTTTTGTAAGGGTTCGTGGCTCACGGCCCGTTGGCTCTCCTATCAGGAGAGCTGTCAGCAAAGGTGACTGAGGGGTTCAACCTCTTCGGCCCTGCGGGGCACCTCTCCTATCAGGAGAGGCTTACCTGCGGTCTGCGGTTTTACCATTAGAACCAGACGGCCTGGTCGCCGGCTTTTACGTTGCCTTCGGCTGCCAGGTGTACTTCTTTGCCTTCTTCGAGGTCGGTGAAGATGCACAGGCAGGCGTCGGACGGGGCGTTGGCTTTGATGTATTCGTCGTCGAATTCCATCAGTTTATCGCCTTTCTTGACGTCCTGGCCGTTTTCGACAAAGACTTTGAAGCCCTTGCCTTCGAGCTTGACCGTATCGATGCCGATGTGCAGGAGGTATTCTACGCCGTCGGCTGTGGTCATGCCCATGGCATGTTTTGTGTCGAAGACGAAGGTGACCGTCCCGTCTTCCGGTGCATAGACCGTGCCGTCGGTCGGGGTGACGAAGAAGCCGTCGCCGGTCATCTTGCTGGCAAAAGCTTCGTCCGGGGCTTCCGTAATGGGATGGAGGCTGCCCGTGAAGGGAGAATTGAAGTAGTGTTTTTCTGCGGCTGTTTCCGGTTCAGCTGGCGTTTCCGAAGCGTTCAGGGTTTCAGCTGCTGGAGACGGTTCTGCAGCCGGTGCGGCTTCGATGGGGCCGTCTGCCGGGTTGGTTGCCAGATAGCTTTCCAGGTTGGCTTTGATGACGGCGACTTGCGGGCCATAGACGACCTGGACACCCTGGCCTTTCTTGATGACGCCGACAGCACCGGTCGCTTTCAAGGCGGCATCGTTGACTAAGGCCGAATCGGCTACGGAGCAGCGCAGGCGCGTAGCACAGCAGTCGACGGAGGTGATGTTCCGGGTACCGCCGAGGGCGCGGGTGATGGCCTGGCTGACGACGTCGGTAGTAGCTTCGCCGTCGCCGGCTTTGGCAGCGGCATCGCGGGCTTTGACGTCGGCTTTGGTGTAGAGTTTCGTTTCTACGTCATCGTCTTCACGGCCCGGTGTCTTGAGGTCGAACTTCTTGATGAGGAAGGTGAAGATGAAGTAGTAGAGGAAGAAATAGATGATGCCGACCGGGATGATGTACATCCAGTTGGTCTTGGCTTCCCCTTGCAGGATGCCGAAGATGAACAAGTCCAGGAGGCCGCCAGAGAAGGTCAGGCCGACGGCGATGTTCAGCATGTGGGCAATCATGTAAGCCGCACCGGCCAGGATGACCTGGACGTAGAAAAGCATCGGAGCGACGAAGAGGAAGGAAAATTCAATCGGTTCCGTGATTCCTGTGAACATGGAAGTCAGGGCTGCCGACAAGAGCAGGCCACCGGCGACTTTCCGTTTTTCCGGTTTAGCCGTGCGGTACATGGCCAGGGCAGCGCCGGGCAGGCCGAAGATCATGAAGATAAATTCACCCGAGAAATACCGGGTGGCATCGGCACTGAAGTGGGTGACGTTAGGCGATGCAAGCTGGGCGAAGAAGATGTTCTGGCCGCCCTGGACGAGGTTGCCGTCGATCATCATCGAGCCGCCGACGCCGGTCTGCCAGAATGGCAGGTAGAAGACGTGATGCAGGCCGAAGGGGATGAGGGCCCGCTTGATGATACCGAAAATCAACGTGCCGATATAGCCCGTCCCCGTGACCAGGCCGCCGAGGGCGAAGATACCATTCTGGACGACTGGCCAGACGAAGTACATGGCGATGCCGACGAACATGTAGACGACGGTGGAAATGATGGGGATGAAACGCGACCCGCCGAAGAAAGACAGGGCGTTGGGCAAGACGATTTTATGATAGCGGTTGTGCAGGTAGGCGACGCCGATGCCGACGATGATACCGCCGAAGACGCCTTCCTGAAGGGACATGATGCCGCAGACGTTGGCAATCGTACCTTCCAGGACATCGGGAGCTACGGTATTGTTGGCCAATACTTTGCCTGTCAATTTGAGGACGGCGTTGGTCGAGGCGTGCATGACGAAAAAGGCAATCATGGCCGATAAGGCAGCGACTTCTTTTTCCTGCTTGGCCATGCCGATAGCGACGCCGACGGCGAAGATAATCGGTAAGTTGCCGAAGATGATATTGCCGGCATCGCTCATGATGGTGAGCAGTGAATGGAGCATCGTGCCGCTTCCGAGGATGCTTTCCAGTCCATAGGTCTGGATGGTCGTCGCATTGGTGAAGGAAGCCCCGATGCCGAGGAGTAAGCCGGCAATCGGCAGAATGGCGACGGGCAGCATGAAACTGCGGCCGACAGCCTGCAAAATCGAAAAGACTTGGTCTTTCATACAAAATCCTCCTTTAGGATTAGAAAAAAAATAAGGATGAAATAGTACGTTCCTATTTTAACATACCCTAGGCAAATGAGAAGGATGAGAGTTATGCTTAATCGTGCCTATATAGCATATATACTTGATAGAAAGTAAACGCAGGTCGTTCATCGTCGAAATACGAGCCCTTTTAAGCCGTCAGCAGCTAGCCACTAGCTACTAACCACGTAAAAGGGCTTGTCGTCGTGCGACAAGCCCTTTTATTAAGAGGAGAATGAATGTGAAGTTGTTTTCTGATTTTTATGCTTTCGCAGCGGCTTCGCCCAATTCTTTGCATTCCGGGGCGTTATCCGGCATTTCGTTGACGATAGCCGTACCGATGACCGTGGCGCCGGTATCTTCCGTGCGCTGCTTCCAGGCATCCATCCATTCGCCGGAGCCCCAGCCGTATGAGCCGAAGAGGCCGACTTTTTTGCCCTTTAATTTCGGAGCCAGGTCGGTAAAGAACGGTTCGACGACGGAGTCTTCCAATTCTTCCGAACCCATAGCCGGGCAGCCGAGCAAGATGACGTCTTTGCTGGCTACGTCATCGACGTTAGTATCTTCAAAGCGGACTGATTCTACATCAGCACCGGCCGCTTTGACGGCGGCTTCGATTTCATTAGCCATTGCTTCTGTATTACCTGTACCACTCCAATAAACGATTTCTACCATGATAAATCCTCCTTATGCTACGATGAGCGAGTCTAATGTTGTCCCAACGGCAAAGCGGTCCAAATAGTCTTGCCGGCAGCACGTATAGCGATGGAAAGTGCGGGCGGCAGCATGAGCGTCGCCGTATACTTTCCATTCGCCACAGAGCTTGGCGTGGTTTCCCTTGTTGGCGATGAACCCGCACACGTCCTCCAGGGGATAGCCGAGGAAAATGCCCGATTCATGAGGGAAACAGCCGCCTTCTGCAAAGCGTGCGGCAAGACGGTCCAGCAGGGCCGATATGTCCTGGCAGTCTTGATAACCGAATTGCTGCAAAAATGAAGAAATGTCCCGTTGCTGTACATAAGTCCGAACCCTGGCCGGCCGGTATACATACAGCAGGGTGCGTTGGGGACAGGCATATAAGATGCGGAAATACAAGCCTTTAGGGTTGTATTTATGATTATATTTTTCAATTATTTTATCATAAGTGCAGCCGTTGCCTAAGCGGGGCAGACAGAGAAGGGATGCCTGTTTAAGCCCTGCAAGAGTAGGCGAACAATGGGTTATTAAGACGTAATCCAGGTTCATATCCAATTGCCGCTCCTTTCGCTTTGATACTGTAAGTATAGCTTATTTGATATTGATTGTCAATGATAATATGATAATTAATTTCAAATACATAGGAGGGCTTGCCAAGTATAGTATAATAAGGATAGAACGAAGAATATACGGAGGGTGATGTTATGGAAACTGCGTATGAAACCAATCATTGTTTTGGCTGCGGCCGCGATAACCCGATTGGCCTGAAGCTGGACATGAAGCTGGACGGCAATCGCTGCGTCGCTTATTTTACGCCGAAAGTCGAACATGAAAGTTACGGAGACCGCATGCATGGCGGCCTGACGAGTACCCTGTTAGATGAAGTCATGGGGGACTACGTGTTCCGCAAGGCTGGGAAACCGGCATATACGGCGCGGCTGGAAATCCGTTTCCGCAGTGCTATCCGCATCGGGGAAACGGTCAAAGTCGAAGGCTGGCCGGAAGTCCATCGCGGCCGCCTGTTCATCATGAAAGGGAAAATCACCCATGCCGATGGTACGCCGGCTGCCGAAGCGAAGGCAGAAATGATGCTGGCAAAGTAAAGGAGGAGTTATTATGGATAGAACAGATATGATGCACCGCATGTATGACATCAAGGGGCCCTTAGTGGCCAAGAAATTCGCAGCCCGCGGCTTTGAAGCCGTGTACTGTCCGACCAAGGAAGAAGCCTTGAAACAGGCCATTTCGTATATTCCCGAAACGGATGTCGTGTCCTGGGGCGGTTCCGTATCCATCAATGAAATCGGCTTGCGGCCCTACGTATTGGAACACAATCCGGTCATCGACCGCGATTCGGCCAAGACGCCGGAAGAACGGGTCGAACTGATGCGCAAGGCCCTGCTCTGCGATACGTTCCTCATGGGGACCAACGCCGCTGTCCAGGACGGGCAGCTCATCAATATCGATGGCAACGGCAACCGCGTCGCCGCCCTTTGCTATGGGCCGAAACAGGTCATCGCCATCGTCGGTATGAATAAAGTCGTCCCGACCGTCGAAGCGGGCATCGAACGGGCGCATACCGTCGCTTCGCCGCAGAATATCGGACGCTTCCCCGGCGTCGGCACGCCTTGTGCCAAAACCGGCATGTGTGGCCACTGCATCCGACCGGACAGCGTCTGTGCCCAAGTCGTCCGGACGCGGATCTGTAAGCCCCAGGGCCGTATCAAGGTCATCTTGGTTGGGGAAAATCTGGGCTTTTAGTCCTGAAAAAAGAGAGGTACTTTATTATGAGAACAGGAACGGGCGTCGTCGAAGAAGTATGCCCGAACGGGCTGGTCAAGATACAGACCAACCGCAATAATCTATATTCGCCCTGCAGCGACAGCATGTGTGCCGACAATGTCGTCATCGACGCTGTGAACCCCATCGGGGCCCAAAAAGGGCAATACGTACAGTTCAACATCCCCGATGCCGGCATGGGCGTCAAAGGTATCATCTGCTTCGGCGTGCCGCTGCTGCTGGTCATCGTCTGCGGCATCCTCGGCTACCTGCTGGGTGGTTCGTGGCAGGTAGCACCGGAAATGACGGCCTTCGCCGGCATGATCGTCGGCGGCATCCTGGGATGCCTGATTTTGAAAGGCTACGAAAAGAAAATCAACAATAACCAGACCAAAGCCGAAATCACAGGGATTATCAGTGGGTAGTAAAAAAGGGCTTGTCGCACATGCGACAAGCCCTTTTTTTCATAGGATATCGATTTGGCAGGCTTTCATGGCCTGTAATGCTTTTTCGTGGTTTTCTGGTGTCGAGCCGGCACAACAGGTGCTGTCGACGATGATTTCTTTTTCCGGATAAAAGGATTTTAGCATCATGGCATTGGCGATGACGCAAATGTCGGTGCACAAGCCCATGAGGACCAGCCGGTCGTAGTCACGGACTTCGTCGACCAGGGTCGGGCAGCCGAAGGATGGCTTTTCCAGTATCGTTGCCCACATGGTGTAGGGCAGGAGCTGTTTGCAGATGCGCCAGCCCCGCGTGTCTTTGATACAGTGCGGAATCGGGAGTTTTCGGCCTTCCTGGGTTTCGCTGTAATCTTCGCCGTGTGTATCTTGCGTGAAGATGAGGTCCGTTTCCTGGTCTTCATCTTTCTTGCTGGCGACGATCTTCGCTTCTACCTTCGGGACGATGGCCTGTGCCTGGGCGTTGCCGAGGGCGCCATCGATGAAATCATTCTGCATATCGATGATGATATAAGCCTGGGTCATTGCGGTCATCCCTCCTGCTTAGGCACGTAATTCCTTCAGGTATTCCGGTACGTCCGGGCAGGTCATGAGTCCTGACATGAGGGCTACGCCCTTGATGGGGACGTCCTGGAGCTGGGAGATGGTCTTAGGCGTGACGCCGCCTAAGGCGTAGACGGGAATCTTGACGGCCTTGCAGATGGCTTCGACCGTATCGACGCCGATGGGCGGGTCCGACGGCTTGCAGGCTGTCGGGAAGACATGGCTGGCCATGAGGTATGTAGCACCGAGCTGTTCGGCCTTGATGGCTTCTTCAACGGTGTGGACGGATACGCCCAGGGTCGTCATGTAGTAGAGCAGGGACGAATGGGTTTCCAGATAAGGCAGAGAGCACTGGAAACGGGGAATGTGGAGACGGATGGCAGCCTTGCCGAAATGTTGGAGGACACATGTTTTCTGGTGGATGCTGCAGAGGCGCAGCGCCCGTTTGGCATAATCTGTGTACTCTTCTTCGGTAAGGTTCTTTTCACGAAGGACGATGAAATCTACGTCGGAAGCGGCGATTTGTTCGAGCTGATCCCAGTAGTTCGTCGAGGCTAATTCGTGATTTGTAATTGCAGCTACTTTTAACACGATTTATCACCTGAATATTTAGAGTATTTTATACCTATAACTATACATGAATCTCATACTAACGTCAACAATTATACTAATAGAATATAATAGATGCTCTGTATGACTAAAACGCTGTAAAACATGAGGATTTATAACAAAAACGGTTCGGGGTGGATTGGGTCCCGGACCGTTTTTGTCGGTACTACATGTATAGGATTATAGTGATGGATAGCAAAGTTAGTGGTTACAAATAGATGTACTCACTCGTAAGCGGCTGCAGGCCCATGCTCTTGATGTCAGAATACATCTGGTCGAAGGAACGGCCGTCTGTGATTTCGAACTGTTCGTCGCCCATTTCGGAGCCATCGTTTTCCAAGTGGCCGCCGATGCCGACGCAGACACTGGCCGAGACTTTCGTAGCGGCAATCTTCATGATGGCGTTACGATAGCGGGCGCTTTCGCGGCTCGATACGACGATGCTGGCATAGGGCATGAACAAGCGGTAGGCACAGATAATCTGCGTCAATTTCCGTTCGTCTACGTCCTTCGGGTTGATCTTATCGTTGTTGATGATCGGGCACAGGCGCGGACAGGACAGGGAAATTTCGGCGTGCGGGTATTTGCGCTGCATGAGCCATGCGTGCATGCCCGTAGCCAAAGCGTCTTTCTGATAATCGTCCAGGCCTAAGAGGGCTGCGAAGCCGACGCCGCGCATGCCGCCGAGGATAGCCCGTTCCTGGGAATAGAAACGGTATGGGAAGATGCGCTTGTGGCCGGCCAGATGGAGGGTAGCATACTTGTCGGAATTGTATGTTTCCTGGAAGACCGTGACATAGTCGGCGCCACATTCGTGGAGATATTTATAGTCTTCCGAATTGACCGGATAGATTTCCATGTTGATGACCCGGAAGTACTGGCGGGCAATCTTGACGGCGTTGCCGATATATTTGATATCGCTCATCTTCGGGCTTTCACCGGTGAGCATGATGACTTCTTCGATGCCCGTGTCGGCGATGTTCTTACATTCGCGGTGGAGTTCTTCGTCGGTCAGGCGGGCGCGCTTGATCTTGTTGTGCGAATTGAAGCCGCAGTAGATGCAGTAGTTATCGCAGTAGTTGGCGAAGTAGATCGGCGTCAGGATGGTGATGTTGTTGCCGAAGTGGCGCCGTGTGACTAAATGGGCTTTCTGAGCCATTTCTTCCAGGAAAGGAGCGGCAGCTGTCGATAAGAGGGCCATGAAGTCCCGCGGGTCCAGATGTTCTTTGGACAAGGCCAGGCGGACATCTTTTTCGGTGAAATCGTCGTTGTTGAAGGAATCGTGGATAGCGACGACCTGGTCGAGCATGTCCGAATCGATGACTTCCATGCCCGGCAGATATTTCATATGATCGATGAGTTTGCTTTGGTCGATGGTTTTGGTTTCTTCCGTCATGTTCATTCCTCCTTAATCGCCTAAGAAGCCTGTCAGCGGATCCGATGCCGAAGCCGTTTCACGGACGCGGCCCAGGCCGGCGAGGTAGGCATTGCGGCCGGCGCGGATGGCTTCACCAAAGGCTTTGGCCATGAGCGGCAGGTCCCCGGCCGTAGCGATAGCCGTATTGGCCATGATGGCAGCGGCACCCATTTCCATGGCTTCGCAAGCCTGGGACGGACGGCCGATACCGGCGTCGACGATGACCGGCAGGTCGACTTCGTCGATGAGGATCTGGATGAAATCTTTTGTCGACAAGCCTTTGTTGGTGCCGATCGGCGAAGCTAAGGGCATGATGGCAGCGGCGCCGGCGTCAGCCAGGGCACGGGCTGCATAGAGGTCCGGATACATATAGGGCAGGACGACGAAGCCTTCTTTGGCCAGGATTTCCGTGGCTTTGATGGTTTCGTTGTTGTCCGGCAGGAGATATTTGGAGTCGCGCATGACTTCGATCTTGATGAAGTCGCCACAGCCGATTTCACGGGACAAGTGGGCGATGCGGACGGCTTCGTCTGCCGTGCGGGCGCTCGACGTGTTCGGGAGCAGGGTGACGTTTTTCGGGATATAATCGAGGATGTTATCTTTCTGACCGGCTTCGACGCGGCGCAGGGCCATGGTTACGATCTGGGCACCGCCTTGTTCGACAGCGGCCTTGATGAGGTCGACAGAAAACTTACCGGAACCTAAGATGAAGCGCGATGTAAATTCGTGGCCGCCGAGGACCAGGGTATCTTTTTTTTCCATTGGGAAAACACTCCTTTTATGATGATTGATAGGTCTGTCTGTTTCGCTTGGTCAGCAGGAATCAGCCCCCGCCGACGAAGTGGACGATTTCCATAGAATCGCCGTCTTTCAAGGTCACTTTGTCATAATCCCTGCGCGGTATGATGGTGCCGTTCAGTTCGATGGCAATGCGGTCTGTACGATATTCTTGATCGGTCAGGTAAGCGAGCAGGTTCTGGCCGGCTGCTGCGATGTCTTTGCCGTTGATCCGTACCATGGATGGCCCTCCTTTCTCTCTAAATGAAAAAAAGGGTCGCACGAAGAATTACACCCAAGGTGGTGTACCCCTTCGTGCGACCCTTATGATTCGGTCTCACTCTGCCTATGATTATAGCCTATTGTCACAAAAAGTCAACCGTTGACAATCGACGTATATCATAGAAATCATGGAGGAACGACGACAAAGGCTGGCAGATTATAGTATAATAGATTTACGATTTTACAAGAGGTGATCACTGCCATGAAAGAACGGATGGACTGGATGAATATTGCCCGCTATTTTTATTTGACCGACGAACGGCTGCAGCAGATTTCCCGTGATTTTGCTGCCGATATAGAGCGGGCCCTGGAGGGACAGGACGAGGCGACGGTATCGGCGGAAAAATCCTACGTGTCCCTGCCTGGCGGTGACGAAAGCGGCGTCTATCTGGCCCTGGATTTTGGCGGTACGAACGTGCGGGCTTCACGGGTCCGATTATTAGGCCGCCATTGCTATATCATCGAGAAGAAGGTGTGCCAGCCGCTGCGGCTGCCCGGGCAATACGACTACCTGTCTCCCGCGGCGACGGCTGAAGGGCTCTTCGATTTCCTGGCCCGCCTCGTCGGCCAGGTCGCCGGCAAGGATACGATTTATAAGCTGGGCCATACTTTTTCCTTTGCCATGCAGCAGGAATGCCTGAAAGATGCCCGGCTCCTGTCGTGGTCTAAAGAAATCGCCGTTCCCGGAGTCGAAGGGCAGCTCATCAATCAGCTGTTGGAACAAGCCTTGGCACGGCAGGGGTTGACAAATATCGAGCCGTCAGCCCTGGTCAATGATACGACGGCCCTCTTGCTGTCGGCGGCGTATACGATGGAACGCGTCCGTATGGGAGTCGTCTGCGGTACGGGCTTCAACGCCTGCTATTATGAACCGGCCTGGGATATGGTCGTCAATCTGGAAGCCGGTGATTATGGCGGCCTCGTGCGCAATCGCTGGGATAAAGCCGTTGATGCCTTATCGACCCAGCCGGGACAGCATTTGCTGGAAAAGACGGTCAGCGGGGCCTATGCGGCAGAAATTTTCCGGCAGACCTTGTTATCTTATTTCAAGGCTCAGGATTTGCCGCACTTTTCGACAGCCGTCATGAATGAACTCATCAGCCATGACGATGACCACCAGGGTCAGCTGGCGATGGGCCGGGTATGGGACCGCATCGTCCGCATCGATGAGGTGCGGCCTATCCGTAACATCGGTGCGGCCATCTTCGTCCGCGCTGCCCAGCTGGCCGGGGCCGTCAGCTGCGGCATCCTGCGCCATCTCTATGGCGAGGGGCCCGTCCCGGCCCAGTCTGTCGCCGTCGACGGCAGCCTTTTGGAACACGTCCGCGGTGCTCTGTTCATGATGGAAGACGCCATGCAGGCTTGTCAGAATGAAGGCGTGAGCCGGGACAATCAGATTCCCGTCGAACCGGTCCTGGTCCAAGACGGCCCCTTAGTCGGCGCTGCCATCGCAGCGGCCATGGCGCAGTAACCACTAGCCACTAGCCACGACGCCCTTTTTTCGGTACAATATAATATTGCAGAGATATTTCCACCATGTCTGTAGTTCAAGGAAAGGAGACGGCGCCAGGTCACGATGCTGCAACTCGATAAATCTATCAGCAAACCTTATTATGTACAAATCTATGAGTATTATCGCCGGGAAATCGAGGAACGCCGGATGGTAGCCGGTATGCGCCTCGATTCGGTCCGCGAACTGGCTCAGGCAGCGGGTATCAGCAAGATGACCGTCGAAAAGGCTTACTACCAGCTGGCCAGCGAAGGTTATATCCTGCGCCGTCATAAGGCTCGCTATGAAGTGGCTTCCCTGGGAGGCTTGGAGCCGCGGCCAGCGGATGCAGCGGCGCCGGTCTTGTGCGAGGCCAGCCGTCGTCCCGTCTATGCTTATGATTTTGCCAGCGGCGATATGGCCCTGGAACGCTTCCCCCTCGACATCTGGCGGAAATATATGAATCGGATTTTATCAGAACCAGACCGCCTGCTGGCGGCCAACGATGACCAGGGCGTCCCCGATTTGCGCCGGGCTTTGAGCCGCTACGTCTACGAAACGCGTGGCGTCCATGCCGATCCGTCGCAGATCATCATCGGCGCCGGGACGATTTCCCTCCTCGGAGTCCTGACCAACCTGCTCCATGATAAATATACCTGCATCGGCGTCGAAGACCCGGGCTTCCGCCTGGGACGGGAGATTTTCCGCAACAGCGGCTATTCCATCGTGCCCATTCCCATCAGCGGCGGCCTGCTCCACGTCGATGCCCTGGAAGCCAGCGGCGTCCGCCTGGTCTACGTCAGCCCGTCCCATCAGTTCCCGACGGGGACTGTCATGCCGGCCGGTATCCGCCACCGCCTGCTGCGCTGGGCGGAAAAGACGGACGGCCTGATCATCGAAGACGATTATGACAGCGAATTGCGCTACTATGGCCGGCCTGTCCCGGCCCTGCAAGGACTGGACCGTCAGGGCCGCGTCGTCTACATGGGCGCCTTGTCCAAGGTACTGCCCTTTTTTATCCGTCTCAGCTATATGGTCCTGCCGCCACCGCTCATGCCCCTCTATGAGCAGCGGCGCGGCCTGTTCCGCCAGGGCGCTTCGGTGCCGGAACAATGCGTACTGGCTGAATATATCGACAGCGGGGAACTCTCCCGCCAGGTCCGGCGATTGCGCAAGGAGTATCAGGAAAAAGGGGAACTGTTAGGGAAACTCCTGGTCGAAGCCTTTGGCAGCGACATCGTCGTAGGGCGCCTGGTTTCCGGCGTGTACTGCCATATCCGCCTGCACAGCCCTCTTCCGGAAGAAGAATTGCGCCGCCGGGCGGAACAGCAAGGCTGTCGTGTCTTATCCATGAAGTCTTTTTACGAAACACCGTCGCAGGAAACGGATAAAGAATTTCTCCTGTCATTTTCAAAAATTCCCAGCTGCAAGCTCCGCGATGCCGTTGCGGCATTGCATGGGGCATGGTCAGAGAAAGAAGGATACTAATGGCGAAAAGTTTGCGTTTTATTCAATGCGGTGATCTTCATTTAGGGAGTCCCTTCCATAACCTTGCCGCCATTGATGAACGGTGGCAGCGTATCGTCGGGAAAGCGCCTGTCCGGGCCTTCCAGAAAATCGTCCAGATGGCCATTGATAAACGAGTCCACGCTGTCCTCATCACGGGTGATGTCTACACCAGTGCCGATCACAACTTGACGGCACAGCTCGATTACGTGCGCCTCTTGCATAAATTGGCACAAAATAATATACAAGTCTTTGCCGTCCTGGGCAATCACGACCCTCTGGAAGCGTGGAAGGCGAAGATTCCCTTTCCGCCCAATGTCCATATCTTCCCGACGGAATCGGTTGAACGGGTGCCCCTCGTCGTCGATGGCGAAGAAGTGGCGGCTATTTATGGCCAGAGTTATGCTAAGAGCGAACAGCGGGAAAACCTGGCCTGGAAATTCAACCGTGCCGCTGGTGACCGTTTTTCTATCGGTATGCTCCATACTCAGGTCGGCAGCCGGGAATCGACGTATGCGCCATGTACCTTGGAAGATTTAAAGGAGTGCGGCATGGATTACTGGGCCTTGGGACACATCCATAAGCATGAAATCCTTTGTGAAAAGCCATATATCGTCTATGCCGGCAACCCGCAGGGCCTGGATTGTACCGAAACGGGGCCGCGGGGCTGCTATTACGTCGAAGTCGGCCCTTATGGGACGACGGACCTGGAATTTATCGATACGAGCATCGTCCGCTGGGAAAGCATTGACCTTGCTATCGACGGCATCGAATCGGTGTCGGAATTGCGCGAGTCTGTCCGCTTTGCCAAGGAAAAAGTGCGCCGCAATATCGGCAAGCCGACCTTCCTGACAGTCAATTTCACCGGCTCCGGCAGCATGTACCACGTCCTCAACAATCCCGAAGCGACGCAGTACTGGCTGGACAGCTGGCGCGAAGAAGAACAGGGGAAATACGCTTTTGTCATGGTCGAACGCCTGCGCAACCTGGCCCGGCCCAAGATGAACCTGGGTGAACGGAGCAAATTGCCAGACTCCGTCGGCGACTATCTGAACGTCTTCGACAAACTGGAAAAGCTGGCTCCTGAAGAGAAAGTCAGGGCTTTGCGGGATATCCTTATGAGCCGTCCGGAATTTGAGCGCCTCGGCACGTATGGCCGGGCATTGACGGATGAGCGACTGCTGGAAACGTTCGAGAAAGCCAAATGGCTTGGCGTACAGAAATTGCTGGAACATAGAAGAGGTTAAGCAGTATGAAGATTACAGAGATGCATTTGGATGATTTCGGGATTTACCATGGTGTGAGCTGGAATCCGCCGGAACACGGCCTGATCGTCATGCACGGCCGCAACGAAAGCGGCAAGACGACGCTCATGAAATATGTCCGGTCCATGTTCTTCGGTTATTTGCGCGGAGACTGGAAAGGCTATTTCGGCAGCATGGGTATCCGCCGGGAAGACGGGAAAGAATACCGGATCGTCCGCAATGAAAAAGAATATTTCCTGTCTGACGGCAGCCAGAAGGTTCAGGACGAACCGGCAGACCTGTGGTGGCACGGACTGGACCGCCAGACGTATGATAAAATTTTTGCCATGGGCCTGGAAGACTTGCAGGGCTTTAAAATCCTATCCAATGAAGCCGTGCGCAGCCATTTCTTCAGCATCGAAGGTGGCGTCAGCATGGGGATGGCCCGCAGTGAAGTGACCAAGCACATGGGGAATCTCCTGGTCGCTTCGCCGCAGGGCAAGAAGCCCATCAACTCCCTGCTCAATGAACAGAAAGATTTCGACCGCCGCATCAACGGCATGGCTTACGATGAAGATGAATTTGCCAGCTTGCAGGAAACGGAACAGACGACCCACGAAATCGAAAACCGCATCCGCCTGGACATCGAAGAATCGAAGCAGCAGATTGAACGGATTTCCATGCCCATTGCCGCCTGGGATGTCTATAAGCGCGGCCAGGATGCCTTGCAGCACATGCAGGCCCTGGCAGACGTTTCCCAGTTCCCCGCTGATGGCGCTCAAAAGTGGGCCGAACTGGAACAAAATATCAAAGCCATCGACGACCAGGTCCGCAAACTCAAGGCGACGAGCCGCAAAGGCCCGGCTTTCCAGAAATCGTGGAACCGCTGGCTGGCCTGCGGCCCCCAGCTCGATGAGATGTATCATCACGTCGGCGAATGGAAACAAGGCCTGGCCGAACTCTCGGACCATGAAGATAAGGAAATGGACTGGGAGTTTGAAGGCACGAAACAAGCCGATTTGCTCAAAACCTGGACCGATGGTAAGGATATTCCGACCGCCGTCAACTGGACCCAGGGGATTTCGGCAGCCGCCGCCCTCGACCACAGCCGGCAGGATCTAGAAAAATGGAAGGCCGATAAGCCGAAGAACGTCTCGTCCCAAGACGGGGAAGACGGAGCGGCTGAAAAGACTAAAGACGAATGGGAAGTCATCGGGACCGCTGTGGCGACAATCCAGAATGTCGTCATGGAACGCCAGAAGATACAGGAACAGCTGGAATGGCTGAAAACGGAACCGGCCAGTTCGTCGAAGGCCTTTACCTTCGTCGGCGTCGCCTTCCTGGTCTTGGCCGCCCTGTGCGTCGCTGCCGTCTACATGGGTCACTTCGATTCGACTGTAGGCCTCGGCGGAGCGGCAGCCTGCGTCGTCATCTCCGTCATTTCTTTAGTCCGCCAGAGTACGGGCGCCGACCGGATTCCCCGTAAAATCGCGGAAATCGAAGGCCGGCTGGCCAGCGTCAACGGGAAAATCGGCGACCTGGCCAAGGAAGCGGAAATTACCCTCAGCACGGATGAATCGAATGAACGCTGGCTCCAGGAACTGGATGCCGTCCGCAAACAGTACCTGGATTGGCAGACCCGGGAAACGAAGAACGCCTGGCAGAAAGAACAGAAAGTCATGTATGACGCCATCTATGAAAAATGGCAGGCCGATGGCAATACCTGCAAGAAACAGCTCCTGGCCTGTGAAAGTGCCTGGGACGGCTGGCGCCAAAAATCCAGTTTCAGCAAGCTCGATACGACGGATGTGGCCAAGGCGAAAGAAGCCTGGGATACGTGGCATGACGTGACGACGGCTGCATCGGACTGGAAACGGCGCAAGATGGAATTAAAAGGAGCCATTTCCCGCTGGAGCGATACGGCAGAACAGATTTTCCGCGAAGTCGGCGTCAAACAGACCGTGTCACCGGATGCCGTCGAAGCCATTTATAAACAGTGGCAGGATATCCGCGTCCAGGCCGAAGTGGCGAAAGAACAGGACCGCCAGCAGAAAGAACGGGAAAGCCAGATTGTCAGCCTTGGTGAAGAACGGCAGCAGCGCATCCAGCAGCAGCAGGAACTGCTCAAGGCGACGGGAGCCCAGTCGGAAGGGGAATTTCGCAGCAAAGTCCTGCGCTTCCGTCAGTTCCATCAGTATAAAGAAGTCTATGACCAGACCGAAGCCCATATCCGCCTCATCGCCAAGACGCCGAAGAACCTGTCCGAACTGCGCCATGAATTGAAGATACACACTTTGAAGACTTGGACGGACGAACGCGATTACTACCAGAAAAAGATTGCCGATGCCGAAAAGAAACTGGCTGAAGTCGCTGAAAAACGGGGCAGCATCATCGAACGCCTGAGCCAGATGGCCAAGACCGACGAATACGGTAAGCTCCTGCAGGCCAAACAGAACCGCAAGGCTGAACTGGATCGGGCTGTCGACGACTGGCTGACCAATATGTATACCCAGTACATGCTGGAACAAGCCCAGGAATATTACGAACGGGTCCGTCAGCCCGTCGTCATCCGCCAGGCCGGCGAATACCTGAACCTCATGACCCAGGGCCGCTATACGTTGCAGGCCAGCCTGGATGGCAAACAGCTCTTTGCCGTCGACGGCAGCCAGCGCCGCGTCCCGGAAAAACAGTGGAGCAGCGGCTTGGGCGACCAGATTTACCTGGCCATCCGCATCAGTCTGGCCATGGCCTTCTCCAAACAAATCGAGCCGATGCCGCTCATCCTCGACGACATCTTAGTCCGCTTCGACGAACAACGCCAGAAAGAAGCCATCCAGTTCCTGGCCTCCCTGGGCAAAAAAGAACAGATATTCTTGTTCACCTGCTCCGACGCCACCTTGAAACTGGCCGAAGAAGTCCAAAAACAACTGGCCGGAGAAACAGACACGATCCACCTCTTCGAAATCGAAAAGGGGACCATCAAAGAACTCGCCAATCGTTTGTAGTTCATCGTTCATCGTGATGGGTTGATATTAAAACCATCCCCATCAACATCAAATTTTCAACTTAAATTCCGGCTATGCACAGGATTCACGGCGGTACGCCTTTTAGGCATCCCCTACGGAATCGCATATAGGCGACGAAAAATAAACGCAAGCCGCAATTCGCAGGTGGCCGGTCGCTGTAGTCCTGCAGACTGCAAAAAAATACACGGCCTGTGGCCTTGTGCGTAGGGGCTGTCCCAAAGGGCAGCCCGCTGAGAAATTCCATCACCGCCCATTCTGGTATAATGGCAGGCTTTTACGAACTACGAACCACGGCCATTTCCACGAGCCGAGGGCTTTTAAAGTTAAAACCATCCGCTAACCCCTAATCACTAGCCACTAACAACTCAAAAAGGGCCTGTCGTCATGCGACAAGCCCTTTTTTTACGCCCAGACGAATCCGGTCATAGCCATGGATCCCAAGGTGCAGGTATTATTGAATGGCGTAGCTTTGTCCGTTCCGGCTGCGCCCAGGCAATAGAGCAGGGGCAGGTAGTGTTCCGGTGTCGGCACGGCGTAGGCTGCGTGTTCGTGGTTTTCGTAGTGGATGACAGCGTCGAGGTTGCCCTTTGTGACGTTATCGACGATGTCTTGGTTGAAATGTTTGGCCGCTTCAGAGCCGCCGCGCTTGTTCCATTCGACGCGGCGCAAGTTGTGGACGATGTTGCCGCTGGCCCAGATGAGATAGCCTTCTTCACGGAGCGGGGCGAGTTTCTGGCCGAGTGCGAAGCATTGGTCCGGCGTAAACAGGCTGTTTACGGAAAGCTGGACGACTGGGATGGGCGCGTTAGGAAACATATGGACCATAACACTCCATGTTCCGTGGTCGATGCCCCAGGAATCGTCGATGGAAACGGCGTTGCCCAAAAGCTGGCAGACGTCCTGGGTCAGTTTCGGGCAGCCCTTGGCCGGGTATTGGAGCTGATAGAGTTCTTCCGGAAAGCCGTACATGTCGTAGATTTGCCGCGGCTTTTTGGCACTTTGGATGTACGTGCCCGGGACATACCAGTGGGCCGAGATGGCCAGGATGGCTTTGGGCTTGTCTTCGCTGGTTAGAACGTCTGCGCCGACGCGCTGCATTTCACGCGTCAAATCGTTTTCATCGATAGCCAGCATCGGACTGCCGTGACCGGTGAAGATAACAGGCGTTTTTTTCATTATGATGAATCCCCCTTTGCATAGAACCATAAAGATAAAACCATCTTTAGTATATCATGAAGTTACTTTACGTCAACAAACTTCCATTTTTCACATATTTAATAAATCATGGGGGAGCTGCAAAAATTTACGAATGTTATAGTGTTGGATTCCATCGTGACTAAAGTCGAGTTCATCCATAGAAACGACGTATTTGGGGTAATTGTCCTTTATGTCTTTATTACGGTATCGTTAGAAACTTTTCGATGTTCACTCTTCAAGTATTTTGTGATGTTAGAAGCACTGAAAACGTGGCCGATACTGCTAAGGGCATATCCGATAATGCGTTCTATTCCATAATTTCAACTAGTATAGTAGTAGGATTTTCCGTTTACTTGTGAGGATACGCTTCTTTTGTTATAATGGACGGGTAACGTACAGGTTACGGACTTGAGTTTTTAGAGATAACGACTGTGCGTCCTTTTGGGCGCCTTCGTTATCTCTTTTTTGTTGGGAGGAATTAGCATGGAAGTTCGTCATTATCATTGGAAAGATGGAAAATCGCTGACCGTTGGGGAACGGACGCTGGTCATGGGCGTCCTCAATTATACGCCCGATTCTTTTTCGGATGGCGGGAAATGGAATAACGTCGATGTGGCCTTGAAGCATATGGAAGAGATGGTAGCTGACGGCGCCGATATCATCGACATCGGTGCTGAATCGGCACGTCCCGGCTTTACGCCGATTTCGGCAGCTGAAGAAATCGCCCGGCTGGAAACGATTTTGCCGCGCCTGGTCGCAGCCTGCCCAGTGCCCATTTCTGTCGATACGTACAAGGCGGAAACGGCTGAATATGCCATGAGTACGGGCGCCCATATCATGAATGATATCTGGGGCCTCCAATACGCGCCGGAACCGGGGAAGATGGCTGCTGTCGCCGCCAAATACGGCGTCCCTGTCGTCGTCATGCATAACCAGGAGGGTACGGAATACGACGATATCATCGAAGATATGAAACGCTTTTTCATCCGCTCGGCCATCATTGCTGACCAGGCAGGCATGAGCCAGGACCAGATCATCACTGACCCGGGCATCGGCTTTGGCAAGGATTTTGACCAGAATGTCTACGTTATGAAACATTTGCAGGAACTGACGGCCCTGCCTTATCCCATGCTCCTGGGAACGAGCCGGAAAGGCTTCATCGGCAAGATCCTGGACCTGCCGGTGACGGAACGGATGGAAGGGACTGAGACGACCTGTGTAGCCGGCGTTTTGGCAGGCTGCACCATTGTCCGGGTCCACGATGTCAAACCCATCGTCCGCATGTGCAAGATGGCCGACGCCCTGCGTCCGGAAAAGTAGTTGAGTAAAACCTTTTACCGTATAAATATGACGAAACTTCCTTGACCACCGTGGCCTGGCGGCGGTATAATAGCCCCAATATGTAAAGGGTTATGGGGAGGTTTTCATATGGAAAATAAGAGTCTGCGCGGCCTCGTCGTGTGCCGCAATTTTTTAAATGATTCCGTCATCAAGGCACTGCTGGCGGTCCAGGAACAGGGGGATAATCCCTTTGGCAAGCATGAAGCAGCGGCTGTCCTTTTGGAACGGGCTGAACAGCTGGGCCTCAGCGGCAACATCCTGCGCCAGTATTTCCTCTACCTCTTGGGGGAAGGCAATACCGTCGCTGCCGAAGCCATCGAACGGTCGGGGAAGGCCGGCACGGGCATGACCAAGGCCCTGCTGCTGGACATGACCTTACTCTGGCCGTATCTGCAACAGTCCGCTTCGGATTTCCTCGATGTCGATTTCCTCGACAACTATGAGCCGGCTGTCCCCAAAGTCTATGGCTATGTCCAGACTTTGGAAACGGCTCTCATGACGGCATCGACACCGGAAGAAGCGACCAAGGCTTTACTGCATCATTATGCAGTCTATGGTCGGGGCAAACTGGCTCAGTTCATGGCCTTCCGTATCGGCGACGACGGCAACCTCATCGGCATCGAAAACTTCCCGCATCTCGAATGGGATGACCTCATCGGCTATGCGGCCCAGAAGGAAAAGCTCCTGGCCAATACGACGGCCTTTTTGGCCAACCGGTCAGCCAATAACGTCCTCCTGACGGGCTCCCGCGGGACGGGCAAGTCGACGGCGGTCAAGGCCCTGGTCTGCCGCTATCACGAACAGGGACTGCGCCTCATCCAGGTCCAGCGCGGCCAGCTCCATAACCTGCAGCAGCTCATGGAACGGCTCGGTGACATCGGCAGCAAGAAGTTCATCCTCTTCCTCGACGACCTGTCCTTTGATGAAAATGAAAAAGAGTATAAATATCTCAAATCGGCCATCGACGGCGGCGTCACACCGCAGCCGAAGAACGTCCTCATCTATGCGACGTCCAACCGCCGCCACCTCTTGAAGGAAACGTGGCGTGACCGCAATGATGAACTGGATGAAGTCTATCGCGACGACAGCACGAACGAATCCATTTCCCTGTCGGACCGCTTCGGCCTCATCCTCCATTACTCGGCACCGACACAGGACGAATACTTGCAGATCATCGCCCATGAATTGAAAAAAGTCGGGATTACCTTGGATCCGGAAGAACTGCGCGTCGAAGGCGTCCGCTGGGAAATGGAACACTCCGGCCGCAATGGCCGCATTGCCCAGCAGTTTGTGAAATGGTATCTTGGCAATCGTCGGGCTTAATGATTTTAGGTAGAAAAACGTTTAACCAAACTTTTTTCGGAAAATTTCCCCAAAGCCATTGACAAACGGCGCAGGTTTTTGTAGAATGTGTTCAAGCTTTTCAAACGGGCCGCAACGATAACGGCTCGCAAAAGCATATAGTGAAATCTGATGACGGGAAAGAGTAGTTCGTCCGGACATTCCCAGAGAACCGGCGGCTGGTGCGAGCCGGTAATGAATGGCGATTGAAAATCATCCCCGAAGAGAAGTGCTGAAGCAAGATTAAGCACTGACGATTTTTCCACGTTATAGGAAACGCGTATGTTGGTACGTTGTAGAGAGCCTGGTTGCAGCAATGCACCGGGAATCAGGGTGGTATCGCGGAATAGTACTCCGTCCCTCAGTGAGGGGCGGAGTTTTTTTTGTTGGCCTCTTTCGACGAATCTCTAAATCCCAACGAGATAAATTATTTTATACTCAAGGAGAGATGTTATTATGGCAAAAGTATTTTATGATCAGGACGTAAATTGGGACGTTATGAAAGGCAAAAAAGTGGCTGTCGTTGGTTATGGCAGCCAGGGTCATGCTCATGCCTTGAACCTCAAAGACAGCGGCGTCGACGTTGTCGTTGGCTTGTATGAAGGCAGCAAATCGGCAGCTAAAGCCAGAGAAGCCGGCCTCGAAGTCAAGACCGTTGCCGAAGCTGTCAAAGATGCTGACGTCACGATGGTCCTCATTCCGGACGAAAAACAGGCTGACGTATATGCAACGGAAATCGCTCCGAACTTGAAATCCGGCAGTGCCCTCGCTTTTGCACACGGCTTCAACGTTCACTTCAAACAGATTGTTCCGCCGGCTGATGTCGACGTCTTCATGGTTGCTCCGAAGGGTCCGGGCCATCTCGTCCGCCGTACGTTCGTAGAAGGCGGCGGCGTCCCCGACGTATTCGCTGTTGAACAGGATGCTTCCGGAAAATGTTTCGACCTCGCCCTGGCTTATGCCCGCGGTATCGGCGGTACGCGTGCCGGCGTCATCCAGACGACCTTCCAGGAAGAAACGGAAACGGACCTCTTCGGTGAACAGGCAGTCCTCTGCGGCGGTATCTGCCAGCTCATCACCAACGGTTTCGAAACCCTCTGCGAAGCTGGTTATCAGCCGGAAATCGCTTACTTTGAAACCTTCCATGAAATGAAATTGATTGTCGACCTCATGTATGAAGGCGGAATGGCTAAGATGCGCAAATCCATCAGCGACACCGCTGAATATGGCGATTACACCGCTGGTCCGCGTGTCGTAACCCAGGAATCGAAAAAAGCCATGAAAGAAGTCTTGAACGACATCCAGTCCGGCGCCTTCGCCAAAGATTGGCTCCTCGAAAACAAAGCCGGTGGCCGCGCTCACTTCCTCGCTATGCGCCGTCAGCACGCTGAACATCCGCTCGAACAGGTCGGCGAAAAACTCCGTGCTATGATGCCGTGGCTCCATAACAACGACCAGAACGACTAAAAGATAGTTTTAAGTTTGATGTTTGGTGTTTGAAGTTGGAGATAACTTTTAACATCAAACATCAGACATCAAACCCAAGAAGCGGGTTGAGTGAAGAATAGCTTCTTTGTAAGTATGCGTTATGTTTTATGATGAGGTGAATGAGATGAAAATGACCGGAGCACAAGCAGTGATCGAATGCTTGAAACGTGAACAGGTACAAGTCGTCTTCGGCTATCCCGGCGGGGCTGTCCTGACGTTATATGATGAATTATATAAAGCCAAATTTCCCCATATCCTGACAGGACACGAACAGGGAGCTGTCCACGCCGCTGACGGCTATGCCCGTGCCACGGGTAAGCCCGGTGTCTGCTTTGCTACGTCCGGACCTGGCGTCTGCAACATGGTTACCGGCATTGCCACGGCCAACATGGATTCCATTCCTCTCGTCGTCATCAGCGGCCAGGTGGCTACGCCTCTCATCGGGCGCGACTCCTTCCAGGAAGCTGATATTTCCGGTATTACCACACCGATTACGAAACACAACTATTTAGTAAAGAACGTCAAGGAATTGCCCCGGGTCTTGAAAGAAGCCTTTTACATCGCAACTACAGGCCGGCCCGGGCCGGTCCTTGTCGATATTGCCAAGGATGTATTCGATACACCTTTTGAATTTGAATATCCCGAAGAAGTTCATCTGCGCGGCTATCAAGGTTGTCACGTCGGCCGTGAAGCCGATGTCGACCGCGCTGTCGAAGCCATTGAAAAGGCCAAGCGCCCGGTCATCCTTACCGGTGGCGGCGTCGTCCTTTCCAACATGTCGGATCGGTTGAAACACATTGTCCAGCAAATGCATGTCCCTGTCGTGACGACGCTCATGGGCAAGGGCTGCGTCCCCGACACGTATGACGCCCACTTGGGCATGGTCGGCATGCACGGCTCCTATGCGGCCAACATGGCTGTTACCAAATGCGACCTCTTAGTCGCTATCGGCGCCCGTTTCGACGACCGTGTCACAGGCGACGTCGAAAATTTCGCACCGAACGCGCAGATCGTTCACTTCGATATCGATAAAGTAGAAATCAACAAGATTGTCCACGCTGACATCAGCGTCAACGGTGACCTCCGCTGGTCCCTGCCGCTCCTCGACGAAAAGCTGGCGGCCCATGAAACGCACCTGGCTGACCGCTACGAAGCATGGCGGATTTTCGTCCTCGATATGAAGGCCGCTCATCCCTTCGCCACGCGGGACCTTGCCGATGCCGTTTCGCCGCAGAAGCTCTTTGAAGAAGTCCAGAAATGGACTGATGATGACACGATTGTCGTCACCGACGTCGGCCAGCACCAGATGTGGGCGGCTCAGTTCTTTGACCTGAACAAGCCCCGCCGCTTCGTCACCTCTGGCGGCTTAGGCACCATGGGCTATGGCCTGCCGGCTGCTATGGGAGCTAAATTAGGCTGTCCCAAGTCGAAAGTCGTCTTATTCACTGGTGATGGCAGTATCATGATGAACTGCCAGGAATTTGCAACCCTCCATAAATATGGCGTCGATGTCAAGACCATCGTCCTCCACAACAATGTCCTGGGCATGGTCAATCAGTGGCAGCGCATGTTCTACAACGGCCACTGTGCCGAATCCGTCATCAACGATAATCCCGATTTGACGGCCGTATCGGCATCCATGGGGGTCCCCGGGACAGCCGTCCATAAGCCGGAAGACCTGGCCAAAGCCGTAGAAAACTTGTTCCAGACAGAAGGTCCGGCACTGCTCGATGTCTTCATTCCGGCCGATGAAAATGTCTATCCCATGGTTCCCGGCGGTAAGCGCCTGGACCAGATGGTGTTGGGAGGTGAAGGGAAATGATGAGACAACATATCGCCATTCTCTGCGACAACAAACCGGGCGTACTGACCCACGTATCCGGCCTGATCAGCCGCAGAGCCATCAATATTGAATGTATCAACGCCGGCTATACTGAAGAAGCCGACGTCACGCGGATCAATATCGTCGTTTCCGTCGAAAACCGCTGGGAACTCGACCAGGCTGTCAACCAGCTGGCCAAGCTCATCGACGTCATCAAAGTCGTCAATCTCGACGACGCGCCTTTCGTCAGCTACGAACTGGCCATGATCAAAGTCAAGAGCCCGACGCCCCAGACCCGCGAAGAATTGACAAATATCGCTCAGCTGTTCAACGCCAAGATTGTCGACGTCCAGCGCCGTTCCCTGGTCCTGCGCCTGACGGGCCGGGAAGACCATATCGAGGCCCTTCTGGAAATGCTGAAAGATTATGATATTATTGAAATTGCCCGGACCGGCCAGATTTCCCTGTCTCGCGGCGAAGAAGCTGTTAAAGATATGTAAGAGAAAGGATGAATACCATGCGCAGTGATGTTGTTAAAAAGGGCGTTACCCGAACCGCCCATCGTACTTTGTTCCACGCTATGGGCTATAGTGACGAAGATTTACAGAAGCCGTTGATCGGCATCTGCAATGCCTTCAATGAAATCATTCCCGGCCATATCCATTTACGCGATATTGCCGAAGCTGTCAAACTCGGCGTAGCCGCTGCCGGCGGTACACCGATTGAATTTCCGTCCATCGGCGTCTGCGACGGCATCGCCATGGGGCATCGCGGCATGAGCTTCTCCCTTTCGAGCCGCGAACTGATCTGCGACTCCATCGAAGCCGTTGCCACAGCTCATGCTTTCGACGGCCTGGTCCTCATCCCGAACTGCGATAAAATCGTACCGGCCATGCTCATGGCTGCCGGCCGTCTCAATATCCCGACCGTCGTCGTCAGTGGCGGTCCTATGCTCGCCGGCCGCCACAACGGCAAGAACATCAGCGTCAGCACCATGTTCGAAGCCGCTGGTAAAGTGGAATCGGGCCAGATGACGCCGGAAGAAATGCACCAGATGGAATTTCAGGCCTGCCCGGGCTGCGGTTCCTGCTCCGGTCTGTTCACGGCCAACACCATGAACTGTATGACCGAAGTCCTCGGCATGGGCCTTCCCGGCAACGGCACCATTCCGGCTGCCTACACGGGCTTGCGCCGCATGCTGGCTAAGAAAGCCGGCCAGGTCGTCATGGATTTGGTCCGCAAGGATATCAAACCGCGCGACATCATGACTCTCGAAGCTTTTGAAAATGCCATTGCCGTTGACATGGCTATCGGTGGTTCGACCAATACGGCCCTTCATTTACCGGCTATTGCCCATGAAGCCGGCGTCGACCTCTCGCTCGACGAATTTGACGAAATCAGCCGTAAGGCCGCCTATATCTGCAAGATGAGCCCTGGCGGCACCTACCATATGCAGGACCTCGATGAAGCCGGCGGCATCTGCGCCGTCATGAAAGAAGTCTCTAAATTAGGCCTCATCCATACCGATGCCCAGACCATTACCGGTACGGTCGGCGACCGCATCAAAGACGCGAAGATCCTCAACCACGAAGTCATTCATTCCGTCGAAGATGCTTATATGCATAAAGGTGGCATTGCCGTCCTCAAAGGCAACCTGGCTCCCCTCGGTTCGGTCATCAAAGAAAGTGCCGTCGAACCGGACCTTTTGGTCTACAAGGGCACGGCTAAATGCTATGATTCGGAAGAAGCTGCTATTGCCGCTATCATCGGCGGTGAAATCAAAGAAGGCCACGTCGTCGTCATCCGCTACGAAGGCCCGAAAGGCGGTCCGGGCATGCGCGAAATGCTAAACCCGACAGCTGTCATCACCGGTATGGGCTTGAAAGTCGCTCTCCTGACAGACGGCCGCTTCAGCGGTGCCAGCCGTGGCGCCTGCATCGGCCATATCTCGCCGGAAGCCATGGAAGGCGGTCCGCTGGCCCTGGTACACGACGGGGATACTATCTCCATCGATATCCCCAATCGTAAGCTGGAATTGGAAGTCAGCGACGAAGAATTGGCAAAACGCAAGGCTGAATGGAAACAGCCGGAACCGAAAGTCAAGACAGGCTATCTGTCCCGCTACGCCAAACTCGTCACGTCTGCCAACACTGGCGCTGTCATGAAATAAACCGTCTTTGATTTCACCTCTTGCCCCGGCAGGGCTTCTTCGGAACTTCGGAGAATTCCCTTCTGGGGCAGGAGGTTTCTTTTTCTGCATTTATAAACATACTGTGTTAAAAGAGGTATTCATTATGAAAAAAGTCTGTGCCCTCATCGGCAAATATTTCGGCGTCCTCGCCGTCATCTTCCTCATCATCGGCATGACCCTGCCGACGAGCTTTTCCTGGGTCCTCGGAAAAGTCGGCGGTGTTTCCGTCCTCTCTGTCCTTCTCGGCATCATCATGTTCGGTATGGGCATGACCATGAGCGTCCACGATTTCGCCTTGGTCCTCAAGCGGCCGAAAGATGTCTTTTTTGGCGCCTGTGCCCAGTATCTCGTTATGCCTTTCCTGGCGTACGTCCTTTCGACGCTGTTCCATCTCGACCCGGCGCTGACCGTCGGCGTCGTCCTCGTCGGCACCTGCCCGGGCGGTACGTCGTCCAATGTCATCACCTTCATGAGTAAAGGAGATGTCCCCCTGTCGGTTACGATGACCAGTGTGTCGACGCTCATTTCGCCGATCATGACGCCGCTCTTGACGTACCTTATCATCGGTCAGCGTATTTCTTTTGACCCTGTGGGCATGTTCTTATCTATCTTGCAGATCGTCATTGTCCCCATTGCCCTGGGCCTCGTCGTCAAGAGCTTCCTGCCGAAGCTGGCTGATACGGCGACGGACTACTTGCCGGCCGTTTCGTCTCTGGCTATTTCCTTCCTCATTGCCGGCATCATCGGCGCCAGCCGCGATGCTATCCTCAACAGTTCGGGTATCATCCTGCTGGTCGTCATCCTGCACAACTGCCTGGGCTATGCCCTGGGATTCTTCATCGGCCATCTCTGCGGCATGAGCTGGAAGAAAATGGTCGCCTTGTCCATCGAAGTCGGCATGCAGAACTCCGGTTTGGCTACGGGCCTGGCAAAAGCTCACTTTGCCTCGCTGCCCATGGCTGGTGTCCCCGGGGCTGTCTTCAGTGCATGGCATAACATTTCCGGCGCCGTCCTGGCTTATCTTTACGTCAACTATCTGAACAAACGCTTTGATTCTAACTACGAAGCCGACCAGAAAGCCGCTGCCGTATCACCCACAGCAGCCCATTAAATTCGATTATCCACATCAAACTTTCAACTTCAAACTTCAAACTCAAAAAGGGCTTGTCGCACATGCGGCAAGCCCTTTTTTCTGCTATAATAAATATAAATTCACTTGTCAGGAGGAAATTTACATGTTTGCTGTCATCGTCAATGCCGTGACGTCTTCTTTGGGAGCGTTACTGGGATTTTTTTTGAAGCGCGGCATACCGGAGCGCTTTACCAAAGCTATTTTTGGCGTCATTTCGCTGTGTGTGGCCATCATGGGGATACAAGGGGCCGTCCAGAGTCAGAACCTGCTCCTGGTCCTGGCCAGCATGGTCATCGGGACCCTCGTCGGGACGCTCATCGGCATCGAAGATGGCATGAACCGCTTCGGCGAATTTCTCAAGAAACGAATGGGCCGCGGAGATGACTCGCGCTTCGTCCGGGGCTTCGTCACCTTATCCATCATGCAGGTCATCGGCGCCATGGCCATTATCGGTCCAGTCCAGGCAGCGCTGGGAAGTAACGACCTTTTGTATTTCAAGAGCGCCCTCGATTTTACATCGTCCTTTATTTTCGGGACTCTTTATGGCTTAGGCGTCGTCCCCGTCGGCATCGTCCTCTTCCTCTATCAGGGATTTTTCTACCTCTTGGCGACCTTCGTCATGCCCCTCATGACACCGGATGTCGTCCGTGAACTCAATGCCGTCGGCAGCGTCATGATTCTGGGCATCGCTCTCAACATGTTCCAGCTGACGAAATTGAAAGTAGCCGACTTCCTGCCGGCCCTGTTCATACCTATCATATACTATCATTTAATCGTATGATGAGGGTATTGCGATTATGTGCCCCCTCATCATACATGCTTTGGCCATTTACAGGATTGCACGCGGGACGCCCTTTGGGCGTCCCCTACGAAATCGCATACAGGCGATGAAAAATAATGCGGCTATATGCCGCCTGCGTAGGGGCCGTCCCGGCCAGGGCGGCCCGCTGTGATATTCCACCACAGCCTATCCGTGTATCAAGCGGGACGCCCTTTGGGCGTCCCCTATGGCATCGCATATAGGCGATGAAAAATAATGCGGCTATATGCCGCCTGCGTAGGGGCCGTCCCGGCCAGGACGGCCCGTTGTGATGATTGACCACAGCCTATTCGTGTATTATGGTAAGCTTTTTACCCTTTAGGAGGCGTTTTATGCATTTGCAGGAGATCATTGATCAATTAAAAACGGACGAACGGAACGCGGCGTATACGGCCCGCGGTATCGGTCCGATTTTTCAGATTCACGAGGAAGCGAAAATCCTGATTATCGGCCAGGCTCCGGGCAAAAAGGTCGAAGAATCGGGTATTCCTTTCCATGATAAATCCGGCGAAAAGCTGATGACCTGGATGGGCATCGACAGTCAGATTTTCTATTCGCCGGCCATCTCCATCATGCCCATGGATTTCTACTATCCCGGCAAAGCCAAAACGGGCGACAAACCGCCGAGACGGTTCATCGCCCAGGAATACCATCGTGAAATTCTGCAGCTCATGCCGGACCTGAAACTTACTATCCTCGTCGGCAAGTACGCCATCGACTATTATCTAAAAGGCCGGAAAGAGCGCAATTTGACGGAAACCGTGCGGAATTATCAGGCCTATCTGCCGGACTATTTTCCCATCGTCCATCCCAGTCCGCTCAACTTCCGCTGGCAGGCCAGGAATCCCTGGTTCGAGGCCGACGTCGTGCCGGAATTACAAAAACGAGTCCATGAAATATTGTAAAATTTTAAGATTAAACCTTTAACTTAATCGGTGTAACGTATAACGAACCTAAAATCTTATTGACAATTCAGAGGTGACGCGATATAATAAGCACCAACAAATACAAAACAGTGTTGAATGGAAGTAGTAAGGTTTGGGAAACTATGACAGAGACCTGCTGGTGGCTGAGAGGCAGGATGGGATCCCGGCGTGAAGTCGTCCAGGAGCTGCTGCCCGAACGCATTTTGTTAGTAGACGCAGCCGGCAGGCAACCGTTACCTTGCCAGGCATTACATGGGCTGTCCCGGAGATGCTGGAAAAGTGGTCGTTACGACAATGAGAGTGGTACCGCAGAGTGAATACTTTGTCTCTTTTTAGAGGCAAAGTTTTTTTTTGCTCCATCAAAACCGTTTGCGTATTTGTATTTATCAGGTCTTATTTTGGAAAGGATGTGCATGACTATGATGGATTTCATTGGAAAGTTAAGCGGTTTTGTTGGGAAAAATTTGACGTATATCGTCTTTCTCGTCGTCATCTGGGCGTATTTCATGCCCAATGCCTTTCTCTGGGCCGTTCCGCATACGGTCTTGTTGCTAGGCGTCATCATGTTCGGTATGGGCATGACGCTCCACGCCCGGGATTTCAAGTTGATCGTCCAGCGGCCGAAGGAAGTCCTCATCGGCTGTACGGCTCATTATACGATTATGCCGCTGCTGGCGTATGCCCTGGTCCTGGCTTTTGAAATGCCGCCGGAAATCGCCGTCGGCATGATCCTCCTCGGTTCTTGTCCCAGTGGGACGGCGTCGAACGTCATGGGGTTCCTGGCCAAGGCGGATGTCCCCTTGTCCGTTTCCATTACGACTTGTTCGACGTTGTTGGCGCCCATTATGATGCCTTTCATCGTCTGGGGCCTGGCCGGCCAGTGGGTCGAAGTTTCCTTTATGGCTATGGCCATGACGGTCATGAAAGTCATCCTGGTTCCCCTGGTCCTCGGCTTGTTGACGCACCGCCTGATGGGGGAAAAGCATATTGCCTCCCTGTCGAAGGTACTGGTCCTCGTATCCGCTTTTGGTGTCCTGGTCATCGTCGGCGGCGTTATTGCCATCAATGGGGCTAAGATCCTGGACATGGGCATCTTTATCATTCTCATGGTCCTCCTGCACAATCTCGGTGGTTTCCTCATCGGTTATTTTGTTACGGGGAAATTGGGCTTAGGGAAAAAGCAGCAACATTCGGTTACACTGGAAGTCGGCATGCAGAACGACGCCCTGGCCATTTCGCTGGTTTCGGTCTTCTTTGCGCCTGCCGTCGCCATTCCTGCCGCTGTCGGTGCCGCTATCCATCAGGTAACCGGCTCTATCCTGGCGGGTATCTTTGCCCGTCACATGGAAGCCCATGAAGCCAAGGAACGGGCTGCTGAAGCGAAGCCCCTTATCGAAGCGGTACCAGGAAATCATTAAGTTCATTACATGAGCCCTTGCAAGCCCCCATTTGTTTTGATACGATAAGTATATACAATTGGGGGCTTTTGCATGAAATTTATCATATATTTACAAAAATATATCCAGCAGCTGTTCCAAAGGACGCTAGGGGATTTTCAAGATATCCAGGCTATTTTATCGGACCCGGAATTTAAAAAACGGAAAATCCGGGATAATCTCTATGCTTGCAGCTTTGTTGCCTGTTTATTGTGTATCATTTCCATGACCGGTTTTGTTGGAACCTATGCGCCAAGGGCAGTAGGCGCCGTTTTGACGACTATTAATTCGACGACTGTCTATTTGGTGATTTTTGGCATCAATCTCGTCTTTTTGGCCTGTTTCTATCAATGTCTTCGGGAAGTCGTAAAAGATGAGGAACTGTTAGATGACTTGGTCTACGTTTTTTTGCTCATCGATTCGTCGCTGGCGTGTCTTTCCTTTTTTACGACCCAGAACGGGAGCAGTTTCTTCTTTGAATACCTGCTCATACTCATCCTGGTCTATTTACTGCCTATTTATGATAATATCAAGGTCTTGATTCCCATCATCGCCGTCAATCTGGTCACGACGTTCGCTGTCATCGATGTGACGGGGCATGAAGTGCCCTGGCAGGATCAATATGATATCGTCTTATTTTACCTGGTCTGTCTGGTCATCATCTTTTCCAGGCGTCATCTGGCTTTATCTTTTGCTCAGGTCCGCATGACTCTCCGGTCCCGCAATGAAGAGTTCTATCAGCGTAGCCGGACCGACGAGCTCACGGGCCTTCTGAACCGCGAAGCACTGCGGGAAGATTTTGAACAGTATTTTGGCAAGGCCCTTTGCGTCATGATCTGTGATATCGACCAATTCAAATTCTACAATGATACCTATGGTCATATCCGGGGCGATGAGATTTTATCCGTTGTCAGCCGGCTCTTTCAAAAGCACTTTGGCTATACCGGCGTCTACCGCTATGGCGGCGACGAATTTCTCATTATCTCCTTTATGCCCCATGACGGCTTCCAGCATTATGTCGAAATCTTCCAGAATCAGCTGTGTAAGCAGCCCTTCGAGGCCGTGCAGCGCCATCCCACCGTCAGCGGCGGTTATACCTGGGGATACTGTGAAGGAGCTGTTTCTTTGCGGACGATGTTCGCCCGGGCCGACCAATTGCTCTATAAAGCCAAAGCTGCCGGGCGGAACCGCGTCTTTGGTGAGCCCTTCGATATGGAAAAAGCCGAAGCCGGCCTGCACGAAATGGCAACATGGATCAATAAAAGTTCGTAAAAAAAGAGGCTGTCGCACGTGCGACAGCCTCTTTTTTTACGAGCCACGAGCCACTAATCCCTAACCTCAAATGGCCTGCGGGAAGGTGTTGGTCAGGATTTTTGCTCCGCCTTCGGTGGTCCGGGTCTGCAATGTCGTGCCACCGGCAGCGATGTCTTCGATGTCCGTCGGGATGCGCTTATAGGGCAGCTTCTTCATAATGCGGTCCATCGAT
Organism: Megasphaera elsdenii DSM 20460; assembly: GCF_003010495.1. NCBI lineage: Bacteria > Bacillati > Bacillota > Negativicutes > Veillonellales > Veillonellaceae > Megasphaera > Megasphaera elsdenii. Next base: position 618,140 of record NZ_CP027570.1, on the reverse strand, counting down.
TCCGTCAGGATTTCGTTGGGGTCGTTCAGAATCGATGCCGATTCGACTTCACGGCCTTTGTCGCTATAGCTCCTGAAAGTATCGCTCCGCTTATCGTAGGCATATACCGTCAGGTGATAGAGACATTCCGTGATGATTTCGTCGTCATCATAGCGCCAGAATCCGGCCATGTGCTGCCGCCAGTACCAGGTCTGGACGACCGGGACCAGGACGACGTCGGCTTTATACTGAGCCGCCAGGGTGCGCAGCGTATCGATATTGACGTCGGACGGCGACAGGGCGGTATCCGTTTCGATGCGGTCCCAGTAGGGGATGCGGAAGGGCTGTTTCAGCCGGCTTTTCATGAAACGGGCCGCATAGCTGTCCTGGGTCGTATCGGCGATGACGACGGTCCGCATGTTATCGAAGCGCGGGCTGTCAGCCAGGGCCGTCGTGACCGACAGGAAACAGAGAAGGAGCAGGAGACAGAGTTTTTTCATGAGGCAACACCTCCAGCAAAAAATCAGAAATTGCCGTTATCGTTGAGTAGTGGCAGCGTGTCATCGACTTGCGGGATGTAGCGTTCCAAGGCGGCCAGCATCTTTTCCTTGTCCATCGGCAGGGTGCCGCCGACAGGCAGGAGATTGGAAACGTGGTTGCTGCGGAAGATACAGGGCTTGGTCATTTCCGTATGGCGCAGGATCATGTCCAGTTCCTTGAGGAAACCCCGTGCCGTCAAGGGCGTGAACGTCCCTTCGACGACATCCTGATAGAGCGGGACTTCGTGAGGAATGATGAGCGACAAGGCGCTGAGCATGGTCGGATTGATGGCCGATACGACTTGGGCCGTATGCAGGGCGTGTTCTTTCGTCCGTTCCTGACCGCCCAGGCCGAGGAGGATCATCGTCGACAGTTTCATGCCGGCAGCCAGGGCTTTTTTCCCGGCTTCGATGGTGAGGGCCGCTGTCGTCCCCTTATCGACGAGTTTCAGGACGTCATCGTCGCCGCTTTCGATGCCCATGTAGACGATGGCCAGACCGGCTTCGCGAAGACGTTTCAATTCTTCCGGGGTCTTGCGGACCAGGTCGGCCGGCGTCGCATAGGCGCCGATGCGGTTCAGGTTGGGGAATTTTTCGTAGCACTTCTTCATGATAGCGATGAGCTTGTCCGTTGGCAGGACCAGGGCGTCGCCATCGGCCAGAAAGATACGGCGGATAAAGGGCATGGCATAAGCGCCGCGCTCGATGATCCCTTCGATTTCCTCCATGGGACGGATGCGGAACTTAGAAGCTTTGTACATATCGCAGAAACGGCAAGTATTGTGAGAACAGCCGATAGTAACGCGCAGAATGAAGCTGCGGGCTTCACTAGGCGGGCGGAAGACAAGGCCGCCAGCATCATCAATAATCATAAGTAACACACCTTTCTTCAAAGATGAAAAAAACATTAGTCGTTCATCTCTTATTATACACGAAAAGTACGTATTACGAAATAGCTGGTTTCTTCTGCAAGATGATGATGAAGACCGTCGCGATGATGCAGGCATAACCGATGAGTTCAACCGTATGGAAGGTCGTGCCCAAGGCGATAGCCGAAACTACGGAAGCGATGACCGGTTCCAGCGTTCCCAGGAGCGTCGCTTTCATCGGTCCGATTTCGCTGATGCCTGTGACGAAAGCCGTAAAGGACAAGGCCGTGCCGATGATGATGATAAAAGCGACGGCCAGCCAGCCCGTCAGGTCCAAAACAGGCCAGAGTGTCCAGACCTGACAAGATACGCTCAGGAACAGCCCGCCGATCATCATGCCTAACCCGTTGGCGACAGCGGCGCCCCAATTCGCGGCCAGCCCTTGAGACAAGACGGGATAGGTGACACAGGCAACGGCGCCAATAAGCCCCCAAGTCAGTCCTAAAGGGGAAATGACCATTGCCGATGGAGTCCCATCTGTTGCGGCTAGATAGACGCCGCCAAAGGCCAGGAAGACCGATATGATTTCCCTGGCTGTGGGCCGTTTGTGAAAACGGACGGCTAAATAAAGAGACATGAAAACGACACTTAATGTTTGCAAGACCGTCGCCGTGCCGGCATTCGAGTTCTTTATGGCTGATAAATAAGAAAACTGGCTCAAAATAAGACCGAAGAGGGCAAAAAGAATTAATTGGCGCAGGCTGATCGGGTCATGAAGCATAAGACGTATTTCGGCCTTCTTTGTCGGCCAAATCATGAGGGTCAGGAACAGGCCGGCCAGGCACATGCGTATCGACGCCAGCCACGACGGTTCTACGGTATAATGAGAAAGCAGGAACTGGCTGACGACCCCATTGAAACCCCATGATGTCGCCCCGATGACACAAGCTATGATACCATGCTGCGTTTTTGTCATACTAAGACCTCCTCTGCCTGCGGCTACCTATTTGTCCCTATAGTATACACGAGGGAAAGGAGGGGTGCAAGGGCTTATCCCACCAGGCTAAGTGGTCGTTAACTGATAGCTGGTGTTGATGAGCTCCCCAATCTTTTCATCCGCTAAGGTTTCATCCAGGACCACAGAAATCCATGTCTTGTGATTCATGTGGTAAGCGGGATAGATGCCGGGGGTTTTCCGTAGCTCTTCTCCCTGTGCTGGGGAAATCTTTACATTTAGGATATCGATGGGAGACGTGTTTCCATCTTTATTCAGCACATCTCTTGTTACATTCATGATGAGGGCAAACCATTTCCGGTTGGACCTATGGCGAAAGGCTCCGTATGACTGATACCGGGCGGAATGTTCCCAGGGAAAATCCGGTTTGACCTGGAAATGGTCCAAGATGGCCTGGGTCAGCCGGTTGGCCTGAGATGAAGCAAACAGGACGTCGCTGCAGCAGGAATCTGCAATATCCGTGAGCAGGGAGCGATAGGCAGAACGGACCCGGTTCACATAAGGCCCAGTAGCCGTTTCCTGTCGCAGCTGATAGTACTCATCCTGGGTCATCGAATCGATGACCTTGCCCGTCACCTGTCCTTTGGGGGTAACGGAAAGGACGGTTTTGAAATCTCCGTCAAGAAATGGTTTTTCAAGAATATAAGTTTTGTTTGCTTTATGAAAGCCATAGGCGAGCATTTTACTTTCTATCCACCGTTTGCGGGAAAAGACAGTTTCCTCGATGGGAATCATCGGGCCAGCACCTCTTTTTCTAAATACTATCTCCCAAAAATGAAGCAGCAAACTCAAAGAGAATTTGTTGTTTCATTAATTATATATCAGAAAAATCCTTATATCAATTTATTATTAGTATAGCAAATCAAGTCGGATGCCTGGCCCCTGGCTGGTGACATTGCGGGAACGACCTCGGCCTGCACGGTCATTATGGACCGTGTAGGATGCCGTGCGTGCTATTTGCGTCCGGCGTGCTGCTTTGTTTGAGCGTAGCGAGTTTCAGCACGCCAGAAAATGGCACTCTCGGCAAGAGGAGTGGAGCACGCGAACCAGCCAGGGGCCAGGCGGCCGACGGTAACCTCTCCAGAAGAACCTCTCAGACCGCCGTTGGCGGCCAGCTCCCCTAGTATGGGAGCCTTTTGTATTCCTGCACTTTATCCCGAACAACGAACAATTTAAAAAGAATGTCACACGAAGGTTTGGCCATCCGCTAACCCCTAGTCACTAGCTGCTAACCACTAAAAAGGCGCTGTCGCATCGCGACAGCGCCTTTTTTTTATTTCTTTCCGTTCTTTCCGTGTTTCTTTTCGAATGCAATCATGTGTGCTTCTTGGTCGGTATGGCCTTCGGCTTCCGCCTGGGCGATGAGGGCGACCATTTCTTCATAGGCTTCGGGGATGACTTTGGTCAGGTGAGTGACGGTGTCGTCCCAGTTTTCTAAGAGGATATGGCCCAAGTTGCTGTCCGTGTATTTGACGTGTTTTTCCAACATCGTCTTGACGGCCGCTTTTTCATCGTCATCCGTGAGCGGTTCCAGTTTGACCAGGTCTTTATTGCATTTGTTCGGATCCAGGTCATAGACGTAGGCGATACCGCCGGACATGCCGGCAGCAAAGTTGCGCCCTGTCTGGCCGAGGATGAGGACCCGGCCGCCGGTCATGTATTCGCAGCCGTGGTTGCCGACGCCTTCGACGACGGCGCTGATGCCGCTGTTGCGGACGCAGAAGCGTTCACCGGCCGTGCCGTTGATGTAAGCTTCGCCGCTGGTCGCGCCGTAGAAGGCGACGTTGCCGATGATGATGTTGTCTTCCGCCGGGAAGACCGATTCCCGCGGCGGCGATACGATGATCTTGCCACCCGACAGGCCTTTGCCGAGGTAATCGTTGGCATCGCCTTCCAGGGTCAGTGTCAGGCCATGGGGGATGAAGGCGCCGAAACTCTGGCCGGCCGAACCGACGAAGGACAAGATGATCGTGTCTTCGGCCAGGCCTTTTTCGCCATAGCGTTTGGTGATTTCACTGCCCAGGATGGTCCCGGTGACGCGGTCCGTATTCTTGATGCGCAGGCGGGCGCGGATATGTTTCTGTTCTTCCAGGGCCGGACGGCACATGCGGACCAGTTTGGACATATCCAGGGTCGTGTTGATCTTGTGGTCCTGAGGTGTTGTGAAGTGCTGGCCGACGGAAGCGTCGGTGTACGGACGGTACAGGAGGTTCTTCAGGTTGACCGTCTTGGCTTTCCAGTTGCCGAAGTGATCGCGCTGTTTCAGGCAATCGTAGCGGCCGACCATTTCGTCGATGGTATGGAAGCCCAGGCGGGCCATGATTTCCCGCAGGTCCTGTGCGACGAAGCGCATGAAGTTGATGATGTATTCCGGTTTGCCCTTGAAGCGTTTGCGCAGTTTTTCGTCCTGTGTGCAGACGCCGTACGGGCAGGTGTTGAGGTGGCAGACACGCAGCATATGGCAGCCGATGGCCAGGAGCGGCGCCGTACCGAAACCGAAGACTTCAGCGCCGAAGAGGGCGGCGATGGCGACGTCGCGGCCGGTGAGCAGTTTGCCGTCGACTTCCAGGGTGACGCGGTCGCGCAGGCGGTTGAGGAGCAGTGTCTGCTGGACTTCGGACAGGCCGATTTCCCAGGGCAGGCCGGCATGGCGCAGGCTGGTACGCGGCGAAGCGCCGGTCCCGCCGTCATAGCCGCTGACGACGATGTCGTCGGCTTTTGCTTTGACGACACCGGCTGCAATCGTGCCGATGCCGGCGCCGGACGTCAATTTGACGCCGATCGTAGCCTTGCGGTTGGCGTTCTTGAGGTCGAAGATAAGTTCGGCCAGGTCTTCGATGGAGTAGATATCGTGATGAGGCGGAGGTGAAATGAGGGCGACACCGGTCGTAGCATGACGGGTCTTGGCGATGTCCGGGTAGACTTTATTGCCCGGCAGATGGCCGCCTTCACCCGGTTTTGCCCCCTGCGAGCATTTAATCTGCAGTTCGTCGGCGTGGATGAGGTAATCGCTGGTGACGCCGAAACGGGCCGAGGCGACCTGTTTGATGCGGTCGTTCGTTTCCGTATTGAAGCGGGCCGAGTCTTCGCCGCCTTCACCGGTGTTGCTCATGCCGCCTAAGCGATTCATGGCCGTAGCGACACATTCATGGGCTTCCTTGCTGAGGGCGCCGTAACTCATGGCACCAGTGCGGAAGCGCTTGACGATGGAGTCGACCGGTTCGACTTCTTCGATAGGGATGCTGCTGCCGGCAGGATATTCGAAATCCAAGAGGTCGCGCAGGCGGAAGATAGTCTGGCGGTTGACGTGGTCGGCGTATTTCTTATACGTCGCATAGTCGTCGTTCTGGACGGCCTTCTGCAGGAGCTGGACCGTTTCCGGGTCGATGATGTGCGGCTGGCCGCCTTTATGGTACTGATAGAAGTCGCCCCGTTCCAATTTATCGCCTGTGCTGTACGCTTCTTCGTGGCGCAGGGCGTTTTCTTTGGCGATTTCGGCAATGCCCAGGCCTTCGATGCGGGACGGCGTGTTGCAGAAATATTTGTCGATCAAGTCCTGCTTGATGCCGACGGCTTCAAAAATCTGTGCGCCGTGGTAGCTGTGGACTGTAGAAATGCCCATCTTGGACATGACGGCCAGGATGCCTTTGACGGCGGCGTCGATGTAGTTCTGTTTGGCCGTTTCATAATCGATTTTCTGGAGCTTCTTGTTGGCAATGAGTTCCTTGATCGATTCCAGGGCGATGTACGGGTTGATGGCCGTAATGCCGTAGCCGATGAGGGTGCAGAAGTGATGGACTTCGCGCGGTTCGCCCGATTCCAGGATGAGGCCGACGTCGGAACGGACGGCCTTGTCGATGAGGTAATGGTGCAGGGCTGCCGAGGCCAGGAGGGCCGGGATGGCGGCCATGCGGGAGTTGACGCCGCGGTCGGACAGGACGAGGATGTTGGCGCCGTTCTTGATGGCCTTCAAGGCGTCGATGCACAGCGATTCGATGGCCGTTTCCATGCCTTCGGCACCGCTGTTGACGGGATAGAGCATGGACAGCGTGGCTGCACGCAGTTTCGGCGTCATGAGGGACTTGATGACCGACATCTGTTCGTTGGTCAGGATCGGTCCTTTGAGGTATAAGGCTGCCGTCGATGCTTCGTTCGGTTCCATGATGTTGGCGACGTTGCCGGCCATGACTGCCGACGACATGACCGTCTTTTCGCGGACGCCGTCGATAGCCGGGTTGGTGACCTGGGCAAAGTTTTCTTTGAAATAATCATAGAGGAGCTGCGGACGGTCGTTGAGGACGGCCAAAGGTACGTCGACGCCCATGGAGTCGATGGCGTGCTGGGCATCGCGGGCCATGGGCAGGATGACTTTGTCCATGTCTTCCTGGGTATAGCCGAAGACCTTTTCCTGTTCCTTCAGGTCATAGGGGATGATGGCATCGCTGTTGGCGATGTTCTGGCCCGTCATGAGATCGTCGAGGTTGACGATATGTTCTTTGTACCATTCATGGTAGGGGTGTTCCGTGGCGATTTCATGCTTGATTTCGTCGTCGTCGATGATGCGCTGTTTATTCGTATCGACGAGGAGCATCTTGCCCGGTTCCAGGCGGCCTTTATAGAGGACGTCTTCCGGCGGGATGTTGACGACGCCGACTTCGGAACTTACGATGACCCGGTCGTCGCGGGTGACATAGTAGCGGGCCGGGCGCAGGCCGTTGCGGTCGAGCATGCCGCCGATGACCGTGCCGTCGCAGAAGCCGATAGCTGCCGGGCCGTCCCACTGTTCGAGCATGAAGTTATGGTAGCGGTAGAAATCACGTTTTTCATCGCTCATGAGGGGATCCCGTTCCCAAGGTTCCGGAATCATCATCATCATGGCGTGGGGCAGGGAGTGGCCTGTCATGTACAAGTATTCCAGGCAGTTGTCGAACATGGACGAGTCGCTGCCCGTATCGTCGACGACGGGGAAGACTTTTTCCATATCCGGGAAGAAGTCCGATTTCGACTTGCCTTCACGGGCGTTGAGCCAGTTGATATTGCCCTGGATAGTGTTGATTTCCCCATTGTGGACGATATAACGGTTCGGATGGGCCCGGGCCCAGCTGGGGAAGGTATTGGTACTGAAACGGGAATGGATGAGAGCCATGGATGTGACGAAATCCAGGTCCGACAGGTCGAGGAAGAAGTGGCGCAGCTGCATAGACGTCAGCATGCCCTTGTAGACGATGGTCTTCGACGACAGGCTGGCGATGTAGAAGTCCGTGCCGTTCTTCTGGCTTTCCGGGACGATGGCTTTTTCGGCCAGTTTGCGGATGACGTACAGTTTCCGTTCAAAGTCCATTTGGGTCTTCATGGTCGGGTCTTTGCGGATGAAGACCTGCAGGAAATGGGGACACGTCTGTTTGGCGATATTGCCGATCAGGCTTTCATCGACCGGGACGTCGCGCCAGCCGAGGATGGACAGGCCTTCGGAGCGGACGATGTCTTCAAAGGCTTCCATCTGTTTCTTGCGGAACGTTTCATAGCGGTGGGCAAAAATCATGCCGACGCCGTATTCGCCTTCGTCGGGCAGGGAAAAGCCCAGGACTTCACATTCGCGTTTAAAGAACTGGTGTGGAATCTGGACCAGGATGCCGGCGCCGTCGCCGCTGTTGGCGTCGGCCCCTTCGGCACCGCGGTGACGGAGGTTTTCCAGGATGGTCAGGGCATCGTCGATGATGCCGTAGGACTTCTTCCCTTTTATATTGGCAACGATACCGATGCCACAGGCATCGTGTTCATATGACGGATCGTACAGGCCCTGCGGGCTCGGCAGATCGCGCATTTCTTTATTCATACGTAATCCCCCTTTGGGTATACAAAAACGAGCCGTCACTGTATGAGAGAGAAGGCTCGTATATACTGTGGTGTACCTATGATTATAAACAATTTGTGAAGTCGATGCAATGATTTTCTTGCATGTTTTCGTAAAAACGCTGATAAATTTAATGTAAAAATCAAATTTAACCGATTTTTTAAAGGAATTATTGGGAAAAACGTGCGAACTGTTCCCGGAAGAGGCTGGCACCACCGTTTGCCGGATGGCGCATGGCCAGGGCCGGGAAGCCGGCATTTTGCAGGGTTTCTGCCGATTTCCTGCCGATGGCGGCCAGGCGGATATCGGGACGGCAGTACTGCAGCAGGGCTTTGGCGTATACGAGGCCTTCGGCCAGCTCGCTGTCCGTCGGCGTGCGGTTGGAAAAAGGCGAAGCCTTATAAGGATGGAAGGGAAAGATGTTCCATAACAGGACGTCGCGCGGATCCAGGCCGTTATCGACAACGGCACCCCAGACATAGGTGTCCGTCGGTTCATTCATGCCTTTTTCCCGCTGGGGCCGGCTGGTCATGTAAGGGCTGTCGGGCCGGCTCGTGCGCTGGCCGCGATGGCCCAGGATGATGGCGGAGCCTATCTGTTTATGCTGGTCCAGGAGCATGCGTTCGCAGGTGATGGGGATGCCTGTGAAGCGGCAGCCCTGGTAGCCAGCGGCTTCGGCGACGAGGACGATGCGGGCCTTGGACAGGCGCGGCGCCAGGTAGTCACGCAGCTGCTGGCAGCGGATGGCCGGGGCGTCCGGACCGAGGTCACAGGATTCGTCGTATTCGGACCAGGGATTGAAGACGCCTGGGCGATGATAGGTGCAGAGTTTTTGGATGAGTTCTTCCATGGGAAATCCTCCTGTCCTAAGGAATGGGCTTGAAAACGTGGTATGGGCCGGATTGGCCGGTTTCATGGGTCAGATTGAAAAATTTCGAGGCTTTATAATCCTTATATTTCCCTTCCGGGACGACGATCGTCAGGGACTGATGCTGGGTCAGTCTGGTCAAGACCTGAGCTTCTGCCTCTGTCGGGTAGACGTGTTTCTTGGCCCAGACGGCATCGCGCTGGAGCCGGGCGCTTTCATCGTAGTCCGCCGGTGCCGTCCAGTATGCCGGCTGTCCCGTATAATAGGGATAGGACGTGCGGTATTCTTCAAAGAAATAGACCGGGCCCTGATTGGCCAGGCTCGTCAAGGTCTGGGCCGACCGGTACTGATAGAAGGGCACCAAGACCTGGAAGGTCACGATGAGGTAAGTGACGGCTGTCGCCGTGACGAGGAAAAAGGGCAGGGCCAGATAAGCTTTCTGCCACCAGGCCAGCCAGGTCAGGATGGCCATGATGATCAGGAAGACAGTCAACAAGAGCAGGCTCGGGACCGGAAAAGGAGTTTTTCCCGTAAAGGCCGTCAGCGAAGCGAAGAGCAGGCCGTAAAGGGAAGCCGGGATGAGGGCTGCCAGCCAGGCATAGCGGGCGTCTTCGTCGAGCCAGTCCTGCATCGTGCAGGCGCCGAGATATAAGAGGGGCCAGTTGGCGATGTACGCGTATGTCGGGTATTTCGTCGCCATGAGGCTGTAGAACAAAATCGTCCCCAAGGCCCAGAGTGCCATGAAGACGTATTCATCGTGATGGCTGCGCCGCCGCCACAGGCCGTACAGGCAGGGACCGGTCCATGGCAGGAGGCTGACCGGGACGAGGACGATATAATAATACCAGACATCGTATTCGGGATGTTCCGATACGGTGGCCCGGACGACGTTGTTGAAGCCCAGCAGGCCGTCGATGAAGTCCATGCCATGGCGGTTGTACATGGGACCGTACCAGCTCAGGCAGAGGAGGAGAAAGAGGACGATGCCGACTGGCGGGAAAAGTCTTTTAAGATAATCGGACCGGCGCTGGATGGCGATAAAGAGCAGCAGGAACAGGCCGGGCAGGACCAGGCCGACCGGGCCTTTGGTCAGGACGGCGCCGGCTGCCATGACATAAGCTGCCGTGACGTAGCTTTTCTTTCCTTCGGTCAGGCCGATGTAGGCGAAGAACAAGGTAGCGCCACTGAAGAAATACAAGGGCTGATCGGTGATGACAGAACGGCTGATGAACCAGCCGATGAGGGACGTGCCTGTCATGGCGGCGAAGAGGATGGCTGTCAGGCGGCGTCCTGTCTGGCGCAGGGCGAACCAGGCCGCCAGGGTGCATGAAGCTGCGCCGAAGAGGACGGCCGGCAGGCGGGCAGCCAGGTCGGTCGTACCTAAAAGACTGTAGGACAGGCTCAGGAGCCAGTACAGGAAAATGGGCTTATCATACCAGTAGGTGCCGTAAATCTGCGGAGAGAGCCAGTCGCCGCTGCGGACCATTTCTAAAGCCGTCAGGGCGTAATTCGATTCGACCGGGTCGGTGACGGCCAGCTGGGAGATGCCGGCGGCCAGGAAGAGGAAAGCCGCCATGAAGATGACGGCCAGGAAGGTGCGCTGTTTCATGGGATACCTCCTAGGGATGATTGATGAGGATGACCTGCGTCGGCGTTTCGGCGGCGATACCGAAGCGGTCGATCAAGTGTTGGGACTTGGCCAGTTTGTGGAACGTCGATTTCGACATGATGAGGAAAATCTTATCCTTTGTCTGTAATAAGGCTTCCAGGTCCGGGTCCTTGACGGGGTCCCACTCGCGCCCGTACATACCGCTGTAATAGGAGATACCCGGGCGCAGGAACTTTTCGATATAGAGCATGGAATGGCCGTCGTAGACGTCCGGCAGGATCTGGGCCGTGTCATAGGAGGTGACATGGTCTTTGAACTGGGGAATGATGAAGCCGAAAACGGCCCAGGAGAAAGCGGTCATGGTCACGATGCCGGCGATGAAAGCGGCCCGATAATAATGGCGCCATAAGCAGACCGCCGGCAGGAACAAGGCCGCTGCCAGCAGGCAGGAACCCCAGAGGATGGCCGGACGGAAAAAGGACGCTTCCTCGTGGAGGGGGATGGCATTACAGGCTAGGACGGCCAGCCCCAGGAGATATAAGGTCAGGAGCAGGGGCCGTGAGAATTTTCGTTCGATATAGCAGCGGTAGCCGTACCAGCCCAGCAGGTAAGCCGTCGGCGGAAACATGGGGGCAATGTACGTGACCAGCTGGGTCTTGGAGAAGGAGAAGAAGAGGAAGATGAACGCGGCCCAGACCAGGCAGTACTGCAGCGTATCCCGGAAGGGGTCCCGTTTTTTGAACAGTCGCCAGAGCGTCGGGAACAAGGCCGCTGTCCAGGGCATCATAGCGGCGAAGAGGATGGGGATGAAGAAGAAAATACTGTTCTGGCCCGGATGTTCCGGCGCGGCGAAGCGGGTGATGTTGTGATAGCCGATGAAGGTGTCCAGGAAGACTTCGCCGTGGACCTTATACATCAGGAAGTACCAGGGCAGGCCGACGGCAAAAGCCAGCAGGATGCCCTGGGGGATCTTCATGTGTTTCATGAGCGTCCACTGCCGTGTCCAGGCCAGGTAGATGAGCATGATCAGGGCCGGGAAGGCATAGCCGACGGGGCCTTTGGCCAGGAGTGACAGGCCGCAGAAAATATAGGCTATATAATACTTTTTACGGTAAAAGGAAATCATCGTCACCGTCAGGGTGAACATGAGGGTCATGTCGGTGACGGCGGCCTTGCCGATATACATGAAGCCCGCACTGGTCACCAGGAGCAGGGCTGAGAGGAAGGCGATGGGTTTATTGAATAATTCTTTCCCCTGGACATAGACGTACAGTGTCGTGGCCAGGGCCATGATGACGCTGGGCAGGCGGGACGAGATGTCGGAAATGCCGAAGAAGCTGTATGACAGCATTTCAAGCCAGTAGAAGAGTGGTGGTTTATCGTACCAATATTGGCCGAAAATGCGCGGCGACAGCCAATCCCCGGCCAACAGCATTTCCCGCGCCGTTTCGCCGTAGACCGGTTCGTCCGGGTCCATGAGGGGCGCAGCACCTAAAAATGGCAGCAAGATGATTGCTGCCACTAAGGCGACGGTCAAGCCGTACCGATTTTTTAAGAACCATTGTTTCATGCTACATTTCTCCGGCGGCGTTTATGCCATACGAATACGACGGCGGCGACGACACAGAGGGCAGCGACGGCCATGAGGAAGATGTGGTTGTACTGGATGAGGTCGCGCCAATGGCTGCCCAAGAGAGAGCCGGCCCATACGAGGAGCAGCGTCCAGGGGATGGTACCGATGATGGTGAAAATGACGAAGCGCCAGAAAGGATAGCGGGCTACGCCGGCCGGGAAGGAAATGAACGTGCGCACGCCGGGCAGGCAGCGGCAGATAATGACGGCGATGCCGCCGTACTTGTTGAACAGGTCTTCGGCCATGCGGAATTTGCGTTCATTGAAGAAGATGTATTTGCCATACTTTAACAGTAACGGCCGGCCACCGTAAGAGCCGAGCCAGTAGCTGATGATCGAGCCGACGACACCGGCGATGCAGGCTACGGCAAAGGTCGTCCAGAATGAAAAAATCTGCTGGGAAATGAGGAAACCGGCGAACCCGAGTACGACTTCGCTGGGAATGGGGATATTGGCATTTTCCAATGCCATAGCCACGAACATAGCGATATAGCCATACGATTCCATGAGTTGTAATAATGTATCCAAGTAGGCACACTCCTTATCCATAATGTAAAGAAACAAACTTGCTATCTATCATAGCACAGATGGCTTGCCGGGGCTAGTATTTCGGACCATTATCCCTTGCTTTTAAAGCATGGGATGTGGAGCAGGGCATAGCGGCAGAGCAGGTAGCCATAAATCGCCAGGACGAGGGCCGTAATGACGATTTTCAGCCATAGGGCGACGGCCAGAGGCTGTAAGAACCACATCGAATGGATGATGATCGGTTCGCTGACGAAGAACAGGCCGTAGGAAATGCGGTGCAGCGTGTGGGACCAGGCCGTATGCGCGTTGAACTGCTGGCGGAAGCAGGCCGACAGGCCCAGGACAGAAGCGATGAGCAATAACGTCGGTGTCAGCGCCGTCAGGATCGTCGCGCCTTTGCCGGGCATCCAGGCCGCGTAGACGCCGACCATGATGGCAAAGCCCAGGAGCCCGTTGCCCTTGGGCTGATAGCCGGACGGCGTGAACCAGCGATGGCGGAAGGCATAGACGCCTAAGCCAAAGGAGAAGAAAGACAGGACCAGCCAGTCCGGACGGACTTGGGCGATATAGGGGATAGCCAGGGACTGGGGCAGGCAGGCCTGGCAGAAGAAGAGGGCCGCTGCCAGGATGACGATGAAAGCCAGCAGGAACGGGACGGAGGGCTTCGAGGCGATGCGATGCTGCAAGATGTTATGGTTGAGCTGTTTGACCAGGGCTAATCCGGCAAAGAGCAGGAAGAGCCAGGGCAGGACCCATGACGTGACCGGCAGGCTGGCAGTCACCAGTTGTTCCTCCATGCCCAGGAGCAGCAGGACCAGGCCCGGCCAGCCCAGGCGTTTCCCTTTATTCTTGAGGAAGAAGGATATCGTGCGGATGCGCAGGGCCGAGGCTCCGAAGTAGGCACTGATGAAAAAGACGATGGAAATGGCGATGACCGCACTTTCCTCATAGAAAGCGTGCCAAGGCTGAAGCAATAACGCGGCCAGCGTCAATACGACGGCGGCACTGCGCAGATTATCGAAATAAATGAAGCGGTTCATGGGAATGACCTTCTTTCTTTGAGGCGGAGAAAACATTTTGCTTGTTCTTTCCTTCCTCTCTATACTATAATATCATTATAACGTTTTCTTAACGGATGTAAAAAATATTTTGAAAGAAGTTGAGCCTATTATGATTTCTACGGAAGACAGCATCATCCGCCTGATTATAGCCCTTATCCTGGGCGGACTCATCGGTTATGAACGGCAGGCCCAAAGCAAGTCTGCCGGCCTTCGGACGCATACCCTGGTCTGCGTCGGTTCCTGCTTGTGTATGATTATATCCATCAACATCGCCATGGATTACTATTTCACCTTCGGCTACAACAATTCCGACCCCGAACGGATTGCGGCCCAAGTCGTATCCGGTGTCGGTTTCATCGGTGCCGGTACGATCCTGGCCAATCAGAAGGACCGCAGCGTCCGCGGCTTGACGACGGCTGCCGGCCTCTGGGCTGTTTCGGCCATCGGCCTCGTCGTCGGTGCAGGCTATCTCACCATTGCCTGTGTGGCGACGGCCCTGATTTTCCTGGTCCTGACGGTCTTCGTCCGCCTCGATGCCCGCCTGGAAGGGCGCTTCCACAAGAAGTATGTCATGCACCTAGTCATGAAGAACAATATCGGCCAGGCCCGGAAATTATCGACGTTCATCCACGATCATCATATGCATATCAAAACGTTCCATTCGCATAATGATGATGACGCGCCTTTGGCAGATATCGACATCGAATTGAAGGCGGCCCATCACATGGATGAGACGGAAATCATCAGTCAGCTCCTGGCGATGAAGGGCATCAAACAGGCGACGTTCCATGTCGATGACGGTAGTCAGGGACAGGAAAATCATGGACACTGAATTTTGTATACAAGATACTTTTTGTGTATACAGTATTTTATGCTTTTCGCTATATAAAAACTCTTTTCATAGTGCTATAATGTAGGACGTCAGGACATTTGGGGAGAACAAGTGTCCACGGAGTAAACACTACATGCAGAGAGGGGTTTTTCATTATGACGATTATGGCAGCATCGAGCCGAGAAGGCAAGACTTTACGTGACGTGGTATTCGCCGCTGGAGCGGCAGCCCGGGAGGCGGCAGCGCGGTATGGAGAAGAGAAAGTTATCAACGCGACTGTTGGCTGTTATGCCGGTGAAGATGAAAAACTGGCTTGTCTGCCTGTCGTCGAACAGTTATACCGCTCTTTGCCGATGAGCGATTTCATCACTTATGCGCCGCCCATGGGGCTGGAAGGCTACCGGAAAGCCGTCATCGATGAAACCTTTGAAGGCTGTCGGCCCGACGGCTATGTCGATGCCGTAGCTACGTCAGGCGGCACCGGTGCCATCCACATTGCCATTGCCAACTATTCGGAAGTCGGCGATGCCGTCTTGACGACGGACTGGCGCTGGAACATCTATGACTGCCTGTGCCAGGAAATCGGCCGCGATCTGCATACGTTCTCGATGATGGATGACCAGGGCCATTTCAATACGGCCGCGTTCTCGGCAGCTGTTTCCCATATCCTGCACCGCCAGGATTCGCTGCTCATCATCCTCAATACGCCGGCCAACAACCCAACGGGCTTTGCTCTGTCCGATGCAGAATGGGCCGATGTCCTCGAAGTCTGCCGCCTTCATGAAAAGAACGGCAAGCGCATCAGTATCCTCGTCGATATCGCCTATATTGCCTATGCCGGCGAAAAGAACCGCGTCCGCTCGTTCATGACCCAGTTCGCAGGCCTTCCGGAACATATCTTTACCATGTTTGCTTTCAGCATGTCCAAAGGCTATACGATGTACGGCCAGCGCGCTGGGGCCCTCGTCGGCTTGTCGTCGAGCCAAGCTGTCATCGAAGAATTTGCCAATCTGGGCAAATATTCCGCCCGCACGGCCTGGTCGAACATCAACCGCGCAGCCATGACGCTCCTGACCCGGATACGCAGCGACCGCGACCTCATGGCCCAGCTCGATCTGGAACGCCTGGCCTTCGCCAAGAGCCTGCTCCGCCGTGCCGATATCTTTACATATGAAGCCGACCGTTGCGGTCTCTCTTATGTGCCTTATAAAGGGGGCTTCTTCATTTCCATCCCGACCCAGAAATCAGCTGCCGTCTGCCAGGCCCTGGAAGACGACCTGGTCTTTGCCGGCCCCCTGGCTCAGGGCGTCCGCCTCGGCGTCTGCTCCATCCCGGAAATCAAGATGCAAGGCCTGGCCGCTATCGTAAAGAAAGCCATGGACCGCGTAGAAGGAAAGACCGATCTCCTCGTAGCCGGAAAATAAATGTTAGTAGTTCGTAGGGGCCGTCCCAAAGGGCGGCCCGTTTTTTTTATTTGCAAATTCCTATCGCAACCTGTATAATGGATATATAAACTTTTTATTATATACTACTTGAACGAAAATGTAAAATTTTTTTCGAGAAAAAGAAAAGCAGGATTACGGATAGGAGGATGCTACATGGATGGGCTAGATCGGTTTATGGGTTGCATGTTTGGTGGCGCTGTAGGTGACGCTTTGGGTTTCGTCATTGAATGTGATGATTTGAAGACGATTCATAAGAAATATGGTCCTTATGGATTGCGTACTGTTTTAAAATCGGCTAAAAATGGCAATAAGAGCCTGATTTCGGACGATACGCAGCTGGCTTTGTTCACGGCTGACGGCATGCTGTGGGCTGACCACGACGGACTGGAACCTTCAGATGGACTGTATCGGTCGTACATGCGCTGGTACTATACGCAGACAGAACGCATCATTCATCCGGAACAGGAAAAATGGATGAAGCGCCAGCCCCATGAAGTCGATTGCGACTACGACATCATGGGAGAAGAAGAACTCTTTGCCCGCCGCTCGCCGGGAAAGACCTGCCTGACATCCCTGGCCTCAGGGAAAAAGTTGTCCCGTCAGGAACCGATGAACCACAGCTGTGGCAGCAGCACGGTCATGCGGGCGGCGCCCATTGGCTTGTTTTACGCCGGTGACCCGGAAAAGGCCTTTGCCGTCGGCTGCCAGGCTGCCAGCCTGACCCACGGCGGTCCGGAAGCGTATTTGCCGACGGCGACACTGGGTGCCATGATCGCTTTCCTGGCGGCAGGAAAGGATATCAGCACGGCCCTGGGAGGCGCCTTGCGCATCTTACAGGGGGACCCGGAAGGGACGCCGCTCATGAAGACCATCCTGCGGGCTGTTGACGAAGCCGTGACCGACCGCAACCCGGTTCACTCCATGAAGAAGCTGGGACTGGGCAAGAAAGGCGATGAAGCCTTGGCCCTGTCCGTGTACTGCGTCCTCAAGACGGGGCATCTGAAAGATGCTGTCCTCATGGCCTGCAATCAGGATGGTGACAGCGATACGTGCGGCGCCATCTGCGGGAATATCATGGGCGCTCAGGATGGAGTCCAGGCCATTCCGAAGAGCTGGCGCGGCCATTTGGAATGTGAAGCGTTGATCCGCAAGCTGTCACAGTGCCTGTACGACCATAGCCAGGCTTCCCGGGAGGCCTGCCATTGATGGGTTTCAGGAGACTGCCTGGCCTTCCCTCTTGACATTATAGGAGTATTCCCTATAATAAGTATATTATTTCTTGGCGTCGTGAAGATGCCGGATCGGGGGAACGAGGATGATTGAATCGATTGACCGGGCCCTGGCCGTTTTACAGCTCTTTTTAAAAGAAGAAAGGCCCCTCAGTGTGACCAGTATCAGCAAGATGATGGAACTTCATAAGAGTACGGTCAGCCGTACTATGGATACGCTGGAACGGCGCGGATTCGTCCAAAAAGACAACGAAACGGGGAAATACTGGCTGGGGCTCCAGGTCTATGCCCTGGGGATGCTGTTCCGGGAAAAGGATAAATTCCCCAAAGTCGCCTATCCCTATGCCAAGGCCTTGTCCCTGCAATGCAACGAAGGCGTCCACATCACGACGTTTGCCCATAACGGAGCGCCTTATCCGCAGCACATCATTTTAGAAAAGATAAAGTCGCCCAGGACGATTGATACGGCACCACCTGTCGGTGCCGTCCGTCCGGCGTATTGTTCGGCGTCGGGCAAGTGCCTGCTCGCTTTTTCACCGGAATACCTGCACACCTACACGGGATGTACGCTACAGAAGTTTACTGAGTATACCGTGACCGACTGGGGCGATTTGCTCCAGGAACTGGAAAAAATCCGCCGCCGGGGCTATGCCGTAGAACGGGAAGAAGTGGAACTCGGCATGGCCTGCATTGCGGCGCCTATTTTTTATGGCGGCCATATCACGGCAGCTATCAGTCTATCCGGACCGGCGGAACGACTGGCTGGGGAAGAACGGAACATGGCCATTGAGGCCGTCAAAAAGACGGCAGCTGACATCAGCAAGGCCCTCGATTGAAGGAAAAAACAATAAAAAAATAATAAAATTAAATATTTCCCTATATGAATTGTTTTTATATGAAAATTATGCAAAAGGGGAATATAGAATATGCATTTGCAGAACTGGACTTTTATGGTACAATAACCGTGGATACTACATTCGGGTCACAAGATTGTCTGCTGTAAGATGAAAAAATATTTTCCTTTTCGTCGGCAGCAGTGTGGGAACAGCTTGGGATCTTATCCACGATTCGAGGCGAAAGAAGAATGAAAACAACAATCAGCATGGCCGCAACGACTGTACCGCGTGTGGTCCACCCGTATAAGACACGGAATGGCGGAGCTACCGTCACGGTTTTCGTGCCTTACAACTGTCACAATCATTGTCCGTTCTGCATCAACAAGGCAGAATATGAAGACATGACTGGTTTTTCCGAAGAGGCTATCTGCCGGAGCATCCGCCTGATGGATAGCATTACGCCGTTCTGTGACTTTGTCTTCACTGGCGGCGAACCTTTTGCCAATATGGAATCGCTGCAGCGTATGCTGGACTGTATTCCTGTGACACATAAGGTATACATCAATACGACCTTGCCGGTCTTTGAAAACCAATCGGAAGACGACATCGTCGCCTTTACGGAACGCAACCGCCATAAGATTACCTGCATCAACGTATCGCGCCATATGCAGCATTATGTACAGGAATCGAATGACGCTCTCTTGAGCCGTCTGGCTGTTCCTTTCCGTATCAACTGTGTATTGTATAAGAAATATCCGGCTGACCAGCTCAAGCCGTACCTGGAACGGTTCCGCCACATCGACGGGGCATCGATCCAGTTCCGTTTCGACTATACGGAAACGACGCCGGACAATCTCTATGAAGAAGGTCACGACCATATCCTTCACGACTTGAAGAAAATCGCCGATTATACCGGTCTTGATGGCTGCCGCATGCGTTGTGGCTTCCATTTCGACTACAAAGGCATGGAACTGACCTATCATAAGACCCTGCCGTACAGCACGGTCATCGAACGGGATAGACGGGATGACAAAGAATACGACATCCTCTACGATATCCTCATCAAACAGACCGGGGACATCCATTCTGACTGGGATGGCACGCCCTTGGATATCGAAGCCTATAAGCGCGTCGTCTTTGAACCGTATGACCTCAAGTGGATCCAGCGGTCGCGGACGGGCCTGAGCAAACGCCTGCCCTTCCTCAAGACGGCCTGCGCCATCTTCCATTGATTTTTGCCGCGTGAAGGCTTTGGAAACTACAAACTGCAAACTTAATACGCCAAAAGAGGCTGTCTTCATGCGACAGCCTCTTTTTACTGTTCTTTTCCAGTGGAAATCAGGTATAATAGAGATAATCGATTTTTATGTAAGGAGGTACGTCCATGGCTGTTACCGTATTATTGGGCAAGGCCGGAAGCGGCAAGTCGACGCAGTGCTATCGGGAGATACAGGCCTGTGCGGCTGCCGGCGGCAAGGCTTTGCTCCTTGTCCCTGACCAGGCGACATATGGCGCCGAACGGCATCTGGCTGAACATTCAGAGGGACAGGGCTTTATAGGGACGCAAGTCGTCGGTTTTTCCCGCCTGGCTTATAACGTGTTCCAGGAACGGGGCCTGGCCCATGCGTCTCTGTCCGAACTGGCCCGGAAGATTATTTTACAGCGCCTGCTGCACAAGGGGGAAAAAGAGTTTTCCGTCTTGCAGACGGCGGCCAGACAGCCGAATTTTGCCGATACGGCTGGCCGTTTCTTATGGGAATGTCGGTCTTTCTGTGTCACACCGGATGCCTTGCGTAAAGCTGCCGAAGCCGTCCCCAATCCGACGCTGTCGCATAAGCTGGAAGATATTTCCCGGCTCTACGGAGCGTATCAGGATTTTCTGGCTGATCATTTCGGCTCGGCAGACGATACGATGACCCTGCTGGCCCGGGAAGTCGGTCATTATTCCTTCCTCCAGGGCGCCCATGTCTGGGTCGACGGGTTTCAGTGGTTTACACCGCAGCAGATGGAGATTTTGCGGCAAATGGAACGCGTGACGGCGCAGGTGACGATTACCCTGACCATCGACGAGGAACACCTGGAACAGCAGCGGCGGGAAACGGCTTTGTTTCACCGGGCTTATGAAGTCTATCGCGATTTAAAGACCCTCTTTCCTCATCTGGAAACGACCAAGGTAGCCAAAAGGCCGGACGGCCCGCTGACGGTCTTTCGCGACGCCTTCTTCCGGCCTGTACCGGCTGAAATGACACAGCCCGTATCGGCCCTGGAAATCTGGGAATGTTCCGACCGGGATGGCGAAATCGACAGCGTTGCCCGGAAAATCGCCGCTCTCTGTCATCAGGGCTATCGTTATCGTGACTTTCTCGTCCTGGCCAGGACGAGCGATTTGTACCACGACCGGGTCGAACGCATCTTCCGGCGCTACGGCATCCCCTGCTTCAGCGACTATCGCCGGCCCATGACCAGCCATCCGGCGGCCGAGGCGATTTCGGCCCTGTTCGGCGTCTTCCGCAGCCGCTGGTCCCATGAGTCGATCTTTCGCCTGCTCAAGACGGACCTCTTTCCCGTGAGCCGCCACGATATCGACGATTTGGAAAATTATTGTCTGGCTTACGGTATCCAGGGCCGCCATTGGCTGCGGGATGGCGAATGGACCTATGGGCGCCGGCAGGAACAGCCACAGGTCGTGGACGAACGGGAAGAAGCCTGCTTGCAGCGCATCAACGACATCCGCCAGCGCGTGCGGGATATTCTCTTCCCCTGCTGGAACGAAGCCCAGGAATCCCATTGCCTGCGCGATTGGTGTACCCTGTTGTACCGATGGCTGTGCCGGCTGGGCATCCCCGACGCCTTGCGCCAGTGGCAGGAAGAAGATGAACAGTCGGGCCTTGCCGAAGAAGGCAAGGAACACGAACAGGTCTGGAAGCGCATCGGGACCTTCCTCAATGAAATCGTCAGCCTTTGCGGCGACGATGAAACGGATCTCGATGAATTTTCCCGCATCGTCGAAGATGGCCTGGGCAGTCTGAAGTTCAGCCTCATTCCGCCGACGCTGGACCACGTGACGTTGACTGCTGTGGAACGGGGGTATACGATGCAGGCGAAAGTCGTCTTTTTATGCGGTGTCAATGACGGCATCTTTCCCCAGCACAGCCAGGAAGAAGGGCTGTTCAGCGATAAGGAACGCCACCGTCTGGCCGACCTGGGTATCGTCCTCGGGCCGGGGAGCCGCTTCCGTTCGTTCCAGGAACGCTTCTTGTTCTATTTAGGCGCGACCCGGGCCAGTGAACGATTCGTCGTATCTTATGTCGTCGCTGACGATGACGGCAGCGCCCTGGAAAAGGCGTCGTGGATCCATCAGCTCTGTGATAAGGGCTATACAGCCGGCATCATCCGCAAGGATACGAAAGTGCCGCCCGGTCAGGAAGCCGAGTATCTGCTGGCTTTGCCGGCAGCGCTGGACTACCTGCCCGGTCATTTGCGGCCGGCTGCGGAAGGCCAGGCCGTCGATTCCGTCTGGTGGGCTCTCTATGACTGGGCCTGGCAGCATGGCTGGCGCCATCAGGCTGTCCGCGCCGTGCAGGGCCTGTTCCACACGAACCTGCCCGTCACCTTGCCGGAGGCGCTGGTCCGCCGCCTGTTCGCTCCCGATGGGACTTTGCGGGGGTCGGTCACGAAGTTTGAGCAGTACCGCAGCTGTCCCTTTGCTTACTATTCCCGCTACGGCCTGGGGCTGGAAGAACGGCCGCGCTATCAGTTTGCCGCCCCCGACCTGGGCATGCTGGTCCATGGGGCCCTGCGCATCATCGGGGAAAAACTGCTCCGCGAACAGAAGCAGTGGCATGACATCCCGGACAGTGAAGTCCCGGCTATCTGCCGCCAGGCAACGGATGAACTGGCCCCACAGGTCCAGCACGATATCCTCATGTCCAATGCCTATTTCGCCCAGATCAAGGAACGGCTCATCCAGACCCTGACCCGGACGGTACGCCGTCTCAGTGCGTTCAGTGCCGTGTCCGATTTCCATATGGAAGGGCTGGAAAAATCCTTCGGCCGCCCGGGCAGTCCCTGGGAAGCCCTGCGCTTCACCTTGAAGAACGGCCTCCACGTCGTCGTCACCGGGCAGATCGACCGCATCGATACCCTTCGCCAGGGAGACCATAAGTATGTCGTCATCATCGATTATAAATCGGGGCGCAAACAACTCGACATCAGCCAGATTTTCACGGGCCTGGAACTGCAGCTCCTGACCTATATGTTCGTGGCCCTGCTCAATATTGGCGGCGATGCCATTCCGGCTGCCGTACTGTACTGCTACGTCCGCAATGACCGGGTGTCCCTGGAATACCGCGTCAGCGACGAGAATAAGAAGAAGCTCTATGAGTCTAAGGGAAAATTGACCGGCTTCTACCTCGATGACGGCCAGGTCATGCAGCAGCTGGATACGTCGATGCAGGGCTTTTCCGATTTCCTCAACTTGAGGCTGAAAAAGGACGGTACCTTAAGTGATGCGTCCCACACTCTCTATAATGAAGCGGGCTGGAGCCACCTGCTCGACTGGGCGGCCCGGCAGATTGAGGATATTGCCGGCCATATCGGTGACGGCGATATTTCCATCCATCCCGTCCTCCTGGGACAGAATGCACCGTGCAGCTATTGCCCGTACCGACCGGTATGCCGCTTCGATGTGGCCATGGCCGGCAACACCTATGATGCTGCCGGACGGGAAGATAAAGACGATATGATCCGCAAGATGTTTGATGAAGGAGATGACGAACATGGCCTGGACAAATGAACAGCAGGCAGCCATTGACAGCCGGGGACAGACGCTGCTCTTGTCGGCAGCTGCCGGTTCCGGGAAGACGGCCGTTTTGGTGGAACGAATCATCCGCCGTCTCCTGGATAAGGAATATCCCGTCGATATTACCGAATTATTAGTCGTTACCTTTACCAAGGCTGCCGCTGCCGAAATGCGCGACCGCATCGGGACCGCCCTCATGAAAGCCTTGTCGGAAACGCAGGACCCCCGCGTCGAACGGCAGCTGGCCCTGCTGCCATCGGCCCAGATCTCGACGCTCCATGCCTTTTGCCAGCATGTCATCCGCAAGTATTTTTATACGATTGACCTGGACCCGGCTTTTTCCATTGCCGGTGAAGAAGAATTGAACCTCTTGCGGCGTCAGGTCCTGGAAGACGTGTTCTTGTCCTATTATGAAGACGATGAAAAGGCATCGGTTCTCTATCCGCTGGCCGATATGTTTGGCAGCGACCGCGGTGACGACGTGCTCATGGATACGGTGAGCCGCATGTATACCTATGCCCGCAGCATGGCCTGGCCGGAACACTGGCTGAAAGCGGCGGCCCAGGCCTATGACGTGGCTCCCGATGCCGTCATCGACGATATGGTCTGGGCGGAACCGGTCAAGGATGCCGTGCGCCGTATCCTGGAAGAAGATGTCCGCCGTTATGAAGGCGTGCTCTACCACCTGCGCCAACGCGAGGCCTTTGCGCCTGCCTGTGACCAGTTCACGGCGGAACAGGCCGCCCTCCGGCAGGCTGTACAGGCGCAGTCCTGGAATGATCTGAGCCGCTTCGTCCGGGCCATTGATTTCCCGCGCCTGAAAGGGCTGCGGAAATTATCCGATGAAGATAAGGCTGTCTGGGAACGGTGCAAGAAAGTGCGGGATGACGTCAAGAAAGATATCACCAAGACGCTGCAGCCCGTTTATTTCTCGGCGACGCCGGAAGAATGGCTCGACGGCATGCGGACCATGAAACCGGTCATGGCGGGTCTGGTGACGCTGACCCTGGATTTTGCCAAAGCCTATGGGGCAGCGAAGAAAGAAAAGGGCTGGATCGACTTCAGCGACTTGGAACACTTTTGTCTGCAGATCCTCCTGGCACCTGACGCATCGCCGGAGCATCCCGTGCCGTCAGCAGCGGCGGAAGAACTGCGCAGTCAGTATGAAGAAGTCTTCATCGATGAGTACCAGGATACGAACGGTGTCCAGGAACTCATTACCCGTCTCGTCTCGGGCGACGATAACCGCTTCATGGTCGGCGATATCAAGCAGAGCATCTACCGCTTCCGCCTGGCCGACCCGACGTTGTTCCTCGATAAATACCAGTCCTTCAGCCGTGATGAAAAGGCCGTGCAGCGCTGTATCGACCTGGGGCGGAACTTCCGCAGCGTCCCGGTCATCCTCGATGCGGTAAATGACGTCTTTTTGCGGGCCATGACGAGGGATGCTGCTGGCATGGACTATGGAGAACGAGAAAAACTCTATGCCGGCCGGCAGGCTCCCGATGATGACCGCTGGATTGGTGGTCCTGTTGAGGTCGATATCGTGCCGACGGCAAAGGACGACGAAGACGATGACGGCAGTACGGCCTTTGAAAGGGAAAGCCGCTTCATTGCCCGCCGCATCGGCGAGCTCCTGGCCAGCGGCCGTATGGCAGCCCGCAAGGACGGTACGCTGGAGCCCTTGTCCTATCGCCATATCGTCATCCTACTGCGCTCCATGGCTGGCAAGGCCGACGTCCTCATCCAGGCCTTGCAGGAAGGGGGCATTCCGGCCTATGCTGAACAGAGCGGCGGTTATTTTGCCGCCGTCGAAGTCCAGGTCATGTTGTCTCTCCTGCGCTGTATCGATAATCCGGAACAGGACCTGGCCATGGCGGCGGTCCTGCGGTCGCCCCTGGTCGGATTGGATGAAACGGCCCTGGCCGATGTCCGCCTGGCGGGGGACGGGACGCTGTGGCAGAACCTGCCGGCCTATGCGGCAGCCCTGCCCGAAGGGGACGATAAGAAGGAAGACCTGCTGCAGTTCATGGAGACCTTTGATTCGTGGCGCACGTACAGCCGCCGCCATGGTGTAGCAGAGCTCTTGCAGCGCCTGTACGATGATACGGCCTATGTCGATTTCGTCGGGTCCATGCCGGGCGGTGAGGTGCGCCAGGCCAACCTGAAGGCCCTGTACGACCGAGCCCAGCAGTATGAGGATGCCGGCTTCCGCGGCCTGTTCCGCTATTTGCAGCTCATGGACAAGATGAAAGAAGACGGCCTCGACCTGGCACCGGCTAAAGTCGTCAGCGAAAATGAAGACGTCGTGCGCATCATGAGTATCCACAAGAGCAAAGGCCTGGAATTTCTGGTCGTCTTCGTCGCCGATCTGGGTAAAGCCTTCAACCGGCGCGACATGCAGGAACAGATACTCTTCCACAACCGCCTGGGCATCGGCCTCAAGCAGTATGACCCGGAATGGCGCATGTCTTACCCGACGCTCATCTGGAGCGGCATCGCGGCCCAGCTGCGCTGGGAAGGGACGGCCGAAGAAGAACGTATCCTCTATGTCGCCATGACCCGCGCCAGGGATCGGCTCATCCTGACAGGCCACAGTACACATGTTGCCGATGACTGGCAGCGCTGGACGAGCCGCCTCAACCCGGCCCAGGCCAAATCGTATTTCGACTGGGTCATGCCGGCGGCGCTCGACACTTTCGGTGCCCGGGCCGATACGGAATATGTCCGGCCCGGGGCAGCTTGGCAGGGCGATATCTGGGACGTACACATTACGCCGGCTGGGACGGCGGCTGCGGCCGATGACGAGGCCTGTGAACAGGAACCGCGGCTGGAAGCTTTGCGGCGCGGCGATGCGACGGGGACGCCCATCCCGGACTGGCTTGACGCACAGCTGTCCTGGCAGTATGCCTATCCCCAGGCCGTCCGGACAGCGGCTAAGTTTTCCGTATCCGAAGTCAAACGAAAATACCAGGAACTGCATAGTGATGAACTGGCCGAAGAAGAGGGCCTGTCCATCTCGGCCGGTGCCGTCATCGCTGCCGCACCGGGCGAAGACGATGCCTTTTCCGAACTGCCGCCCTGGCTGGCCGAAGAAGAAGAGAAAGTCAGCGGTGCCCAGCGCGGGACGGCCCTGCACAAAGCCCTGCAGTATATCACGCCGGCTGCGGACCAGACCGTGGATACATTGCGCCGTGAAATCGAAACCTTTGTCCGACAGGGGTTGTTGAGCCGTGACGAAGCAAAGCTGGTCTACGTGCCGGTCTTAGCCGCCTTCTGTCAGTCTGACCTGGGCCGGCGCATGGCCATGTCGCCGGAGCTGCATCGTGAATATCCGTTTACCGTGCTTTTGGCCGGCGGCGATCCCCTGCCTGCTGTGGAAGGGGGAGAACGCATCTTGATCCAAGGGGTCATCGACTGCCTCTTCCGCGAAGACGATGGCTGGATTCTCGTCGACTACAAGTCGGACCGGCTGGAAAGGGAGGACGCTTTCCGCAAGCGCTATGCCGTCCAGCTGGCCTTATACAAACGGGCTGTCGAACAGATTACGGGCAGGCCCGTCAGCGAAACTTACATTTACAGCTTGCATTTACAAAAAGAAATCAGAATATAAGGAGGTTTTCTCATGGGAGTTTTTGATGTGGTCGGTCCCGTCATGATCGGGCCTTCCAGTTCCCACACGGCCGGAGCGGCCCGCATCGGCCTCATGGCCAGGGAGATTTTAAAGGAAGAACCGAAGAAAGCCGTCATCACGGTCTACGGTTCGTTTGCCAAGACCTATAAGGGCCACGGCACGGACCGGGCCCTCGTGGCCGGCCTGCTGGGTTTTTCGGCCGATGATGTCCGGCTGCGCACGTCTTTTGCCCTTGCCGAAGAACAGGGCCTAGCTATTGAATTTCATCGGTCTGATGAAGAAGTGGACCATCCCAATACGGTACGCATCGCCATGACCGGCGCCTCGGGACGGCAGATGGAAGTCCTCGGCGTCTCTTTGGGCGGCGGCAAGATCGAGATCCGCGAGATCAATGGCTCTGAAGTCGCCTTGAATGGGGAAGAACACACGCTGATTACGGTCCATAAAGACCAGCCGGGCATCATCGCCCAGGCGACGACGGTCCTGGCTATCGGCCATATCAACGTGTCGAATATGCGCGTCTTCCGCAGCGCTAAGAATGAAACGGCTGTCATGATCGTCTGCACGGACAGTCCCGTTCCCAACGAAATCGTCCACATGATACAGAATATTACGGCCATTGAGAGCGTCGTCACGCTGCTGCCGCTCTAGGAGGAACACATGTATAAATATGAATATAAGACCCTTCATGATTTACTGGCCCTGGCAGAAAAAGAAAAGACGACTCTGTCAGACATTGTCGTGCGTCATGAAGTAGAGTCGTCCGAAGAAATAGAAGAAAGAGTACGGGCCGTCATGGCCAGCCGTCTCGATGTTTTCCAGGAATCCATCGATGCCGGCATGAAGGATCCGGGAAAATCGGTCAGCGGCCTCGTCGGCGGCGATGCCCATAAATTGGCCGAAAAGGCGCCGCAATTACTGGGATCGCTGACCCATAAAGCCGCCGTTTACGCGCTGGCCGTCAGCGAAGCCAATGCCAAGATGTTCAAAATCGTCGCCTGCCCGACGGCCGGTTCCTGCGGTATCGTGCCGGCCGTCATGATGGCGGCAGACGAAATCTTGAAAGTTCCCCGCAAAGCCTTGGTCGACGCCTTGTTCACGGCAGCCGGCATCGGTGCCGTCGTGGCCCGCAATGCTTCCGTCGCCGGTGCCGTCGGCGGCTGCCAGGCCGAATGTGGGACCGCCGCTGCCATGGCTGCCGCAGCGGTCGCTGAAATGGCTGGCGGCGATAACGATACGATATTGCAGGCCTTCGCTTTGTGTATGAAAAATACCCTGGGCCTGGCCTGCGACCCTGTCGCCGGCCTCGTCGAAGTGCCCTGTGTCAAGCGCAACGCCATCTTTGCCGTCGAAGCCATTACGGCTGCTGAAATGGCTTTGGCCGGCATCCGGAGCGTCATCCCGCCGGACGAAGTCATCGCGGCCATGGCTGAAATCGGCCGCCTCATGCCGGTCGCCTTGAAAGAAACGTCCGACGGCGGCCTGGCCCGGACCGAAACAGGAAAGACCATCGCAGCCAGACTGGAAAAAGCAATGGAAGAGTGAGGAAAAGGCGCTGTCTTCATGCGACAGCGCCTTTTACGACTCTCACTCTGCTCCCGGCTGGCTCTGTGCCAGTACCGGCTGGCCTTCGAGCCGGCGGTATATCATGCGGCATAGGCTGGCAGATACGGGCGCATCTTTTGGCTGGCAGGCAAATTCGAGGATCAGTTCGGCTTCAAAACGGTTCAATTCTACCCAGCGTACCTTCAATGTGATTCATCCCTTTGATGTTAATATAAGTCGTTCTATGTACTCTTTATTTTACTATACCGACCTGGCTTTTACAAGGAGCGCCGGGCCGGTGGGATTTGACATTTTTCTCATTTATTGTTATGATATATCCCGTCAATTGAACAGGCGATGAGATTCTGTGAATCCCTCCGGCACGGACGCTGAGGGCAAAAAAGTCTATCGTCATGATAGTGGAGAGGGGCGTCGCGTTCGCGGTGCCTCTTTTTGGTTGCGCAGGTCCATTTTTCGCTTATAGTATGATATAATGAAGCTGAATCGAACGAAAAGGGAGGGGATTCTATGAGCTCTTTGACCCGGACAGCCCCGGCATGGCCGCGGTTCTTTTCCTTGATGGACACGGAAAAGATGACGCCTGTCCATCCAGGCTATGGGCGCTGTGTCCAGCAGTACTTCCACAGCCTCTTTCCGCACCGGCAGTGGAAAGTCTTTCACGATCCGGATGGGACGCCGCTGGCTGTCGATGTCGAACTCCTGTACCCGACCGTTGAAGAACCTTTTTATTTGCTTCATACCATGGGCATGAGTGCTGCGCCTATGCACTATCCGTCCGGTGAATTTGTGACCGGGAAAGAAGGGTACAGCGAACTCTGCCTCATCTTGCCGGCCGACTGGCCTTTCCGCAAGGACCGGGACCTTTCCCTGGCTGATGAACAGGCCTGGCCTATTTGGCTGCTCATGGAGTTAGGACGGTTTCCTCACGTCCATGATATGTGGATGGCTTATGGCTTTCTCCTGCCCAATACGGAGGCCAATGAGCCCTTTGCTGCAGATACGGCTTTATCCGGCCTGGTCATCGTCCAATTCGAGGGGCAGCTGGGCGGCGTGAAGATGCCCGATGGTACGGCTGTCGAATTGCTCATGCCTATTTTGTTGTATAAAGAAGAAATGGATTTGTGCAGCGACATCGGCGTCGATGCCCTTGTCGATGCCGTCATAGATGAGTGTGGCGGTTCTTTTTTACTGGATAAGGACCGGCCGAACGTCGGCCTTGGCGATTATCCGTGTATGGGAATCCCGCTATGAAAAGGAAAGGGGTAAGTGCTAGTGATTACCAGTACGACGACCCTTGTCCCAGATAATCCGGCAGCGGCCTATGCTGCCTATCGGCAGGCTGCATCGGCCGTCTTTTTAGCTGGGACACAGGGATTGAAATATAAAAAAGACCATTATGACCTGGCTGTCGATTTGTCGAAAGCCGGCCTGACTTATATCGACGAAAGGGCCGATGAAATCGTCATCGGGGCCATGACGCCTCTGTGGCAGATCAAGATTTCCCAGGCCATCCAGAATTTTGCTGGCGGAGCCATCAGCAAGGCTATCAGCGACGTTGCCGATAAGAATATCCAGCGCTATGGGACCCTGGGCGGTGTCATTTCCAGCAAGGCGCCCTTTTCCGTCCTGCTGCCGATCCTCTTGTCCCTCCACGTCGATGTACAGCTCCAGGACAAGGGCTGCATGAGCCTCGATGACTACTTGCACTGTCCGCCTATGGGCGAGCTGGTGACGGGGATTTCCATTGCCAAGGAAGCGGTCTATACGGCCTATAAGGCTTATCGCAAGCTGCCTGTCGATGAACCGTACCTGGTCGGTGCCGTAGCTATGCGGGACGATTCGTGGCGCATCGTCGTCGGCGGCCGTCCCGGCCTGGCAGCGATTGCCCGTTCGGCCAGTGAAGAGCTGACAGAAAAGGGCATGGCTGTGAAAGAAAATGTCGCCCATCTGGCCAGTGAAGAGCTGGATTTCGGCAACTTCGGGACCTGTTCTGAAAGTGAACGGCGGGCGCTGACCATCGAAATGGTCCGCAGCCTCATTAAATCGGCCTGGAAAGGCTATAATCGTTATGTTGTGAAGAAGTGAATTTCCAAAGGAGGTACTTTCATGTTTGAAGATAATCGTTGGCGGCGTATGCTGAAACCGGGTATTACGGCTATTGTAGGGGCCGGCGGCAAGACGACTGTATTGGAACGCCTTGGAACCTATGGTCACGGCGGTCACCTGCCGATCATGGTCAGCAGCATCGTACCGATGGACAGCACTCGTGTCGACAATGTCGAACCCTTTGACGTCATCTGCACGGAAGACATGGAAAAAGGCGAATCATTCTGCGCTGAACGCATTGCTGCCGGTCACGTCCCGGCCTGGTTCGCCGGGCTCGACGACCAGGACCGCTATATCGGGCTCCAGCCCAAGGTCATCGATGACATCAAGATGCGCCATCCTGCCTGGTATATCCTTATCGAAGGCGATGCAGCCGGCAATAAGTGGCTTAAAGCGCCCTTGGCCGACGACGTGCCCTTGCCGGCTTCCTGCGATACTGTCATCGGTGTCTTGAACCTCCAGATGCTGGGCAACGTCATCAGCGATGAAAAAATCGAAGGCGTCGAAACGGCAGCGGCTATCATGGGCCGTCCCTGCGGGGCTGTCATTACACCGGCTATGCTGGCCAAGCTCATCAAGCATCCCCGCGGCTTGTTCCGCGGCGTGCGCTGCCCGCGGATCCTTTTCTGCACGGGCTATAATGCCGTTCAGCACCGCATGACCGAAGCCCTTCTCGACGATTTGGAAGACTTCGACCTGACGGCCAGCGTCCTGGCCGATGGCTATCGGGAAACGTGTACGATACGCCAGTATATCCACTATGGTAATGTCAAAAAGAAACGGATGTAAGCAAAAATGAAACAAAAAGGCAGATTGTTTTTGGGATGTATCTTACTGTTCTTCCTGGCTTCGCTGGGGCTGTTCCTGAACTTTGACCGCGACCGCGTCCTGGCGGCGGCTGAATCCCGGCATATCCCGGTTCCGCAGGTCCTGTCCGGCAAGCCCGATGTGGCCTTTGTCGGCGATGATTTTTCTTTGCCGCCTGTCGATAATGATAAACCTGTCTATGATAAATATACGACCCGGCAGCGCCAGGAAAAAGGCCTGCCCACGACGTATGGCAAGACGCGGGAGTATTATTACGGCGACAAGGTCGTCTATCTGACCTTTGATGATGGCCCGAACGATAAGAATACGTCGCGCATTTTGGACATCCTGAAAAAAGAAAACATTCATGCTACCTTTTTCCTGACCGGCCAGAATGTCGTCCGTTATCCCGATGTGGTCAAGAAAATCTATCAGTCCGGCAATGCCATCGGCGTCCATTCGTATACGCATGATTATAAGAAAATATACGTTTCGCCCAAAGCCTATACGGATGAACTCTTGCAGACGGAAGAAGAGATTTATAAGATACTCGGTGTCCGGCCCATCATTTCCCGGGCTCCTGGCGGTACGGAAGGCCACTTCACCAAGGATTTCTGGACGGCCATCAACGATATCGGCTACATCGAAGTCGGCTGGAATGCTCTGACTGGCGATGCCGACGGGACGGGCAAGACGGCCGATAAAGAAGTGGAAAACATCAAGCAGCAGCTGCAACTGCGGCCTTATCTCCATCGCCACCTGGTCATCCTCATGCACGATGCCTATGGTCATGGTGCCACCGTCGATGCCCTGCCGGACATCATCCATCTCCTGAAGGATCAAGGCTATTCGTTCCGCGTCGTCACGACAGCGATTCCACCCTCCTGGTAAAATGCATGGGATATATGCGAAAATAGTATACAATATATTTACTGGTAAAACGATTGTCCATGGGGATTCTCATATATATACAGAGAATCCCTGTTTTTTTGTCTTGACAATATTCTCCCTGAGGTATACAATGACGACAACGAATTTTAAAAAGTTGTACAAGGAGATTCCTATGAATACGTCATTCTTACATCACGTAACTGAATACGTCTTTACTTATTTTAGCTGGGGCTATCTGTATTTTAGCGCTGGCTATTTTGGCTACGACAAATTCCATAAAGATGATGTAAGCATGAGAAGACTTCCACCTTTTCTGAAGACGGCTGCGGCCGCCTAAGGAAGACGCGCGGAAAAGGCGATAACTGAGAATCTTAGGAGCAGGCTCATGTGGGCCTGCTTTTTTTATTACTGAAATGGAGGAAAACGAGTTATGATTATTGTATTGAAAGCCAACACACCGAAGGAAGAAGCGAAGCAGTTAATTGACCACATTAAATCCAAGGGGCTCCAGGTCGATATCAGTAAAGGCGCCCGTCAGACCGTCATGGGCCTCGTCGGCAATACGGACGTCATCGATGTCGAACAGATCCAGGGTTACGAATGTGTCGACAAGGTCATGCGCGTCGAAGTGCCGTACAAACGGGCCAGCCGGGCTTTCCATCCCCAGGATTCGGTCATTCCCATCGGCAATGGAGACGTCACCATCGGCGGCAAGAAGCTGGCTGTCATCGCCGGTCCCTGCTCCATCGAAACGCCGGATCAGATCGAAGGCGTTGCCTGTGACGTCGCCAAAGCCGGCGCCAACATCCTTCGCGGCGGCGCCTTCAAGCCGCGTACTTCGCCGTACTCCTTCCAGGGCTTAGGCAATAAAGGCCTGGATATGCTCCGCGATGCCGGCCGCAAAGCTAAACTCCCGGTCATTACGGAAATCATGTCGGCCGATAAATTGCCGGTCTTCCTCGAAGATGGCGTCGACATCATCCAGATCGGGGCCCGGAACATGCAGAACTTCGACCTCCTCAAAGCCGTCGGCAAGACGCACAAGCCGGTCCTCCTCAAGCGGGGCCTGAGCGCGACTATCGAAGAATGGCTCATGTCGGCAGAATACATCATGGCTGAAGGCAACCACAACGTCATCCTCTGCGAACGGGGCATCCGTACTTTTGAAACGTACACCCGCAACACCCTCGACTTGAGCGCCGTCCTGGCCGTCAAACGCCAGAGCCACCTGCCGATCGTCGTCGATCCCAGCCACGCTACGGGCAAGCGCTGGATGGTAGCCGACCTGGCCAAAGCCGCTGTAGCAGCCGGTGCCGACGGCTTGATGATCGAAGTCCACAACAACCCGGATAAAGCTTGGTGCGATGGGGCACAGTCGATTACGCCGGCTATGTTCGCAGACCTCATGGATTCGCTCCGCAAACTGGCTCCTGTCGTCGGTCGGGAAATATAAGGGATACAGAGGGGGAGACTATCATGGATAAGGAAGCTAGTGGTTTTAATACGAAGCAGACGGTAGCTATCGTCGGATTGGGGCTCATCGGCGGCTCTTATGCCCGCGGCCTGCGGCGCCTCGGCGTCGACCATATCATCGCCGTCGATCCTGACGAAAAGGCCCTGCAGCAGGCCAAGCAGGAGGGCATGGTCGATGATATCTATACGGCAGGGACGGAAGCCTTGAAACAGGCAGATCTGGTCATCTTCTGCACGGCTGCCGATGTGATGATACGATTCCTGGCAGAGAATAAAGCCTTCTTCACGCCGGGAACAATCTTGACGGACGTAGCCGGCATCAAAGGTGATACGGCGACAGCCATTGCGGCCCTGCTGCCGGAAGGTGTCGATTTCGTACCGGGTCACCCTATGGCCGGCCGCGAAGGTCGGGGATATGCCATGGCTAGTGCCGATATCTTCAACGGCGCCAATTACATCCTCGTCCCCATGGAAGGCAATGACGAAGAACATATCCTGGCTGTGAAGAACATGGCCAGGGCCTTGGGCTGCTCCCATGTCGTCCGGGTGACGCCTGAAGACCACGACCGGTTCATCGCCTATACCAGCAGCCTGCCTCACGTCCTGGCGACGGCCCTGGTCAACAGCGAATCCATGAATACGCTGACCAAGTATTTTGTAGCCGGCAGCTTCCGCGACGGGACACGGGTCGCCGACATCAACGCCCCGCTGTGGACGAAACTGTTCTTATCCAATAAAGACAACCTCTTATATGAAATAGACCGCTTCAGCGCTGCCTTGCAATCTTTCTCGACGATGCTCGCCGAAGAAGATACGAAGGGAATGACCCGTTTTTTACAGCAAGCCGCTATGCGGAGAAGGGAATTAGTTCATGAAACACATTCACGTTGAGTTAGGAAAAGATTCTTATGATATTCATATTGAAAACGGCCTCCTCGACCGGGCTGGCGATTATATCCGCAATCTGACGAAATCGCGGACCCTGGCCGTCATTACCGATTCGAACGTCGATGCTCTCTACGGGCAGCGATTGGAAACGGCCCTGACCGGCGCTGGCTTCCGCGTCCACCGCCTGGTTTTCCCGGCCGGGGAAGAACATAAATGCGCAGCGACCCTCCTCGACCTCTATCAGCAGCTTTCTGACGCCGGCATTACCCGCAGCGATTGTATCTTGACTTTCGGCGGCGGTGTCACTGGCGATCTCGGCGGCTTCGCAGCAGCGACTTTCTTGCGCGGCGTTCCCTTCATCCAGATTCCGACGACCATCATTTCCCAGGTCGACAGCAGTGTCGGCGGCAAAGTCGCCATCGACCTTCCTAGCGGCAAGAATCAGGCAGGCAACTTCTATCAGCCTAAAGGGGTCCTCATTGACCCGATGTTGTTATCGACCCTTCCCAAGCGCTTCATCCACGACGGCATGGGTGAAGTCATCAAATACGGCTGCATCCGCGACTTGGCTCTCTTTGAACTCCTGGAAAAACTCGATGACCAGTCTATCTTTGATCATTGGGAAGAAATCATCGAACGCTGCTGTCAGAGCAAGGCCGATATTGTTGAACACGATGTCTTCGATATGGGCGAACGCATGATTCTGAACTTCGGCCATACTATCGGCCATGCCATCGAAGGCTGTTATGGCTTCGGCCACTATACGCACGGCGAAGGCGTCGCTGCCGGCATGTCCATGCTGACCGGCGTCACGGAAGCCATGGGGCTGACGAAAGCCGGGACGACGGCACGGCTGCGCAAGGTTATCAAGCAGTACGGCTTGCCGACCGATGTCGATGCGTCGGCAGAAGACCTCATTCCTTACATCAGCAATGATAAGAAGATGCGTGGCAATCATATTACTTTAGTCATTATCGAAGAAATCGGCAAGGCCCGCCTGTTGCCACTGGTTGCGGAAGACCTGCCGAAATATATCCGAAAGAAGGACGCTTAATGAATGTCATTATTACCCCACATACCTTGCAAGGGACAGTAGAAGCGCCCTCTTCCAAAAGCATCGGCCACCGCGACCTCATCTGCGCCGCCTTGGCAGAAGGAGAAAGCCTGGTTGACAACATTTCCTTGTCCCAGGACATTGAAGCGACGTGCGACATTCTACGGGCTTTGGGGGCAGATATTACGCCGGTCATGTCGTCTCATCCCGGCCGGGCGGCTTACCGCGTCAGAGGCGGTCTGAAGAAACAAGATGGGCCTATCGCAGTCAGTGCCAATGAATCGGGGTCGACGTTGCGCTTCCTCATCCCCGTGGCCATCTTCAGCGGCAATGAAGTGACTTTTTCCGGCCAGGGCCGTCTGGCCAAACGGCCGCTGACACCGTATTATGAACTCTTCGATGAAAAGGGCGTGGCTTATGAAACGACAGAAGGCGCCCTGCCCCTGACCGTGTCCGGGACTTTACAGCCTGGAACGTACTCTCTGGCCGGCGACGTCAGTTCCCAGTTCTTTACGGGCCTGCTCATGACCTTGCCCCTCCTCGATGGCGACTCGGTCCTGCGCAGTACGACACCGCTGGAATCGGCCAGCTATGTCGACATGACCCTTGACTGTCTGCGCCAGCACGGCATCGTCATTGAGAAAGAACAGGATGGCTTCTACCGGATTCCTGGCAATCAGCACTATCGGCCCGGGACTTACGTCGTCGAAGGCGATTATTCGCAAGCTGCTTTCTGGCTCTCTGCTGGCAGTCTGGGCCGGGCCATCTGCTGTACGGGCCTGCGGTCGCAGTCTTCCCAGGGTGACGAAGTCATTGTCTCCCTCATCCGCGACATGGGTGGCCAAGTCGAAGGCAAGACAGAATTGACGTCCAGCCCATCGGAATTGGCTGGACGGGTCATCGACGTCGAAGACTGCCCGGACTTGGTTCCGGTCCTGACCGTCCTGGCGTCCTGTGCCAAAGGCATTACCCGCATTATCCATGCCGGCCGGGTCCGGCTCAAAGAATGTGACCGTCTGCACGCCATGGCCACAGAACTCAATAAAATCGGCGGCGATATCGAAGAAGAAGCAGAAGGCCTTATCATTCATGGCGTCGGCGGTTTCACTGGCGGTACGGTTAGCGGTTGGAATGACCACCGCATCGCCATGGCCCTGGCCGTCGCATCCCAGCGCTGCAGCCAGCCGTTGCGCATCGAAGGTGCTGAATGTGTCCGCAAATCGTATCCGGAATTCTGGCAGGATTTCCAGGCCTTAGGCGGCATGATCCAAAAGGAGGGGGAAGAATAAGATGAATACCTTTGGAAAGACAATTGGCCTGACGATTTTCGGTGAATCCCACGGCCTTTCTATCGGTGCCGTCCTCGATGGCCTGCCATCGGGCGAAGCCATCGACTGGGATGCTGTCCGGACCGAGATGGCCCGGCGGGCACCGGGGAAGAATCCGATGTCGACGGCCCGGGCCGAAAAGGACGCCTTTGAAGTCCAGAGCGGCTTTTTCAACGGCTATACGACGGGGACGCCCCTGTGCGCCATCATCCGCAACAGCGACCAGCACTCGCGGGATTACGACCAACTGCGCCATATCATGCGGCCTGGCCATGCCGACTACTCCGGCAAGGTGCGCTACGGCGGGTTCAATGACTACCGCGGCGGCGGTCATTTCTCGGGCCGCCTGACAGCGCCCCTGGTCTTTGCCGGGGCCGTGGCTTCCCAGATCCTGGCCCGCCACGGCATTACCGTCGGCTCCCATATCCTGCGCCTGGCCGGCATCGCCGATAAGCCTTTCAATGCCGTCGGGGAAACAGCAGAAACCTTGCAGGCTTTGAAAAAAGAAACGCTGCCCGTCCTCGACAAGGCCCAGGCCGGACCGATGGAAGCTAAAATCCTGGCCGCTAAGAACGACCTCGATTCCGTCGGCGGCGTCATCGAATGTATGATCACCGGCCTTCCCGCCGGCATAGGCGACCCCTTCTTCGACTCCGTCGAAAGCCAGCTCAGCCATATGATGTTTTCCGTCCCGGCTGTGAAAGGCATCGAATTTGGCGACGGCTTCGCCCTGGCAGACCTCCGCGGTTCCCAGGCCAATGATGACTTTTATTATGACGGCGATGTCGTCAAGACCCGGACCAATCACAACGGCGGCATCAATGGCGGTATCACCAACGGCATGCCCATCATCTTCCGCCTGGTCGTCAAGCCGACGGCTTCCATCAGCCAGAAACAGGAAACGATCGATACGGATACGAAGGAAAATTGCGACCTCGTCATCAAAGGCCGCCATGATCCCTGTATCGTCCAGCGGGCCATTCCCGTCATCGAAGCGGCCGCGGCCTGGGCCATCCTCGACGTCTGCCTGTCAGAGAAAGGGCGGTGCTGGTAATGGATGCTTCTGAAGATATGCCCTTGAACATCGCCTGTTTCGGCCAACCCGGCTCCTATACATATGAAGCCATGAAGACCTATTTTGCCGGCAAGAATATTTTGCCTACGTATGGTTCGCATTTTGAAGACGTCGTCCAGGCTGTCGCCACCCGGCAGGCCCGCTACGGCGTCCTGCCCATCGAAAATTCGTCGACTGGCGGCATTACCGACGTATACGACCTCATCCACCGCTACGACTGCTGCGTCGTCGGTGAGAAATACGTCAAAGTCGAACACTGCCTGCTGACCTTGCCGGGGGCGAAGCTCGAAGATATCCGCGAAGTGTATTCTCATCCGCAGGGTCTGAACCAGTGCCGGAGTTACCTCAAGCATCACAGCGAATGGCAGCTCCACCCGTATTTCAGCACTTCCCAGAGTGCCGAAGAGGTTCAAAAAATGGGGGATCCCCATATCGCAGCCATTGCCAACAAAACGGCAGCCTATATGTACGGCCTCGATGTCCTGGTGGAACACATCAATGATAATACCATGAACTACACGCGGTTCTTCATCATCGCCGCCGATATGGAACAGTCGCCGGACGCCGATAAGATTACCCTGGTCCTGACGACACAGCACCGGCCAGGCGCTCTGTACCACGTTTTGGGATACTTCTTCTATAACGGCATGAACATGACGCACCTGGAATCGCGGCCCCTTAAGGGAAGGCCCTTTGAATACTTTTTCCACATCGACGTCATGGGCAATCTGCGCAATCCGGCGACAGCCCGGGTCCTGCGAAACTTGGCAGAACACTGCAATTATTTTAAAATCTTAGGGAATTACGTATCCGATCAAGGAGGGAATGTAGATGAAATTAGGCGTCATCGGGGCTAAGTTAGGTCATACGGCTTCCCCGGCCATCCACGAAAAACTGTTCAGAATTTTACAGGTCGAAGGGCAGCATCAGTACGGCGTCCTGGAAATGGACCGCAACGATATCCCCAATGAACTTCAGCGCCTGCGCGACGAAGGGTACACAGGAGCGAATGTCACCATTCCCTATAAACTCGACGTCATGCCATACTTGACGGAAATTTCCCGCGAAGCCCGCATCATCGGTGCCGTCAATACACTTCATTTCACAGACGATGGGATTTTCGGTTATAATACGGATTACAGCGGCTTCGGCCGCTCCCTGGACCATGCCGGTATCGGTGTAAAGGCGAAGGAGTGTGTCGTCCTCGGTTCCGGCGGCGCCGCTCGGGCCATCATCCAATACTTATCGGATGCCGGGGCCCAGTCGATTACCGTCGTATCCCGTCATCCTCACTCGAAGACGGAATTCGATGCCTTTATTCAACGGATTGGCGCCGACACCATCGATTACCAGGATTTGGAACACTCCCAAGGCGGTGACGTCCTGGTCAACTGTACGCCTGTCGGCATGTTCCCAGATGTCAATGGCTGTCCCGTATCGGAACGGATTATCGCCGCTTTCCCGGCTGTCGTCGATATCGTTTATAACCCGAAAAATACACCGCTTTTGCAGGCAGCCCGCCGTCATGGCGCCAAGACCCTAAACGGTATGTACATGCTCGTCGCTCAGGCCATCGGCTCAGAAGAAATCTGGATGGGCCGGACCATCGATTCGTCTGTGATTGAACAAATCGCCAAGGAGATGGAACATTATTATGAATAATAAACAGAACATCATCCTCATCGGCATGCCCGGATGCGGTAAGAGTACGTTAGGGAAAGCTTTGGCGAAACGCTTAGGCCGTGATTTTTACGACGCCGATGATGTCATTGTCGAACAGGAAGGCAAGACCATTCCGGAACTCTTCGCCAGCAGTGAAGACTGCTTCCGCGACGCCGAAGTCCGGGCCAGCCAGTTCCTGGCCCATAAATCGGGTATCGTCGTAGCCTGCGGTGGCGGCGTCGTCAAGCGCTCGGAAAACATGGACATCTTCAAGAAAACCGGAACGGTCTTTTTTCTTGACCGTTCCCCTGATGACATTGTCAGTGACGTCGACGTATCGACACGGCCTTTGCTGAAAGACGGCAAACAGAAAGTCTACGACCTCTACGACGAACGCATTGACCTTTACCGCAATGCCGCTGATTACTGCATCCCCAATAATAAGCCAATGGAAGCGGTTCTTGATGATTTTGAAAAACTCATAAAAGAGATAGACTAAAAAGCTGCTGCATTAAGTGTTTTTAGCTTAATGCGGCAGCTTTTTCGTTAAGAATCGGAAGTCCCGTATGGGCTATGTGTCTTGGGAAGGCGAGGTTAGGTTCGCTGGGCGGAGCGAGTAAAAAGAAAATAATATAATATCATAGCTGCAGCCGTAACGGCCGTACAGATTCCACCGTATAACAGCATGTATCCGAAGAGCTTGGCTACAAAGCCGAGCAACATGGCCGCCAGTCCGACGAAGATGTCAAGGAACCAAAAGTACGTCGCCGTAGCGGCACCGGCGCGTTCGGCCGGGACACTTTGGATGGCCAAGGTCTGGAAGGCTGGGCTCAAGGCGCCGAAGCCGAGGCCGAGGATTGCCGCGGCAATGAGGAGCGTGACCTGAGATGTTACCTGGCTGAAGACAATGAAGCCGGCCATAAAGATGATGAAGCCAGGGTACACAATGGCGCTGGCTCCCATTCGGTCAAAGACATTGCCGACGACAGGACGGCTGAGGACGATGACCAGTGCGAAGATTGCGAAGAAAAGTCCTGTGCTGTCCGACAGATGTAGGGATGCGGCGTATAAGGGAATAAAAGTGAGGATACCGCCGTAAGCGAAGAAGACCAGTCCTCCCAGCAGGGATGCAGGCAGCGACTTTTTTTCTACGATATGGGACCATATCGGCTCGTCATGTGTACGGGGTACTGGCTTTACGACTGCCTTTGGGAGCGGGACTATAGCGGCAATGACTAAGGTCAGGATGGCCAGGGCTGTCAAGGATAAAAACAGGCCAGACATACCCAGACCGTTATATAACAGCAGACCGGCTAAGGGCCCAATGACCATGGCTAAATTCGTCGTCACTGAAAAATATCCAATGCCTTCACCGCGGCGCGAAGCGGGGATGACCAGGACGGCAATGGATGCTGCTGTCGTCGTCGCTAAGGCGAAGATGATACCGTGGAGCAGCCGCAGCCCATAGATTTCGGCTACATTTTCAATGCCATTGAAAGCACCGATAATGATGAGGAAGACGATGAGTGAAAAAAGCAGCAGGTGCCGTTTATTTTCCTTATCGACAAAATACCCGGCTGCCGGGCGGAATAGACTCGTACCGATTTGGAAAAAAGTCATCGCTAGGCCTGCTTCTATTTCGCTTCCTTGGAAAGAATCGATAATACAGAGCGGTAAGGTCGTTACTAAGATATATTGGGTCATCAGTTGGAAAAAATTCGTGCTGCCCATAGATAAAAATGGGCCTGTCCACAGCTTTTCTTTTGCCATTATTATCGTCCCCTTTGAGGCTCTTTTTTGCGGATACCCTATCATTACTTCCGTATGAAGACATTGAGGCAAGCCCTTTGCCTATGTGAACTGCATCCTGATCAGAAATGGAGGGCACGCAAGATTTGCTGCAGTGTCGTGACTTCCAGCTGACCCGGTGCAGAGGCCTTTTTGGCCGAACCAAAGGTCAGGGCGGAGCCGAAGATTTCCCCGCTGATGCGGCTGATAGCGCCGAGTTTACCCATAGACATGGTAATGAGTGGTTCATCAGGATATTGGGATTTGACGGCTTCCGTTGCCGACAAGAGGGTCAGGACGTCTTTGGCCGAGTTCGGCATACAAGCCAGTTTAGCCACGTCAGCGCCGAGTTTCTTCATGCCAATGAGACGGCCCGTGATTTCATCGAAAGACGGTGTCTTGTCGAAGTCGTGGTTGCTCATGATGACTGTGACACCGTGTTCTTTTGCGATGGTCAGGACTTTTTTTATGCTGGCGCGGTCGCGGAAGTATTCGACGTCGATGGCATCGATTTTACCGCTTTTGACAGCATAATCGATGAGATCGAAGTAGTAGCTTTCAGGAACTTCCATTTCGCCGCCTTCTTCTTTAGTGCGGAACGTGAACAAGATTGCGCTGTCAGGTAATTCCTGGCGGACAGCGGCTAAGGCATCACCGACAGCGTCGAGGGATGTGACATCCTTCAGGAAATCGATGCGCAGTTCGACGACGTCATAGATCTTGTCTTGGAGATAGCGGCACTCCTGGACGAGTTCGTCCGCAGAATGACCGACCAGGGGAACACAGATTTTAGGCATGCCATTGTCGAGGGCAACCTTGCCGATTTTTACCATAAGTTGAATTCCTCCTCTTGCGAGCAAATTGCAGTGGATTTTTCTTTCATGACGCTATTATAGCGCAAAAATGATAAGTTGTTAGCCCCTTAATAACAAAAAGAGGGGATTCGCATGAAACCTTATATCATCATGCGAATCCCCTTTTATACACTTACTTTTCGTCCATAATGGCCACAGGGCCACGGTCACCAGTACGGATGCGGACGGCATCGTCCAGGCGGTAGATGAAAATCTTGCCGTCGCCGGGTTTTCCTGTTTTGCAGATTTTTTCAGCGACTTCGACGACCTTGTCGACCGGGAC
This sequence comes from Megasphaera elsdenii DSM 20460, assembly GCF_003010495.1. Classification (NCBI taxonomy): domain Bacteria; kingdom Bacillati; phylum Bacillota; class Negativicutes; order Veillonellales; family Veillonellaceae; genus Megasphaera; species Megasphaera elsdenii. Next base: position 575,634 of record NZ_CP027570.1, on the reverse strand, counting down.
TTCGCAGACGACCGTTTCGACTTTGATGCCCGGCAGGAGGTTGATGTTATACCGCTGGCCGCGGTAGACTTCGACGTAGCCTTTCTGGAGGCCGCAGCCGAAGACCTGGCTGACCGTCATGCCCATGACGCCGATGTTGTTCAGGGCTTCTTTGAGCTCTTCCAATTTACTGGGACGAGTGATGATTTCTACTTTTGTAATCGGATGTTCTTCCATTCGTATCACCTCTATAAGTTACGACCGTTAATGCCTGCGCTGTTGACGGCGGCATTGTCTAAAGCTGCATTGCCAAAGGGCGTCGTCGGCGTTTCTCCGAAGGGGCTGCCGGACATGATAGCATAATTATAACCCCGTTCGCCGTGTTCGCCAATATCGAGACCTGTGATTTCTTCGTTCTTATCGGTGCGGACAGTCATGAAGAAGCTGATGATCTTGAAGAGGATGAATGTGCCGACAATAGCCAAAGCATAAGCGACGACGGTCGAAATGATCTGAGCGACGAGCAGGTCGGAGCTGCCGTAGAATAAGCCGTCAGCACCGGCCGGGTTGACTTCTGTCGTAGCCCAGATGCCGGTAGCGATGGAACCCCAGGTACCGCCGATGCCGTGGATACCGAAGGCGTCGAGGGAATCGTCGTAACCGAGTTTGGCTTTGACGACAGCGACGGCGAAGTAGCAGATGACGCCGCCAATCGCGCCGATGATCAAGGCTGGAAGGGGAGCGACGAAGCCAGCTGCCGGTGTGATGGCAACTAATCCGGCGATGCAGCCCGAAGCGGCACCGAGGATGGTCGGTTTACCCTGGACAATCCATTCGACGGCAACCCAGGTGACGGTAGCTGCCGCAGCGGCAGCCTGCGAAGCGATGAAGGCGCTGGCAGCCAGAGCGTTGGCGCCGAGCGCACTGCCGGCATTGAAACCGAACCAGCCGAACCAGAGGAGAGCCGCACCGAGGACGGTCATGGGCAGGTTATGCGGAACCATGGGGATTTTCCCATAGCCATAGCGTTTGCCCAGGAGGACGCAGAGTGTCAGGCCAGAGACACCGGAGAGGATGTGGATGACCAGGCCGCCGGCAAAGTCCAGGGCGCCGAGTTTAGCCAGGAAGCCGCCGCCCCAGACCCAGTGTGCCATGGGGTTGTAAATGAAGATGGCCCAGAGCAGGATGAAGACGACGAAAGCGTGGAACTTCATGCGTTCCGCAAAGGCCCCTGTAATCAGGGCCGGAGTAATGACGGCGAACATGCACTGGAAAGCGACGAAAGCCATTTCCGGAATGGTCCCGTTTTCCAGAACGGACATGCCGACACCGGCCAGGCCGACTTTATCAAGAGAACCGATGAAACCATTAATATCTGTGCCGAATGTCATGGCGTAGCCGATGAGGATCCATTCTACGGAAATCATGGCGACGATGAAGAAACTCTGCATGATCGTCGTCAAGACGTTCTTATTGCGGACCATGCCGCCATAGAAGAAGCCCAGGCCCGGTGTCATGATGAATACCAGGGCGGCGCTGATGAGGACCCAGGCCGTATCGCCTGTATCGATCGTCCCCGGATCGGAAGCGAAGGCTGCCGGCGCTGCCATGAGCAGACACGGGAGCAGCACTCCTAAACGTGACCATAATTTTTTCATATTCCCAAACCTCCTGACAAAGAAAAAAGATGCCTTTCCTGATGGAAATCACCAGGAAAAAGACATCATTGTCTACTGTCATATTTTATTATCGCCAGAATATACGAAAAGCCCAGGAAGACAGGGGTACTGTCCTCTTGGGCTCCTTTGCCGTCATTATTCTGTTGATGGGAATATTATATAAGAAAAATCGCATTGTGTCAATAACTTTTTTTGTAATTCTTTCGATAAAAGTTAGAATATGTTGATTTTCTTAACGATTAGGTAAAAAGCATATCATCTAGACGAAAAGAATGTGTCCCAGGAAAATATAGAAGGTCAGGGATACGGCGCTGAGGGCCGTCGTATTCATGACGACCTGCGTGGCATAATCGGGATTGTTGTCGAATTCGATGGCGAACAAGGCTGTATTGACGGCTGTCGGGATGGCGCAGTAGATGAGGAAGACCGTAGCGCTGACGGCGGTGAACGTGCCGGGCCGGAAGGCGTTGGCGATATAGATCATGGCCAGGCCGATGAGGGGCAGGGCCGTCATCTTGAGGATGCTGACAATCCAGACATCCTTGTCGAGCCAATGGATCTTCGTCTGCGATAACTGGGCGCCGATGCTGACCATGGCCAGGGGCAGGAGGGCCTTGCTGGCCATTTCCATGATGGGCCATAAGAAGAAGTCCTTCGCATCCCAGCCGATGTAACGGGCAATCAGGGCGGCGGCTAGGACATAGAGCAGGGGCATGTGGAACATGACGGCCAGTGTATCCCGGGCCGTCAGGCGACCTCGGCCGGCCTGGTAAAGACCGAGTGTGTTAAGGGAAATGCTCTGGATCATGAAGATGATGATCTGGACGACCATGGCTTCGGCCAGATACGGCGTCTGGCCGTTGACGACGAAGGGGTCATGGGAAAAGACGAGGATGATCAAGGCGACGCCCAGATTGCCTGTGTTGTTGAACATGAAGGCGTTGCGGCACGATTCCAGCATGGCTGCGTCATAATGGCGGATACGGGCTACGATATTGGCGATGATGAAGCAGATGAACATGAAGATGGCAATGGCGGCGATGATATTGATACTTGTCGCCGGGAATTGCGTCGTATAGATGTTGGTGAAGATGAAACTGGGGATGACCAGGAAGAACATGAGCTTTGACAAGGTCTTGACGTCGAGATGAAATTTTTTATCGAGGAAATAGCCGAGGACGACGAGAAAGAAAATGGGAAGCATTGTGTGTTCGATAATGAACCAGAAAACCATGAGGGGTATCACTCCTTTTCGAGATGGATACCCCTCATTATACGCTCAATATGAAATTAGACAACTCGTGATTTATCAATAGCTTTCAAAGTAATAGACGATGTTGAGCATCGTTTCGCACATATACTTCAAGGCATTGCTGTCCCAATGGAATTCCGGCGAATGGCCAATGACCGGTGCGTCGCTGTAGACGCCGACGTAGTAGAATGAGCTGGGCACGGCGGCACTGAAGTAGGCAAAGTCTTCTGAACCAGAACCGCGTTTCAAAGGAATGAGGTCGACTCGATTGGCACAGTGGTCTTGTAAAATGTGGACGACCCGGTCGGTGACGCCATCGTCATTGACGCAGACTGGCGAGAAAGGTACGACGTTCAAATCGAAAGTGCCGCCATAAGTGGTGGTGACGTTTTTCAGAATAGCCTGGATGGCGTCGAGGATGCGTTTTCGTTTTTCTTCATTATACGTCCGCAAGGTCCCTTTCAGTTCGGCCGTTTCCGGGATGACGTTCGGGTTGTGGCCGGCCTGGAACTGGCCAAAGGTAAGGACGACGCCGTCGCCGTCAGCGTGGCAGTTGTAGACGAAGTTCTGAATGGACTGGATGATATCGATGCCCATCTGAATCGGGCTGATGCATAAGGACGGCTGGGATCCGTGGCCGCCGCGGCCGTGGAGGGTGATCGTGAAGTCGTCACAAGATGCCGAGATTTCACCGCGGCCGATGCCGACGTAGCCCTTTGGCAGACTGCCAGCGACGTGCAGGCCCAGGGCATAATCGACGCGGGGATTGTTGAGGATGCCGGCGTCAATCATGCGGGCTGCGCCGCCGTTGCCTTCTTCAGCCGGCTGAAAAGCCAGGCGGATCGTGCCGCGCAGGCAGTCCTTGTGCTTGTTAAGGATTTTGGCGACCCCCAGGAGATTGGCTGCATGGCCGTCATGGCCGCAGGCGTGCATGACGCCGTCGACGAGGGACGAATAGGGGCAGTCGAATTTTTCCGTCAGCGGCAAGGCGTCGATATCGGCCCGCAAGAGGATGACCGGACCGGGCAGGGCGCCGTGGATCAGGCCGGTGACGCCCGTACCGGCGATGATCTTGACGTCTTCAATGCCCATGAGGGACAGTTCCTGGAAAATTGTCTTGCACGTATCAAATTCCTTTTCGCTCAATTCCGGATGGGCATGGAAATACTCGCGCATTTCCATCATATACGGCAAGGTCTTGCGCACTGCTTCGTGAATATTAAATGTCGGTGTGTATCTATCGTTCATAGGACAGTCCCCCTTTATTGAGCCGGATGCATTTTCTATATATGTATATATTATTCTATAATAAAACAAAAAATCCTGCCACCGACAGCGGATTTTTTTCTATATTACTATAATAAGACCTGGGGAAGGCCTTCGAGGGCCTGCTAAAGCCGCAGTACTTGTGGTATAATTTTGGTCATACGAATAGAAAGGATTGTGAAAGATATGCATGTCGATACACAGTTAGAAGCGGCTCTGCGGGCTCTGGACCATTGGCCGCGGTTCCGGCTGCGCCTTTTTTTTGAAGGCATTTTAGTCGGAATATTATCGGGAACCGTTATCAGCTTTTTTCGCTGGGGCCTGGAAATGGGGACAGTTTGGCGCCAATGGATCTATGCCAATGTCCTGGCCAGCGGCGGCATACTCCTGAACCTGGGCTGGTTCGCTGTCTTACTGGCCGCGGCCCTGCTCTTATGGCGTCTGGGCGTGTATGAACCCAATGCCGGCGGCAGCGGCATCCCACAGGTAAAAGGCGTCATCTTAGGGGCCATCCGCATGCGCTGGCTGCGCATCCTCTGGGTCAAGCTCGTCGGCGGCATCGTCGGCATCGGCCTGGGCCTGTCCCTGGGCCGCGAAGGACCGTCCATCCAGATCGGTGCCGTCACCGCCCAGGGCTTGAGCCGGGCTTTCGGCCGGACGCGGATGGAAGAACGCTATCTCATCACGGCCGGTGCCAGCGCCGGCCTGGCGGCGGCTTTCAATGCGCCACTGGCAGGCGTCATGTTTGCCCTGGAGGAACTGCACCGCAATTTTTCCGGTGTCGTCCTGGCACCGTCCATGGCAGCGGCCCTATTGGCTACCATGGTCAGCCGTTACGTCTTTGGCCGGGCGCCGGTCTTCCATTTCGGCATGCTGCCGCCCTTTCCTCTCCGGTACATGTGGATTGTAGTTATTTTGGGAATTATTATCGGTTTTGCGGGCGTTATTTTCAATAAAGGCTTGCTGAATATTCATTATTTTTATGACTTACCCGTTTTTCGCAATCAATATATGCGCATTGCCTTTGCCTTATGCATGGCCGGCGTACTGGGCTATGTCTTCCCCGAAGTCCTTGGCGGCGGCAACGACCTGGTCAACAGTCTTTATACGCTGCCCTTGTCGCTGAAACTCTTTGCCGGCCTGCTCATCGGGAAGTTCCTCTTTACCCTGGTCAGCTATGGCTGCGGCGTTCCTGGCGGCTTCTTCCTGCCCATGCTGGTCCTGGGGGCTTTGACGGGCGGCATTACGGGCATCGTCTTCGTGCAGCTGGGCCTCATCTCTTCGTATTACTTATCTAACATCGTCGTCATCTCCATGGCTGCTTTTTTTGCGGCCTCGGTACAATCACCGGTTACGGGAACGATTCTCATCATGGAAATGACCAGCTCTTATGAACACCTGCTCGTCCTCTGTACGGCGTCACTGGTCGCTTTGGTCGTAGCCCAGCTCTGTCAGGGCGAACCGATTTACGAAGCCCTGCTGCAACGGAACTTGGCCAAGAATAAGCCTGTCTTATCGTCGGAAGAACGGCGGAATCTCTTGGAATTGACCGTATCCAGCGGCAGTCAGGCTGATGGGAAATATATCGGCCGTATCGCCTGGCCGGCTCATACGGTCATCGTCGATGTCAAGCGCGGCAGTGGTGACATCATCCCCGATGACGATACGTGTCTGCGCGCAGGGGACTACCTTTATGTCCTTACGGATTCTGTCGAAGGGGCCGAATCCATAAGAAATATTGTGGAGAAGACAAAGTCTTGAAATAGGTAAAAATGCATAATAATTATAAAAAACTAGCACCAGGTACTAAAAAATACAACTCAAAGTTGAGCATTAACGGCCATATACTGATTGGATAACGTGCAGAATAGGGTATAAAATCATCGAAAATGAATTATAATTATCAATTTTTTTGACTTATGGTGGGAAGTTTGCTATAATTCAGGACGTACTTGATATTGTGTTCGTTCAAAGAGGTGGTTTTTTGAGAAATCGTATACTGATATTAATGACAACAATCTGCATATTTGCGTTTACATCCCTGGCCTGTGCCAGCGTTCAAATGGGTATGAGTGGCTCTGTCGTACAGAGCGTTCAATATATGCTTCAGGACACGGGCTATCTGTCCGGCAGTGCTGATGGCGATTTTGGTCCTTCGACAGAAGCTGCTGTCGAACAGTTCCAGGCTGACCACGGCCTTACGGCAGACGGTGTCGTCGGCTCCCAGACCATGGAAGCTTTGTCGGAAGCCAGCGGCCGTCCGATTCCTGAAGAATCGTCTTCGACAGAAGGCTATCAGCGTCGTCTTGTCATGGAAGCTACGGCTTATACGGCTGCCGATGGCGGCGGTGATGGCTACACGGCAACGGGCCAGTACCTCCAGCGCGGCATGGTCGCTGTCGACCCCGATGTCATCCCTCTCGGCTCGCAGCTCTACATTGAAGGCTATGGCTATGCCGTAGCTGCCGATACGGGCGGAGCCATCGTTGGCGACCGCATCGACCTGGCCATGGATTCGACCAGCGAAGCCCTGGACTTCGGCCGTCGCGATGTCGTTGTCTATGTATTAGGTTAATACGAGCTATTGGATAAAAGAGGCGTCTTTATGGGACTGCCTCTTTTTTTTCGCCCCGTTTTGTGTTATCCTTAAAAGGACATTATATAGTTATGGAATTCAGGGAGGCTATAACTGGATGAAAAATACTATTGCACTTATCCTCGCTGCCGGCAAGGGGACGCGTATGAAGTCGAAGTTCCCCAAGGTTTTGCACAAAGTCGGCGGTGTCCCGATGGTCGAACAGGTACTGCGGGCTGTCAAAGCAGCCGGGACACAGCGCCAGGTCGTCGTCGTCGGTTTTGGCGGTGAAACGGTCCGGGATTACCTCGGTGACCAGGCCGAAACGGTCATGCAGAAAGAACAGCTCGGCACAGGCCACGCTGTCCTGCAGGCCGAACCGCTGCTCCAGGGTGAAGCTGGCACCCTCCTTGTCACCTGTGGCGATACGCCGCTGGTCACGAAGGAAACGTTTACAGCCCTTATCCACTGTCATGAACAGAGCGGCGCAGCTGCGACGGTCCTGACGGCGCACATGCCGGATCCGACGGGATACGGCCGCGTCATCCGTGATGAAAAAGGGCAGGTCGTCAAAATCGTCGAACAGAAAGACGGTACGCCGGAAGAACTGGCTGTAGACGAAGTAAACGCCGGCATTTACTGTTTTGATATGTCTCTCTTGTGGGATATGCTTCACAACGTCACCAATGACAATGCCCAAGGTGAATATTATCTGACCGATATCATCGGCATGCTCGTATCGGCAGGCAAGGTCGTCAGTGCCTTTGCTGCACCGTCCTATGCGGAAACGCTCGGTGTAAACTCGCGTCAGCAGATGGCCGAAGCCGAACGGGTCCTGCGCCAGCGTAAACTGGATGAACTCATGACCGATGGCGTCTCCATCATTGACCCCAATAATACCTATGTAGACACGACGGTTACCGTCGGCCGCGACACCGTCCTCTATCCGGGGACGATCCTCGAAGGCGATACAATCATCGGCGAAGGCTGCCAGGTCGGTCCGTATGTCCGCATGACTAACGTCAAGATGGGCGACGACGACCATGTCCAGTTCATGTATGCTCATGACTGCGAAATCAAGAACGGCTGCGAAATCGGCCCGTTCGTCCATTTCCGGCCCAATACGGTCATTGGTAATCAGGTCAAGGTCGGCAACTACATGGAAGTCAAGAACTCCATTGTCGGCGACGGCACGAAATTGCCGCATCTCAGCTACATCGGCGACAGCGATGTCGGCAGCGGTGTCAATATCGGCTGCGGCACGATCACTGTCAATTACGACGGCAAGATCAAGCACCGCACAACCATTGGCGACCATGCCTTCGTAGGCTGCAACAGCAACCTGGTCGCACCGGTCAAAGTCGGCGATTACGCCTATGTCGGCGCCGGCTCGACCATTACCAAAGATATTCCGGCCAAAGCCTTATCCGTTGCCCGGGCACGGCAGCGCAACATTGAAGGCTGGGTCAAGGAAGATACATATAAAAAATAATATTAATCACTACTTACACAGGGAGGCTCACTATGAGTTACGAAGACGGGAAAAAGCTGAAGATTTTTACGGGGAATGCCAATCCGGAATTGGCTAAGGAAATTGCCGATTACCTCGGTTTGGAACTGGGCAAAGCCTTTGTTGGCAAATTCAACAACGGCGAAATCCAGGTCATGATCGACGAAAGTGTCCGCGGTAAGGACGTATTCGTCATCCAGCCGACATGCCAGCCGGCCAACGATACCCTCATGGAACTGCTCATCATGGCAGATGCCCTCAAACGCGCTTCGGCTAAACACATTACCGCCGTTGTTCCGTATTATGGTTATGCACGTCAGGACCGCAAGACCCGCGGCCGTGAACCGATTACATCCAAACTGGTTGCTGATTTGATGACGACCTCCGGCATCACCCGCGTCGTTACCATGGACTTGCATGCCGGCCAGATCCAGGGTTTCTTCGACATCCCTGTCGATCACCTCGGCTCGGCTTCCATCATTGCCAAATACATCAATCAGAAGAAAGAAGAAACGGATATGGGCGACATCGTCGTCGTATCTCCTGACCTCGGTGGCGTAACGCGTGCCCGCGATCTGGCTGACCGCGTCAATGCACCGATCGCCATCATTGAAAAACGCCGTCCCCGTCCGGGCGTTGCTGAAGTCATGAACATCATTGGCGACATCAAAGGCAAGACCTGCATCCTCGTCGACGACATCGTCGATACGGCTGGTTCCTTGTGCGGTGGCGCCAAAGCCCTGAAAGAAATGGGCGCTTCCCGTGTCTTTGCTGCCTGCGCTCATGCCGTCCTCACCGATCCGGCTGTCGAACGCATCCAGAAATCGGTCATTTCCGAACTGATCATCACCAACACCATCCCCTTGCCGCCGGAAAAACAGATCGATAAGATCAAAGTCCTTTCGGTTGCGCCGCTCCTCGGTGAAGCTATCATGCGCATCTTCCACGACGTTTCCGTAAGCCGTCTCTTCGACAAATAAGGAAATCCATCGTGCATATGATCGTTGGCCTGGGCAATCCGGGCCGTCAATATGAAGAATCGAAACACAACACGGGTTTCCGTGTCGTCGATGAATTAGCCAAGCGCTGGAATGTGACCTTGTGGCAGGATAAGATGGACGCCCTCGTAGCCCAGACTACCGTGAACGGTGAAAAAATCATCCTGGTCAAGCCGCAGACTTACATGAATGAAAGCGGCCGCGCCGTCGGCCCGCTTATGCGCTGGTATAAGATCGACCAGCCTGATGTCTACGTCGCGTATGACGATATGGACCTGGCCGTCGGCCGCCTGCGGATCCGCAAGAACGGCAGCGATGGCGGACATAACGGTATCAAGAGCCTTTTCGCCAACGGCTGTACAGATTTTACCCGTTTCCGCGTCGGCATTGGCCGGCCCTTGCCGCACCATGACGTCGTCGACCATGTCCTGACTCCTTTCCCGGAAGAACTCCGCGAAGCCTACCAGCAGGGCATCGAAGACGCGGCCACAGCCATCGAAGGCTGCCTGAGCCTCGGCGTCGACAAAGGCATGAATCGCTATAACCCAAAGAAGAAGAAATAAGAAAAGGGCTTGTCGCATGTGCGACAAGCCCTTTTAAGTGGTTAGCAGCTAGTGGTTAGCGGTTAGCAAATGGTTTTAAATTTAAAGGCCTTTATCCGTAGGGGCCGTCCCAGAGGGCGGCCCGCCTGATTCCTTAAAAGGAGGTCCTATGATTCAGCAAGTCTATTCTCATCCCGATATTTACCGTATCCGCGTCGATCTGCCCGACAACCCCTTGCAATATCTCAATGCTTATGTCATCAAAGGGCCGTCTGGCAATCTGGTCATCGACACGGGTTTCAACCGCCCTGAATGTAAACGGGCCTTGGGCCGGGGTTTACAAGAATTGGGTATCCGTTTACAATCCGATACGGCCCTGTTCATCACCCATCTCCACGCCGACCACAGCGGCCTTGTCGGCCTTTTTGCCGCTGCCGGCTGCCCTGTTTACATGCATCCCGTCGATTACCAGTATCTCGTCGATTCTGAGGACGGCTCGACATGGAAGGCGGCTGAAGACAATTTCATGCGCGAAGGCATGCCACCGGAAGAAATCAGGACCCAGTTCTCCAACCAGGCCCGGACCTTTTCGCCGGACCCTCATTTCCCGGTGACGACCGTCCAGGACGGAGACCACCTTCATCTGGCCGGCTGCGATTTACAGGTCATTCACGCGCCGGGCCATACGCCGGGGCTGTGCTGCCTGTACCTGGCGAAAGAGCAGGTTTTCTTTACGAGTGACCACATCCTCTTCGACATTACGCCGAACATCCAGGTCTGGTATCACATGAAACACGCGTTGCAGCGTTATCTCGAAAGTTTACAGAAGGTCCGCGACCTGCCCATCCGGCTGGCCCTGCCGGGGCATCGCGAAGGCGATACGTCTATTGTCGGCCGCATTGATGAAATCATGGCCCATCACGACCGCCGCCTGGCCGAAATATGCCATCTGGTAAAGTGCTATCCGCACAGCACGGCTTACGAAATCGCCCCGCATATGACCTGGTCCATGCGCGGCAAGAAGTGGAAGGATTTCCCGCCGACGCAGAAGTGGTTCGCCCTGGGCGAAACGCTGGCCCATATCGAATACCTCGTCGATCACGGTACCTTGCGCTGCTGTGAAGAACAGGGCTGCCGCCGCTATGATTTGATTTAACGAGAAAGAAACTATAAATCCTCTCGGGAGGTTTGTCATGAAATTCAGTCTGCCCAGGTTGCGTAACTGTATAATCGTCTTTATGGCCCTGACTTATCTGGCGGGAGCAGATGCCGTACAGGGCGCGGACTGGCAGTCTGCCGGCCGGTCCCTGGCGGCGACACAGGCCGGGACGGCGACGTTTTATCAGATGGCGTCGGATCTTCTCTGGCGCCGGTCTGATGACAACCGTTTCACGGCCTACAAGGACCTGCTGGAACCATCTGATGACACGGGCTGGTGGGTCAAGACCGATTACCGCAGCTATACCTTCCCGGATTATGGCAGCCTGTCTTACAGCCAGGACTATAGTGCGACCCTCATCGGCTACGAATCGCCGCACAACATGGCCCGCTGGGGCGGGATCCTCCACCAGGGGGCTTTTTATACGATGAGCACGTCCAATGTCTATACCGACGGGAAAAACGGCAGCCAGCCCTATGGCAGCGGGTCGGACTCGATGAAAGAATATGGCGGCGGCTTTGCCGTGGAATGGGGCGATAAACGCGACCGCCATGGCGATGCCGTCATCCGCCTGTCGCAGCTGCAGCATACCGTGTCCTACAGCGATACTGACGGGAACAGCGACTTGGTCAACTATCGGACCTGGCTGTTAGGCGCGGGCATCCGTTATTATGAAACACGGCTCCTGCCCAAGCAGTTCTTCTGGGAACCCCAGGCCGGCCTGTCCCTGGGCTATGTCTTTCCTTATACGATCAGCGGCGATGCCGTGACTTACCGATCCGGGAATAAGCCCTATGTAAGCGGCCGCCTGGGCATCATGGCCGGGAAAGCCTATTCGGTCAACGGCCATGCCGGCCTGCTCTACGGTCGCTTCGGCGTCCAGCGGGCTCTGGACGGCACGACGACAGGGACCCTGGACCAGGGAAATACAGCATCTATTTCTGGCGATGTCGGGTCCAAGACGTATACCTGGTACGATATGACTTTCGGCTCTTCTTTGTCGCTGGGACAGGGAAATTCTGTCTGGGGCGAATTGACGCGGCGGTCCGGCTCCAATATGACGCCGACATGGAGCGTCAACGGCGGCCTGGTCCTCAAGTGGGGCGGTGCCAGCCGGACGACGAGGGAACGGATGAAAGCCCTGAAAAAAGACCCGCACAGCCTCGATTTGGATATTAAGAAAAAATAATAAAAAATAATCGTTCTCCGTTATTGACAAGTGTACCGATTTAGTCTATAATGAGCACATAAAGAAAAACAATTATTAATTAAGAAATAACTTCTCATATATAGATTGTACCTTAGTTAGGGGCCAGGCCCCAAAGGAGGAACCCATATGAAACACGTAGAATTTTACCGTAACGATAAAGATGGCAGCGTTTTAGTATCTGTAGGCACGCAAGTACCGGAAAAACTCATCTATGCCGGCCAGGAATTGACTCATCTCGTCGCCGACACTGTCGACGCAGCTAAAGAAAAACACGTACCGGCTATCCAGAAAATCGATGGCCACTTGGAAGTCCATGTCGGTTCGGTGACACACCCGATGGAAGAAAAGCATTACATCGAATGGATTGCCCTCGTCGATGACAACGGCGTCGACATCCGCTACCTGAAACCCGGTGAAGAACCGAAGGCTGAATTTGAAACGGGCGATGCCGGTGAAGTCTATGCATATTGCAATCTCCACGGCCTGTGGAAAGAATCATTCGCCGTCAAAGAAGCTCCGTCCCTCGATGGCGCTACTTGCTCGCCAGAATTTGGCGGCTGCGTCATCCACGAATTATAAGTCCGAAGGAGGCCCGTCATGAACGTATACGATTTCACGGTCAAAGATATCCAGGGACACGATGTATCCCTGAGCCAGTATAAAGATAAGGTCCTGCTCATCGTCAATACAGCCAGCAAATGTGGCTTCACGCCGCAATACGACGGCCTGGAAGCCTTATATCAGAAATATAAGGATAAAGGCCTGGTCATCCTCGGCTTCCCGTGCAACCAGTTCCTGGAACAGGATCCGGAAGACAACCAGCACATCGAACAGTTCTGCCGCCTCAACCACGGCGTCACCTTCCCGCTCTTCGCCAAGATCGACGTCCGCGGTGACCAGGCAGCACCTTTGTACCAATACCTTACAGAAGCCGCACCCTTCAAAGGCTACGAAACGGATAAAGAAAGCGGCCAGCTCATCCAGAAGGTCGTTTCCGAACACTATCCGGACAATGCCCAGGGCAACGGCATCAAATGGAATTTCACTAAATTCCTCATCAACCGGGACGGCAGTCAGGTCCAGCGCTTTGAACCCAGCACGACACCGGAAGAATTAGACCCGATCCTCGAAAAACTACTCCTCTCCTAATAAGAAAAAGGCTTGCTGCATAGCGGCGAGCCTTTTTCTTATGACAAACGTTATAAAAATGGGGTATAATAAAATCGAAGCGTTATTTGTAAAAAAAGGAGTGTTTTCCAATGAACAAGAAAGCTGAAAACTTTAAAAAATATCTCGACGAAAAAGAAATCAAAGCCTTTACGGTCGATGAAATCAAAGATGACCAGTTCCAGACGGTCGTCTTCCGGTCGGCTGCTGACATCAACGGCAACCGCCTGCCCCTCATCGTCATCCTCGATACCAGCATTTACGGCATGATCCGCGTCCTGGTAGCACCGAAGGTCCTGCACGATGACAATGAAGCGGCTGTCCTCAAGCTGCTCAACACGTACAATAAGCAGTACAAATCCTTTAAATACTACATCGACGATGAAGGCAACCTCATCCTCGACACGTGCGTCCTCCTTAAAGACGATGAAGTCGATGGTGATTTGATTTACGCCATGTTCGACGTCATCATCCGCCACCTCGGCGAATCGTACAAAGAGCTCATGAAATCCATCTGGGCGTAAGGGCTCGATGTTTGAAGCGACGATTTTTAAATTTAAAAACGGATTACATCAAACATCAAACTTTTAACTTCAAACTTAAAAAGGCGTTGTCTCTTGCAGACAGCGCCTTTTTTTATGACTCTTTTTCATGAATATTCACGCTTTTAGACAAAATCGGCATAAGATGAACGTTTTACTAGAAAGGCCTTGCATAAATTTTTTCGAAATAGTACAATGAAGATAACAAATAGTCATCTAGAAAATACCTTAGTCACATAGTGGAAAATGATGATTTTATCTGCGCAATCTATCAGATGACTCCTAAGTGTACACGGATTCTTTCATTTATCAGGTTTTACAGAAAGGGGAACAAGTACTATGGCAAAGAAAATTTTCAAGACAATGGACGGCAACGAAGCTGCGGCTTATATTGCCTACGCCTTTACCGAACTGGCTTCCATCTTCCCGATAACGCCGTCGTCGCCGATGGCGGAACACGTCGATGAATGGGCCGCCCATGGCCGTAAGAACTTATTCGGTACGACTGTCCAGGTTCAGGAAATGCAGTCTGAAAAAGGGGCTGCCGGTGCCATGCACGGTGCTTTGAACACTGGCGCCTTGACGACGACCTTTACATCTTCCCAGGGCATGATGATCATGCTCAGCAACATGTTCAAGATTTCTAGTGAACTCCTGCCCGGCGTCTTCCATGTCGCCTCCCGTACGGTCGCTACCAACGGCTATACGATTTTTGCCGGTCATGACGATGCCATGGCTATGCGCGGCACGGGCATCAGCATGATGTGTGAATCGAGTGTCCAGGAAATTATGGACTTGGCAGCTGTCGTCCATGCAACGGCTATTTCCTGTCGTATCCCGATCATCAACTTCTTCGATGGCTTCCGCACATCTCACGAAATCCAGAAAATCGAAGTCCTGCCGTATGAAAAACTCCGTCCTCTCCTCGATATGGACGCCGTCCGGGCCTTCCGCAAACGCGGCATGAACCCGGATAATCCGGAAGCCATTTCTTTCTGCGAACCAGCTGAAACGTTTATGCAGCACCGCGAAGCCCTCAATAAATTCTATGACCGCGTCCCCGATGTCGCCGAAGGTTACATGCAGAAAATCAGCGAAATCACGGGCCGTGAATACCATCTGTTCAATTATACCGGCGCACCGGATGCCGAATTTGTCCTCGTTTCCATGGGTTCTGGTTCCCAGACCATCGAAGAAACGGTCAAGATGCTCGTCGCCAAAGGCGAAAAGGTCGGCTGCATCAACGTCCACATGTTCCGTCCGTGGTCGGAAAAACATTTCCTGGCTGCTCTGCCGAATACGGTCAAGAAAATCGCCGTCCTGGACCGCACGAAAGAAACCGGTGCCAACGGCGAACCGCTCTATCACAGCGTAGCCGCTACTTTTGCCGTAGCTGACAATGCACCGAAGGTCTACCACGGCCGTTATGGTATCGCATCGAAAGAATTCTTGCCGGGCGACGTCGTCGCTGCCTTTGAAAACCTCAAGGCCTTTGAACCGAAGAACGACTTCACCTTGAGCATCGTCGATGATGTTACCTATAAATCCCTGCCGCGCGTCAAAGGCATCACGACAGGCGGCAAAGGCCTGAAAGCCTGCAAGTTCTGGGGCTTCGGTTCCGATGGTACGGTCGGTGCCAACAAGAGTGCCATCAAGATCATCGGCGATAACACTGACATGTATGCCCAGGCATATTTCGCTTATGACTCCAAGAAATCCGGCGGCGTCACCGTATCGCACCTGCGCTTTGGTGATACGCCGATCCAGATGCCGTACCTCATCAATAATGCCGACTTCATCGCCTGCCACCGCCAGTCCTATGTCCATGGCTTCGACCTCCTGCGGGGCATCAAAAAGGGTGGTACGTTCCTGCTCAACACGGTCTGGAAACCGGAAGAACTGGACGAAAAACTGCCGGCTAAATTAAAACGTGCCATTGCCCGCAACGACGTCCAGTTCTATATCATCGACGCCGTCGGCATTGCTCAGAAAATCGGCCTCGGCGGCCGCATCAACATGATCATGCAGTCGGCCTTCTTCAAACTGGCAGATGTCATCCCCTTGGACCTGGCTATCTCTAAATTGAAAGAATCCGTCGTCGCATCGTATGGCAAGAAAGGCCAGAACATCGTCGACATGAACAATGAAGCCATTGATCAGGGCCTGTCGGCTATCGTCAAAGTCGATGTACCGGCCGCCTGGGCTGATGCTGTCGATGAACCGGTTGATATGTCGAAACATACGAAATTCTTCCGCGAATTTTCCATCCCTGTCAATGCCCTTGAAGGCGATGACCTGCCGGTCAGCGCTTATGACGGCATCGAAGACGGCCGCTGGCCGACGGGGACCTGCGCCGAAGAAAAACGCGGCGTCGCTATGTTCGTACCGAGCTGGGATGCTGAAAAATGTATCGGCTGTAACCAGTGTTCCTTCGTCTGCCCTCATGCCGCTATCCGTCCCTTCCTGATGACGCCCGATGAAGCTGCTAAGGCTCCGAAAGGCTACCAGGATAAAGAAATCAAAGTGGCTCCGGGGTACAAATACAATATCGTCGTTTCCGTCATGGACTGCCTGGGCTGCGGCAGCTGTACCCATGTCTGCCCGAAACAGGCCTTGACCATGAAACCTTTCGACGACGAAGAATACAAAGCCGCTCTTTGGGATTATGTCATCGATTTGCCGGCGAAAGCCAACCCGATGGACAAGAATACTGTCATCGGCAGCCAGTTCGAACAGCCGCTCCTCGAATTCACCGGCGCTTGCGCAGGCTGTGCTGAAACGCCGTATTGTAAAGTCGTCACCCAGCTCTTCGGCGACCGCATGATGATTGCCAACGCTCACGGCTGCTCCAGCGTCTGGGGCGGCAGTGCACCGGACTGCGGCTATACCAAGAACGCTCAGGGCCATGGCCCGGCTTGGTCGACGTCCCTCTTTGAAGACAACGCAGAATATGGCTTCGGCATGATGCTGGCTGAAAAGACGGAACGGAAATTGCTGGAACAGTACATCGATGCCGCTATGGATGTGGCCAGCCCGGAACTGCAGGCAGCCTTTACGGAATGGAAAGAACACAAGGCTGAAAGCGAAGGGACCCGCGAACGCTCGGATAAAGTCATCGCCCTCTTGGAAGCTGAAAAAGACGGCAAACCGGCACTGGAACAGGTCTATGATATGAAACAGTTCCTGGTCAAACGCAGCCAGTGGATCTTCGGCGGCGACGGCTGGGCTTACGATATCGGTTATGGCGGCCTGGACCACGTCCTGGCTCAGGGCGAAGACGTCAACGTCCTGGTCTTCGATACGGAAGTCTACTCCAATACGGGCGGCCAGGCATCTAAAGCTACACCGACGGCCGCTGTGGCTCAGTTCGCTGCGTCCGGCAAGAAGACGCGTAAGAAAGACTTGGGCATGATGGAAGCCCAGTACGGTTATATCTACGTCGCTCAAGTCGCTATGGGTGCCGACAAGAACCAGTTCATGAAGGCCCTCAAAGAAGCAGAAGCCTATAACGGCCCGTCCCTGATCATCGGCTATGCACCGTGCATCAACCACGGCCTGAAAGTCGGCCAGGGTCAGAGCCAGCTCGAAGAAAAACGGGCGGTCGAAGCCGGTTACTGGCATCTGTGGCGCTATAATCCGGAATTGAAGAAACAGGGTAAGAACCCCTTCATCCTTGATTCCAAGCCGCCGACAGCTAACTTCCGCGACTTCCTCATGGGCGAAACACGCTTCTCGTCCTTGCAGCGCACCTTCCCGGATACGGCAGAAGCTCTCTTCGAAAAGACCGAAGAAGATGCCAAAGACCGTTACGAAGGCTATGTCCGCCTGACAAAAGCATATGATGAAAAATAAATAGTTCGTTATAAATGAAAAAAGGCGCTGTCGCATCGCGACAGCGCCTTTTTGTTTGCAAGTAATTAAGCGGGCCGCCCTTTGGGACGGCCCCTACGGATTACGAGCCACGAGCCACGAGCCACGAGCCACGAACCACGAGCCACGAACCACGAACCACTATTCCTTATTCTCCCGTCCTCTCAACAAGTCCGTCAGGATGGTGATGTAGTGGGAAGCTTCTTCGGACAGGGGTTCTCCTGCCATCTTGATCCAGCCTA
Organism: Megasphaera elsdenii DSM 20460; assembly: GCF_003010495.1. NCBI lineage: Bacteria > Bacillati > Bacillota > Negativicutes > Veillonellales > Veillonellaceae > Megasphaera > Megasphaera elsdenii. The sequence goes on along the minus strand of NZ_CP027570.1, from coordinate 557,643 downwards.
CGGTCATCGTGTCCAGGGGATTTTCGATGGGGATGACTGCGAGGTGGCGGCCGATGATGGATGGGGCTGCGTGACCCGTACCGATGGTGTAGGCGTCGGTGGCCCGGATGATGCTGAACAGCGTCGACCGATCGGTGACGTAGATGCACTGGCGGCTGGCCCGGTTGGGCAGGAGCAGTTCTTCGGAAAACTGCGATTTGTCGTGACCTTGTTCGAAGCGGACGCAAGGATAGCTGCTGAATTGGCCGGGAACGACGTGAGAAAATTCTGCCAGGGGATGGCCGCTGCGGACATAGAGACAGGGCGTGAAGGCGCAGAGAGGCGTAAATTCCAGCTTATTCTTGTGGAACAAGTCCTTCAGGAAACGGGCGTTCATGTGGGATAAGAAGAGGATGCCCAGCTGGCTTTCGCGGGTGACGACGTCATGGATGACTTGCGACGTCCGGCCTTCGCGCAGGGTGAACGTGCAGGCCGCGTTCGGCGGGACGTGCTGCAGAGCATGGATGAAGGCTTCATCGGCGAAAGGATAGTGTTGGGATGAAATGGACAGGACCTGAGGCAGGTCCTGTTTTTTTTCTGCCTGGAAATGGTCGTGCATGGCTTCGGCATGGGACAGGATATGGCCGGCGTAATGGAGAAATTCCAGTCCTGCTGGCGTGAAGGTGATGCCGTGGCGGTTCCGTTCGACCAGGGTCAGGGAAAACTCTTTTTCCAAATCTTTGATAGCCGTGCTCAGGCTGGGCTGGGAGATGTTCAGGGCATGGGCTGCAGCCGAAATGGAATTGTGCCTTGATAACTCTAGGATATAACGAAGTTGCTGTAAAGTCATAATGAAACACCTCGAATATCAACGGTACCTATAGAATCGTTTCTGCTCCCTTTATTGTATCAAAATAAAAAAATAGGGAAAAGTTATGACTTTTTGATACAATAAAGGAATATTTAAAATGAAAATACAGAATAGATAATAGCAAAAAAGTGAAAAGAAGCTCTCTGATGTGACATAAAAAATATAAAGAAAATCTATCTAAATTTGACTTTTTGGAAAGGACAGTTATTTATGGCTATGCTGGAAAAGTGAGAATAAGTTATTCTCAATATGATGGAAAAGCGCAAAGAGATAGAAAAAAATTAAAGGAAATATCTTATTGTTATAGGAAATTCCTATGAAAGTAAATTGCACAATGAATATTTTACAGGTTACACCTTCCATGTTATACTTTAAGTATGAAATAGAACGTTTTAGTAAAAGGTGAAACGCCGGACTATACATTAAATTTTATGGTTTTAAATAAAACCCACTTATAAACCATAGCAGAAATGTATATGAAAAGAAATTGAGAAAGAGAACGGCGACAGGGGAGAAAAATGTAGTATCAGAGGGGACATCATCGTTTGGTTGTATTTGCCACAGGAGGTAATTCATATGAACTCATCAGCAGCATTGGCCCGGCAGGCGGGCATGACAGATGCACAATGGAAAGAAGCCGTTAAGTTCGACAGTACGGACTGGGGCTGGATTATTATGAGTATCGGCATGGCCATCGGCGCCGGCATCGTCTTTTTACCTGTCCAGGTCGGTTTGGTCGGCGTGTGGGTCTATTTATTCTCGGCCATCATCGCCTATCCGGCTATTTATCTCTTACAACGGTTGTTTATCAACACCCTGGCCGATTCGCCGCGGTGTGAAGATTATCCCAGCGTCATCAGCGGATATTTAGGGAAGAACTGGGGCTTCCTCCTGGGGATCCTTTACTTCCTGAGCATTCTCATCTGCGTATTCATGTATTCGACAGCTTTGACCAATGACAGCGCGTCCTTCTTATTTTCCTTCGGCGTCACCGATACGCTCCTGTCGGATAACCCCTTATATGGTCTGGCCATCATCTGTGTCATGGTCCTCATCGCTTCCCGGGGCGAACAGCTCTTGTTCCGCGTATCGACGCTCATGGTCCTGACGAAATTGTTAGTCGTCATCTGCTTGGGCGGCATCATGATCCAGCACTGGAACCTGGCCAATATCGGTGTCTTCCCGGACCTGGGCTACCTGGTCAAGAATACGATTGCCATGTTGCCGGTCACGCTGACCTCGATTCTCTTCATTCCCAGCATCAGCCCGATGGTCATTTCCTATCGCTCTCATAATAAATCGATCCACGTCGCCCGTTATAAAGCTATGCGGGCTATGAAAATCGCTTTCTCCGTCTTGTTCATCACGATTTTCTCGTATGCCATGTCCTTCAACCTGGCTCTCGGCCATGACCAGGCCGTCATCGCTTACTCCCAGAACATTTCGGCTCTGGCTATCGTCGCCAGAGGTTTCGATGGCAGCGCCGTCAAGATTTTCAGCCTTATCCTCAACATCTTCGCCGTTATGACAGCCTTCTTCAGTGTCTTCCTTGGCTTCCGTGAAGCCTGCCAGGGTATTGCCATGAATATCCTGCGCCGTTTCATCCCGGAAGAAAAAATCAGCAAGACTGTTGTCCGCCACGGTATCCTCATCTTTGCCGTAGCCGTAGCCTGGGGTGCCATCGTCCTCAATGCACCGGTCCTCAAGCTCCTGACCCTGCTGGGCCCGATTTTCGGCATCATTGCCTGCCTCATCCCGGCCTACCTGGTCTATAAGGTCAATGCCCTGCACAAGTATAAAGGCATTTCCTTAGTCCTCATCGTCTTCGCCGGTATCCTGCTCATCATCTCGCCGGTCATCGCGATGATGTAGTTTTCTAGCAGTTAGCCGCTAGGGATTAGCAGTTGGTGGCTCATGGTTCGTAACGCCATGTGAGCCACTAACCCCTAGCCACTAGCCACTAGCCACTAAAAAGCTTGTCGTGTACGCGACAAGCTTTTTTTTTCAGTAAAACGATTGTCTTTAAATGGTGGACAAAAATGGCCTTGACAGGTTACATAATGCGGTGTATCATACAACCATCAACCGAACATCGTCCATGAAACCATTGAGGCGGAAGTAAAAACGATGACGTGCACGTACAGAGAGCCGGGATGCTGAGAGCCGGCCGACGCAGCTCGTTAAATGGACCGCTGAGGGCGCAGTCAAAAGCCGGAAGGCCGAGTATTCTGCGACGTGTTGGCATACGTCAGTTGCCGGGAATATGTTGGTATTCCGTCGAGAGTAGGGTTCAACCCCTAAAACAAGGTGGCACCGCGGAACTTAATCCGTCCTTGACAAGTAACATTGTCGTGGACGGATTCTTTTTTTAGGAGGTTCATATGGAAACGCTCAGTCTGGAACAGGTAAAAGCATATCAAGGTGAATACAAGGTCGTGCCCATCTGCCGCAGCATGTATGCCGACGTCCGCACGCCTATCGAAGTATTGCGCATCGTCAAGAACATCAGCTCTCACTGCTATTTGCTGGAAAGCATGGAAGATTCCCAGCGCTGGGGCCGCTATACCTTTATCGGCTATGATCCGCAGATGGGTCTGTACTGCAAGGACGGTACGGTCCACATCAAGACCGGCGCTGAAGTCCAGATCCATACGGACCATCCGGAACAGCTTATTTCCCAGATACTGGCCGACAATAAGGCGCCGCGCCTTTCGGACCTGCCTCCCTTTACAGGCGGACTGGTCGGGTATTTTGCCTACGATTTCATCAAATACGCCGAACCGTCGCTGAAACTCAATGCCGTCGATGATGATGGCTTCAACGATTTCGACCTCATGCTCTTCGATAAGGTCATCGTCTTCGATAACCTGAAACAGCAGATTTACCTTATCGTCAACGTCCGCCTCGACTCGGCCGAGGAAAATTATAACCGGGCTCTCCTGGAAATGGAACGCATGGAAAGCCTTATCCGGGAAGGCAAGAAGGCCCCGGACATCCCGTTGAAGCTCAAAAGTGATTTCAAGCCTTTGTTCAATAAAGAAGAATATTGCCAGATGGTCGAAAAGGGCAAGACCTACATCCGCGAAGGCGATATTTTCCAGGTCGTCCTGGCCAACCGCCTGAGCGCTGAAGCCGAGGGGAGCCTCCTCGATACGTACCGCGTCCTGCGGACCCTCAATCCATCGCCGTATATGTTCTTCTTCTCCGGCGATGATATCGAGCTCGCCGGCTCTTCACCGGAAACGCTGACCCGCCTGGAAAACGGCGACCTGTTCACATTCCCCCTGGCGGGATCGCGGCCGCGGGGCAAGACGCCGGAAGAAGACCAGGCCTTGGAAGATGAACTCCTGCACAATACGAAGGAACTGGCCGAACACAACATGCTCGTCGACTTGGGCCGCAACGATTTGGGCCGCATCAGTGAATTTGGCAGCGTTCACGTCGAACGCTATCTCGACGTCCTGCGTTTCTCTCATATCATGCATATCGGTTCGACTGTTCACAGCACGATCCGCAAGGATAAGACGGCTATCGACGCCATTGCATCGGTCCTGCCGGCCGGCACCCTGTCAGGGGCACCGAAGATCCGGGCCTGCGAAATCATCGACGAACTGGAAGGCCATAAACGCGGCGTCTATGGCGGCGCCATCGGATACATCGACTTTACGGGTAATATGGACTGCTGCATCGGCATCCGCCTGGCCTATAAGAAAGGAAATCACGTCTACGCCTGCTCCGGCGCGGGCATCGTCGCCGACAGTATCCCCGAACAGGAACATCAGGAATGTCTGAACAAGGCCAAAGCTGTCGTCATTGCATTGCAGCAGGCTAATGGAGGGATCGACAAATGATAGTGCTCATTGATAATTACGATAGTTTTTCTTATAATCTCTACCAGCTCCTCGGTCAGTTCGACCCGGATATCACGGTCATCCGCAACGATGAAAAGACCGTCGAAGCCATCGAAGCCATGCGTCCGGATCACCTCATCATTTCTCCCGGACCGGGCCGTCCGGCCGATGCCGGTGTCTGCGAACAGGCCATCAGCTACTTCGCCGGCAAGGTCCCCATCCTGGGCGTCTGCTTAGGTCATCAGGCCATCTGCGAAGTCTACGGCGGTACCATTACCTATGCCAAGCAGCTCATGCACGGCAAACAATCCGTCGCCACGCTGAAGACGGACAGCCCCTTGTTCAAGGGACTGCCGGAACAGGTCGACGTCGGCCGCTATCATTCCCTGGCCCTCGACCCGGATACCTTGCCGGATGAACTGGAAGTCCTGGCCCATACGGAAGATGGTGAAATCATGGCCGTCGGCCATAAGCAGTATCCCGTCTACGGCCTGCAGTTCCATCCCGAATCGATTTTGACGCCTCAAGGGCCGATGATGGTAGAAAATTTCCTTGCATTATAAGTGATATAGATGAGTCTAACATAGGGGAGGTACTTACAATGATTAAAGAAGCGATTATCAAGATTGTAAATAAAGGTGATTTGACCTATGACGAAGCCCATCAGGTCATGATGGAAATCATGAAGGGCGAAACGACGCCGACGCAAAATGCGGCGTTCCTGGCAGCCCTTTCGACGAAGAGCACCAAAGCTGAAACGATCGATGAAATTTCCGGCTGTGCCGAAGCCATGCGCTCCCTGGCTACACCCGTTCCCCATCCGGGTATGGATGTCCTGGAAATCGTCGGCACCGGCGGCGACGGCGCTCATTCCTTCAATATTTCCACGACGTCGGCCATGGTCCTGGCCGCAGGCGGTGTCAAAGTCGCCAAGCACGGCAACCGGGCTGCGTCGTCCCTGTGCGGCACGGCAGACTGCCTGGAAGCGCTGGGCATCAATATCCAGCAGGACCCGCAGCTGGCCCTGAAGATGCTCGAAGAAACGAATTTCTGCTTCCTCTTCGCTCAGAAATACCACGCCGCCATGAAGTACGTCGGCCCCATCCGCAAGGAACTGGGATTCCGGACGGTCTTCAACATCCTCGGGCCCTTGACCAATCCGGCCAAGCCGGAAATGTTCCTCCTCGGCGTCTATGACGGCTATCTCGTCGAACCGCTGGCCAAGGTCCTGGCTTCCCTCGGCGTCAAACGGGGCCTCGTCGCTTACGGGCAGGAAAAACTCGACGAAATTTCGCCGAACGGGCCGACGACGATTTGTGAACTCCGCGACGGTTATTACCGGACGGCCGTCATCAAGCCGGAAGACTTCGGCCTGACGCCGGGTAAAAAAGAAGACCTCGTCGGCGGTACGCCCGAAGTCAATGCCCAGATTACGCGCGACGTCCTGTCCGGGAAAATCCAGGGGACGAAACGCAATGCCGTCCTCATGAACAGCGGTGCCGCCCTCTTCGTCGCCGGCAAAGCCGATTCCATCGCCGACGGCATCCAGCTCGCCGCCAGCCTCATCGACAGAGGTAAGGCGACGGCAGCCCTGGAAAAATGCATTGCCGTCAGCAACGAGTAAGAAGGTGCCCTATGATATTAGATGATCTTACGGCGGCCGTCGCCAAGCGGCTGGTTACGGATAAACAGCAGGTGCCCCTGGAAGTCATGAAGGCGCGGGCCCTGGCGGCGCCGAAAAAGGAAGGCTTCCCTTTTGAAAAGAATTTGGGAAAACCGGGGCTGTCCTTCATCTGTGAAGTCAAGAAGGCTTCGCCGTCGAAGGGCCTCATCGCTCCCGACTTTCCCTATGTAGCCATTGCCAAAGAATATGAACAGGCCGGCGCTGCGGCCATTTCCGTCCTGACGGAACGGGATTATTTCCTCGGCAGCCCGCAGTACTTGCAGGAAATTGCCGCAGCCGTCACGACACCGGTCCTGCGCAAGGATTTCGTCATCGACGAATACCAGATCTACGAAGCCCGCGCCCTGGGCGCGTCAGCAGTGCTCCTCATCTGTGCTATCCTCGATGATGAAAGGTTGCGGCATTTCTTCCAGCTGGCTGACTCCCTGGGATTATCGGCCCTGGTCGAAGCCCACGATGAAGACGAAGTGCGCCGGGCCATCGCCAGCGGCGCCCGCGTCATCGGCGTCAATAACCGCAACCTCAAGGACTTCACGGTCTCCCTCGATACGAGCTGCCGCCTGCGGCCGCTGGTGCCGAAGGATATTCTCTTCGTTGCCGAAAGCGGCATCAAGACGGCCGACCACACAAAGGTCCTGCGCGACCACGGCGTCGATGCCGTCCTCATCGGCGAGACCTTTATGAGAAGCCCTGATAAGAAAGCCATGCTCGATGAGCTGGCCGGAGGCTCTCGTGGTTAAGGTCAAGTTCTGCGGCCTCAAGCGCCCTTGTGATATCGCCTGGGCTAATGAACTCCGTCCCGATTACGCCGGCTTCGTCTTTGCCGGCAAGAAGCGCCGCGTCAGCGATGACCAGGCGGCGGCCTTGCGCAAGGACCTGGACCCGGGCATCCCTGCCGTCGGCGTCTTCGTCGACGACAGCCTGGAACATATGGGAAAGCTGGTCGCAGCGGGTACGATCCAAATCGTCCAGCTCCATGGGCAGGAGGACGACACTATGATTGATGCCGTCCGGCAATCGCTGCAAGTCCCGGTCATCAAGGCTTTTTCCATTGCCAGCCAGGATGATGTCCGCAAGGCAGAGCAAAGCCGGGCCGACTACATCCTGCTCGACCACGGTGCCGGCGGGACCGGCGATTGCTTCGACTGGGCCCTGCTGGGCCAGTTAAACAGACCGTATTTTCTGGCCGGCGGCCTCAATCCCGACAATGCTGTCCAGGCAGCGGCGTTCCATCCCTATGCCCTCGATGTGAGCAGTGGCATTGAGACAGACGGCGTGAAAGATAAAGAAAAGATGAAATTATTCATGGCACGTGTACGTGCTTACAGGAGGTAACTACATGAGTACAGGAAGATTTGGCCCCTTCGGCGGTCAATATATACCGGAAACATTGATGAATGAAATCCAGCGCTTGGAAAAAGCCTACAGCCATTATAAAAATGATCCCGATTTTCAGGCAGAATTGAAGGATTTGCTCGATAATTATGCCAACCGTCCGTCCCTGCTCTACTATGCCGAACGCATGACCAAGGACCTGGGCGGCGCGAAAGTTTATTTGAAGCGCGAAGATTTGAACCATACAGGCGCCCATAAGATCAACAACGCCCTGGGTCAGTGCCTGTTGGCCAAGAAGATGGGCAAGACACGGGTCATCGCTGAAACCGGTGCCGGCCAGCACGGCGTCGCTACGGCGACAGCAGCGGCTTTCTTAGGCCTTGAATGTGAAGTCTTCATGGGCGAAGAAGATACAATCCGCCAGGCATTGAACGTCTACCGCATGGAACTCTTAGGGGCTAAAGTCCACGCTGTCACATCGGGTTCGCGAGTCCTCAAAGATGCTGTCAATGAAGCCATGCGCGAATGGGTCAGCCGTGTCGACGATACACACTACGTCATCGGTTCGACTATGGGTCCTCATCCGTTCCCGATGATGGTCCGCGACTTCCAGTCCGTTATCAGCAAGGAAGCGCGTCAGCAGATTCTCGAACGGGAAGGGAAATTGCCTTCCGCTGTCCTGGCCTGCGTTGGTGGCGGCAGCAATGCCATGGGCATGTTCTACCATTTCATCGGCGATAAGGACGTCAAACTCATCGGTTGTGAAGCGGCCGGCAAGGGCATCGACACCAAGCTCCATGCAGCGACTATCGCCAAAGGGGAAGTCGGTATCTTCCATGGCATGAAATCCATTTTCTGCCAGAATGAAGACGGCCAGATCGACGAAGTCTATTCCATTTCGGCCGGCCTCGACTATCCGGGCATCGGGCCGGAACACGCTTATCTCCACCAGACGGGACGCGCCCAGTATGTACCGGTCAAGGACGACGAAGCCGTCGAAGCTTTTGAATACCTGGCCCGCACGGAAGGCATCATCTGCGCCATCGAAAGCGCCCATGCCGTCTATGAAGCCATGCAGATAGCGCCGAAGATGAGCAAAGACGACAGCATCATCGTCTGCTTGTCCGGCCGCGGTGATAAAGACGTCGCCGCCATTGCAAGATATAAAGGGAGGGACTTACATGAGTAAGATTGGCAACGCCTTTAAGAACGGCAAAGCATTTATCGGATTCTTGACAGCTGGCGACCCGTCGCTGGACAAGACGTATGAATATATCATGACTATGGAAAAAGCCGGAGCCGACCTCATCGAAATCGGTATTCCTTTTTCCGACCCCATCGCCGAAGGCATCGTCATCCAGGAAGCGGACCTGCGGGCCTTGAAAGCCGGGACGCGCATTGACGACGTCTTTGCCCTGGTCGAACGGGTCCGTAAGGAAACGCAGATTCCCCTGGTTTTCTTGACCTACCTCAATCCTGTCTTCCATTACGGCGCTGAAAAATTCTTTGCCCGCTGCCAGGAAACGGGCATGGATGGCATTATCATCCCTGATATGCCCTTTGAAGAACGTGACGAATGTGCGGCAGCTGCCAAAGCCCATGGCATCGACATCATCTCCATGATTGCGCCGACGTCGAAAGACCGTATCCAGAAAATCGCTAAAGTCGGCGAAGGTTTCTTGTACATCGTGTCCTCCCTGGGGGTCACCGGGACGCGGACGGAAATCAAGACGGACCTCAAAGAAATCGTCGATACGGCCAAAGAAGTCACAGACGTACCGTGTGCCGTCGGATTCGGCATCAATACGACCGAACAGGCTGAAAAAATCGGCCGCGTCGCTGACGGCGTCATCGTAGGCAGTGCCATCGTCAAGATCATCGCCCAATACGGTGACGATGCCGCCCCCCACATCTATGACTACGTCAAAGCCATGAAGGAAGCTACGATTCGGGGATAATAAAAAGGGCTTGTCGCATGACGACAAGCCCTTTTTGAGTTTGAAGTTTGAAGTTGAAAGTTTGATGTGGAGGGGACAAAATTTAAAAGCCATCGCCTCAAACATCATACATCATACATCAAACCTCAAACATTTAAGAAAAAGGGCCCTCGCATGATGGCAGAAGCCTTCGTGCGACAACCCCTTTTTTTATGCCTTTAATGCTGAGCCGGTGCGGGTTGGGCATCGAGTTCAGATGCTAAGTCGTGGTCGGTCATGGCGCAGACGGCCGAGTCGGACCAGACGTTTTCAGCGGTTTCAATCATGTCGATGATGGTGTAGATCGGCAGGATGATACCCATGATGCCGATGGGGGCACCGATGCCGGACATGAGCGACAAGGTCAGGAAGTAGCAGCCCATGGGGACGCCGGCATTACCGATGGCAGCCAGGACGGCGACGAAGAGCCAGGCAATCATGGTGCCGATAGAGAGGTCAAAGCCGCCGTTCTGCATGAGGAACAGGGACGTGACCAGGATGAAAGCAGCACAGCCGTTCATGTTGATGGTCGTGCAGATCGGCAGGACGAAACGCGATACCTGAGGATGGACGTTGAGGCGCTGTTCTGCCGAAGCCAGGGTGACCGGCAAGGTGCCGGCAGAGCTCTTGGTGAACAAGGCGACGGCAATGGCCGGAGCCATCTTGCGGAAGACGTAAATCGGATTGAGTCCACGGAGGACGAGGAAAATCGGCAGGACGATGAAGAACTGGATGAGGTTGCCGCCGAGGATGACCAGGGTGTATTTCCCCAGGGCACCGACGATGACGCCAGCTTCAATCTGTGCCGACAGCTGTGCCGAGAAAGCCAGGATGCCAACCGGCAAGATCCAGAGCAGGGCCCGGATGAGGGTGAACAGGACTTCCTGCAGACCCAGGAGGCCTTTCAAGAGGACAGCGCGGTTTTCTGTCTTAGGCATGAATGCCAGAGCCAGACCGACGGCAGCCGCGATGAGCATGACCGAAAGGACATTGCCCGACAAGAACGGCTGGAGCATGTTGTTCGGGATGACCGACAGGAAGTGGTCGTAATAGGTGACTTTTTCCAATTTCTGCGGGACGTTGGAAACGCCGGAATTGATGAGGTCTACCGGCAGGTTGCCCGGTGCGATCCAGAGATAGAGGACCAGGCCGATGGCAGCGGCACAGATCGTCGTCAAAAGCGTGTAGGTGACGGCGTGGGCGAAGATACGGCCCGTTTCTTTCTTGGCTCCCAGAGCCGATAATGTCGTGATGACAGCTAATGCGATGGTCGGTACGGCGATGAACTGGAATAAGCGCGTGAAAACAGTTGCAATGAAATCGAATAATTGGTTCAATGCCGGAATACCGAGCCAACCTAAAATGGCGCCGATGATCAAGGCGCCCATCCACAAGGCGAACTGACGGCCGCGATGCTGGCCCTGGCTGCCGCGGATGGCTTCCCGGGCCTGTTCTTGGACCCGGTCTTGAGATTCGTTGGACATGATTGTCTCCCCCTTTGATAAATCTAAACGAATTCTATAGAATACCGTTTCAGTATATTATAGAAGAGGGGACGGTTTCTGTCAATGGAGAAGGGAGAAGTCAAGGCAAAAAAGACACGTAAAAGGACCGATACACACGCGACATATGTCTACCGGTCCTCTACGTTATAGGATTCATATTCATCTCGTTTTTGGTTCTGGTTACTTTAACCTCGTACAAAAATGTGAAACAATAATCGTTCGTTGCGCTTGGATTTACTAGACTAACCTATTTGAAAAACATCACACCCATTCGAAAAGTTCGAAGCACTTCAATCAAGATAAGTTAATTCGTAATGTTCATCGACGAACGCTTGCTGATCCTATGGACATTATTTAGTTGTTAATGATCAACGCAATGAAAACTAAATCGTTCTGACTTTTGTTTTCCAAGCTGTGACCCTTACCATCTGATGTGTAAGTAACGTCTCCTGGTTTAACGGTCCGGATTTCTCCGTTGTCGTCATATTCTCCCTCTCCGGAAAGGATATAATATGCTTCTGCGTTGTCACTGTGAACGTGATAGCCTAAGGAACATCCAGGTTTCAATGTGATTTCGGCGAACATACCTACTTTATCCTTCAGCTCGGTGGCGCTCAGAAGTTTTTTCTTCAAGATGTACCCCTTACCGCCGGAGGCATGTTCTACTTTCTCTATTTCCACTGGACTCACCCCTTTCTAATGCGCTTACAAAGGAAGGGGAACTTGCTTGCCATTCCTTTCGCATCTCTTGGCTATATTATAGCATAGGATTTTACGTTTGTCATGAGATATACGAAAATATATTATGTCACTTATGCATCAAGGAATGGATAAGTATAGCCTTTGGGAATAATAAAAAAGGCGCTGTCGCATGAAGACAGCGCCTTCTTTTACAAACTCCGTACTACAAACTTTCGAGAGAAAGGGGCCTTTCATGATGGTAAAAGCCTTCGTGCGACAGCCCCCTGCGGGATTATGGAATCAAGCGGGTCGCCCTTTGGGCGACCCCTACGGGATTATGGAATCAGGCGGGACGCCCTCTGGGCGTCCCCTACGGGATTGTGGAATCAGGCGGGACGCCCTCTGGGCGTCCCCTACGGGAAAAATAACTTCGTTATTTTTCCTGCAAAATCGGCATGACTTTGGTGGCATGGGGCATGATGTTGATGGTGTAATCTTTATCTTTGCCCTGTTCTTTCAGTTTTTGCTGAGCCAGGTCCCAAGCTTCCTGGACGGTGGCGACCGGAATCTGGCCGGTGCGGCGGATGTCGTCGAAGTTGCGCGGCAGCGTGACCAGGATGACCGTGTCTTTATGGGTCAGGCAGAAGAGGTTGAAGGCGACGAAGAAGGGGATGGTGAAGTGTGCCCGCAGGGCCGTTTCCATTTCTTCCATCGTATCGTATTTGAAGCTGTCCATGTAGATAGCCGGTTCTTTGATGTCACGGGCTTCCATGATGGCGATGATGACTCCGCCGTCTTTGACAGCCATTTCAGCCGGGTCATAGCATTTGCAGCCCTGGTAGAGGCTGACGTCGCTGGGATAGCCGCCGGCGCAGGCGATGACGACGTCTGCTTTTTCTTTCATCGGGACGCGCTGGATGTCGAGGACGGCTTCGGTGCCAGCCCGCCATGCGTCGTACCAGTCACCGCCGACCATGCGGCAGATTTCGCCGTCGCCGTTGATGACGGAGTGGACGAGGAAGCACGGATTGATCTTGCTGCAGGCTTCGACCATGTCGTCGTTGAGCGGGTTGTCGTCAATCTTGAGGGCCCGCGTCTTGGGGTTGATGCCGTGACCAAATTCGTCAGCCAGAGCGTGGCAGTGGTTGCGCTGGATCGTTTCGAAACCGGAAACGCCGGGCAGGATGAGTTTGCGGCCGCCGCCGTAACCGGCGAAGAGATGGGTCGTAATGCCATCGACGATGATGACTTTGTCGGCGTCGACAACGTGTTTGTTGAGTTTCAACGGCGTGCCGAGCTTGGTCGTGCCGCAGTCGACGAGGGTAGGGTCCATGCAGTCATGCTGATAGGTTTTGATGCGGCGGATGACTTCTTCACCGCAGACGCGGACGTCTTCTTCCGGCGTCTGGGCGCGGTGCGAACCCTGAGCGAAGACAATGCAGATGTCGTCATCAGGGATGCCGGCCAGGTTCAATTCGTCGATGATGTAGATGAGGAATTGATTTGAATGGTTCCACGTACGGGTGACGTCAGCGACGACGAGGCAGACTTTATCGCCCTTCTGGACTTTTTCCTGCAACGGGGCGCTGCCGATCGGATGACGCATGCAGTCGATCGTCGCCTGTTTGACATCGACAGCCGGGACGTGTTTGCCTTCCATGACGCCGACGATGTGTTCTTCCGGGAGCATGACGGACTGTGTATTTTCACCAATATTGAACGTAAATTCTTTTAATGCCATTTTGTACCACCACTTCTTTTTAAAAATAAAAAAACAAATTGTACCTTATTATATCATGCCATGGCCAGTATACAAGTTTAAAGTTGACAATAATCGTTTAACGTATGGCGACCAGCCTATACATTGCCCAAATGGACACAATGGAGATGCTGGCGGGCTATTGATTGCAGCTGTTCCATCGTCTGTAACGGTGTCATCGGTGCGGACCAGTGGTACTGCGGGAAATAGCGGGTCAGGTGCAGCGGGATGTCCGGCGAGAGGGCGGCCAGCCAGCGGGCTTCGGCGTCCATCTGGGCCGGGTCGTCATTTTCGCCGGGGATGATCAGCGTCGTCACTTCGACGTGGCTCACGGTGGCAGCAGCGGCAATCGTATTCAGGACGGGCTGGAGCGATGCGCCGCAGAGGGAATGGTAGAAGGCCTGGGAGAACCCTTTGAGGTCGATGTTCCAGGCATCGATATAAGGCAGCAGGGCCTGGAGCGGTTCCTTTTCGATATAGCCGTTGCTGACCATGACGTTGACCAGTCCCGCTTCGTGGATAAGGCGGGCTGTCCTGGCGATAAATTCATAACTGAGCGACGGTTCGTTGTAGGTATAAGCCAGGCCGATGTTGCCGTTGTCCGTGCAGCTTTTGGCCAGGGCCAGGGCCTGTTCCGGCGTCAGATCCCGGTACGGTGCTTCTTGCTGGGAAATCTGCCAGTTCTGACAGAAGGGACAGGTGAAATTGCAGCCCCATGAACCGAGGGACAAGATGCGCGAGCCGGGATGGAAATAGGCCAGTGGCTTCTTTTCAATCGGATCCAGAGCCAGGGCCGTGCATTGGCCGTAATTCAGGGCCTGGAGGGTATGGCCGTCATAATAGCGGGTCTGGCAGCGGCCGCGATGGCCCGGCGCGATGGAGCAGTGATGAGGGCAAAGGCGGCAGGCTGCCCGGCCGTCTTTGGCGATATCGTAATAAGCGGCTTCCATGATGTCACCTACTTATAGCGCGTGACCGTGAAGCGGTAGAGGTCCGGCCGGATTTGCGGCGGGATGCCGGCCTTTTCCTTGGCGATGGCAATCTGCTGCTGGACCGTGTCGACGCCTTCCAGGTCGGGGAGGAGCAGGCCTGTCTGGGCATGGCTCATGACGATGACCCCGTATTTCTTGGGGTCCAGGTCAGCTGGCGAAGCGACGGCTTCGGGCTGGCCCAGGACGTCGACGGAAATATCGATGTCTTTCAGCTCGTCCAGGCTGACCGGATAGAACCGCGGGTCCCTGGTGGCAGCGGATACGGCATTGTGGATGATTTCGCTGGCAATGTTCATCTGCATGGGCAGGAAGGTGCCGATGCAGCCGCGCAGGCGGCTCCCCTTGTGGAGGGATACGAAGGCGCCGGCCTTGTCCTGCAAGTCTTCGGGCAGGTCCTTGGGGACGGTCATCAGGCTGTGATGCTTCAAGTAGTAGGCGATGCTTTCCCGGGCCAGGCGGACGCGGATGTCGGCGACAGCCGGTTCTTCAGCCCGTTTTTCCTGGCCTTCCGGCAGGTATAAGGCGACGCCATAGCCGACGCCGAAGGGGCCTTCATAGGAATAGACCGGCATGACCGGACGGAAATGGCGCAGGGCGCCGAAGAGAAAGTACACCGACGGCAGGCCGCACATGCCGGCTTCGTCGATGAGGTTGCGGCTCAGGGTCTTGAGGATGGCCGGGTCCTGTTTCTGCAGGGCTTCCATGACGGTCTTGTCGAAGACGGCCCCTTTTGGCGTATAGCCGTTGGGCGAACCGGGCAGGAGGCGGTGCGACAAGTCACCGGACGCGACGATGGCGATACGCCGGCCCAGGCGGGCAGCGGCCTGGACGACGAGGTCCCCTAACAGGCTCATGCTGTCGTAGTCATCGAAGCGCGGCGCCATGAGTACGACTTGGCCCGTGAAGCCGGCCTGGCGCAGGTAGTATAAGGGGACGAATGTACCCTGGTCGACGTAGAGGGGATGGCCGAAACGGTCGCTCCAGGCCGCGTCGAGGCGGTAGATATCGGTTTTCGGGGCGGCGATTTCAAAGATTTCTTCGGCCAGATCCATGTCGGTGCGGACATCCATGGCCAGTTCCGGATAGCCAAAGGCATCGAGGTTGCCATACAGGCGGGGCGCCTCCAAGAGCGTCGCCCCGTCGGGGAAGACGTAGTTATGAGGCGACATGATGACCAGTGTTTCCGGTTTCTGGCTGACAATCAATCGGGCCGCTGCCTGGACAGCCCGTACCGTAGATGCTATCTTTTGCAGCTCATCGCCGCCGATTTCCGGCAGCATAATCGGCGGATGGGGAAATAACCCGGCTGCGACACAAGCATGTTCCATAGAAATACCTCCTTTGGGAAAATGTGGTGTTAGTTCTATTATACTCCAAATAAAAAGAGCTTGTCGCGTAGCGATAAGCTCTTTTCGTGATTCGTTTGGCGTGGTTCGTTTGGCGAAGACGACTTACGGTCCACGGTTCACGACCCACGGAGCCGCAGGCTCCTAATATTCTGTGTCCTCCATGAGGCTGGTCTTGCCGAAGCGGGTCTTCAGGTCTTTCCGTTCCATGCTCCATTTCGACGAGGCGATGGACATGGCCGGGTCGTAGTTCGGCGACTGCATGTTTAGGACGCCGCAGATAAATTCGTATTCCAGGTCGTTCGTGAAGTACTTGTCTTTATTGGCCTTGATGGCTTTGACGACATCGGGATTGCGCTTCTGGTAGGCGTCGGACAGGTAGCAGAACATGGGGATGCGCAGGACCTTGAAGCTGGCGCTGTCGGGCTGGCGGGCGACGTCGGGATCGCTGCCGTGGTCCGAGAAGTAAACCATGGCGTCGAGATGGAGGTTGTCCCGGGCGTAGTCGTAAATCTGCGACAGGACCCAGTCCGTATAGAGGACGGTATTGTCGAAATCGGCTTCCTGGTTGATCTTGCCGTCATTGAATTTCTGAAATTCCTTGGGGTAGCGGTTGCGGTATTCGATATGGCTGCCCATGATGTGGAGGACGACGAAGTTCTTTTCCTTGGGATCGACGCGCTTGAGGAACTGCAGGAGGGCGCCGTCCAGCGTCGATTCCTTCAGGTCCCGGTCGACCCATTCGGAGACATCTGCCGTATTGGCCACCAAGGTGATAGGCGTATCGGCGACGCCGACAGAACCCTGGTTGCTGAACCAGTACGTCTTATAGCCGGCTTTCTTGGCCATGTCGATGATGGAAATGGATTCGTTGAAGGGCTTGTCGTTGTAGAAATTCGATTCCGTCAGGGCGTGTTCCAGGACGGGGACGGTGTACCAGACGCAGCTGTAGGCGTTGGTGAACAGTGTGAAGTCCGGGTTGGATTTCATCGCCGTCAGCCACGGCGTATTGGGCACGTGGTCCGGATTATAGGCGTTCATGAGGGTCCGCGTTTCCGATTCGCCGATGACGACGATGACCGTGTTGGGGTAGTCGGCCGGATGGAGCTGGACGGCCTGGAGGGCGGTGTATTTGTCGTCATGGTTTTCGGCGTACATAGCCGACCGCTTCATATAGTCGTGTGTGTCGATGAAGGTCCGGATCGGAAAGGCTTCCGGGAAGATTTCTTCGCTCAAGGCGCCGACGGACGGGGCGATGATGAGCAGCAGCGAGACGATAGGGAGGACCTTGCGGTAGACGTGGGTCCTGGGCAGGACGCGCTGGCGATAGTTCAAGAGGAACAGTCCTGCCAAAATCAGGGCCAGGACGATGACGATGGCGGCTACCTTGAACAGCCCCAGGGAATGGAAGTATTCCAGGGTCTCAGCCGGGCCCGTCTGGAAGATGAGCAAGGCGCCGGATGTCGTGATCGACGAGTTGTAAAGGAAATAGTAGACCCACTGGAGCAGGATGACGAAGAAGGCCGCGAACTGGACGATCGTCATGAAGACCGCTCCGGTTTTGTGGGGGATGTACTGCCGGACAATCATGTTCAGGCAGAAAAAGATAGCAAAAAAGTATAGTCCTACGTATATATCATATATATTGTTCAAGTAAATCGTGTTGGTATTGATCAGGGAAATGTAACTCAAATAAGGTCCCGTGATAATCCAGCCCAGGCCGATGAGGGCCGGCGGGATGATGGCGCCTGGGGACAAGTGTTTCCAATACAGGGCCAGGGACAGGACGACAGCGCCGACGCCGGGCAGCAAGCCGAAGGTCATGTCTTCGATATTGTCGGGCCCCATGCCCAGGGAAATGAGAAACTGCCATTCAAAGCAGCAGCCATAAACTACGGCAAAGATGATACACAGCGGCAAGAGTCTGTGCCGCCATTTGCTGAAGGTCTTCATTGCATGAACCATGTGTTTGTTCTATCCTCTCTGTAAAACTCTTTGTAAAAACGATGTAAACAAAGCATACCGGCTATATTATACATCAAACGGGGCCGATAACATAGAGGGAATTTTTGAATTACCGGAAAAAAAGATAAAAAAAGACTTGCCAAAAACGACAGGTCATGGTAGAATAGTTTTCGTTGAGGCACTCCGTGCTGAAACAATGGTGAAACGGCCCCGTGGTGTAGCGGTTTAACATGTCGCCCTGTCACGGCGAAGATCGTCAGTTCAAATCTGATCGGGGTCGCCACTTTTTTGCTCAGGTAGCTCAGTCGGTAGAGCAGGGGACTGAAAATCCCCGTGTCGGCGGTTCAATTCCGTCCCTGAGCACCAACATCAATTACCTATCATGCGGTTGTGGCGGAATGGCAGACGCGCTACTTTGAGGGGGTAGTGAGCGAAAGCTCATGGGGGTTCAAGTCCCCCCAACCGCACCATAGCTTCTCAAAAGAGGAGCGCTGAATAGAAACGGCCCCGTGGTGTAGCGGTTTAACATGTCGCCCTGTCACGGCGAAGATCGTCAGTTCAAATCTGATCGGGGTCGCCATATTCTTTTTTTTACAATTTTATATGCGGTTGTGGCGGAATGGCAGACGCGCTACTTTGAGGGGGTAGTGAACGAAAGTTCATGGGGGTTCAAGTCCCCCCAACCGCACCATGTAAAAAGGGCTTGTCGTATGACGACAAGCCCTTTTAAGTGATTAGTGGCTAACCACTAACTCCGAACTACAAAGAGATAGGGACCACGCATGATAGCAATAGCTTTTGTGCGACAGTCCCTTTTTTAGCAGTTAGTGTTTCGTAGGGGCCGTCCTGTCAAGGCGGCCCGCCGTGAACAGTCAGCCATACCATTGGTCAGCCTGAGGGAATGTTTTTTACGGCCTCCCTTTGGGACGGCCCCTACAAACCGTGGGGTACAAGTCACGAGCCACGAACCATGAACCACTGCTTACTATAAACTCGAAAAAAGGGGAATCCCTATGGATAAGGAACATGTCTTTTTTGAAAATTATGCGAAAAATTGGGACCGCGACCGCAAGGCGGACGACCGGGTCTTATCGTCTTTCATGGAGCTGGCGGCCATCCGGCCCGGTTCAGCCATCCTCGATGCGGGCTGTGGGACGGGCGTGCTCTTGCCTTACTTATCCGCAGCGGCTGGAGATGAAGGCAGTGTGGAAGGCTTCGACTATTCCCAGCAGATGATCGACGTGGCCAAGGATAAATTTTCTCACCTGGCCAATGTCACCTTTACGACGGGCAATGTCCTGAAATATGCTTTTCCTAGGAAACATTATGATGTCGTCTGCTGTCTCAATTTCTATCCCCACATTGCGGAACACAGCCGCGATGTCATCCGCCGCCTCTATGAGGCCCTGGTGCCCGGCGGGATGCTACTCATCATGCACGACCTGCCCCGCCAGGCCGTCAACGCCATCCATGGCGGCGCGCCCGTGCTGCCGCCGGTGGATATTTTGGAAGAGAAGCTGATCAGCGCCGGCTTTTCCATCGTCATGGCCATGGATACGGACCGGTTCTATTTCATCAAGGTCGTCAAGGCCGCCGACGAAGCCGATTTCGTCTATGACGATGAAGAAGAACAGCCTGCTCAGGCACACGCCGGTACCCATCATGACCATCACCATACGGAAACGAAACGCGTCCTCAACCGGCTGTCGCGCATTACGGGCCACGTCGAAGCCATCAAGCGCATGATCGAAGACGGCCGCGACTGCAGCGACGTCCTGGTCCAGCTGGCGGCCGTCCACTCGGCCATTGCCGGCGTGAGCCGGGTCATCCTCAAGGACCACATCGACCACTGCATCGTCGATGCCATCCATGAAGGAGACGCAGAAGCCGTAGAAAATCTCAAGAAAGCTATTAATACCTTTGTCAAGTAATGGTATAATAGGATAGAGTAACCATTTTGAAAGGGTGTGACTACGATGCAGTTTCGTGTATTACTAGGTGATTTATCCGAGTGGAAGGCTGACGGCCTCGTCTATTCCGCCAGCTCGACTCTCTTGCCAACGAATAGCGTCAGCAGTAAGATTCATCAGAAAGGCGGCCTGTCTTTTTCCGCTTCATGCCGTACCCTCGGCATGTGCCACGTCGGCAGTGCTGTCATGACCAAGGGTTATAAATTAAAGGCTTCCTTCATTATCCATGCTGTCGGCCCCTACTGGGTCGGCGGCAAGCGTGGCGAAGAAGGGGAATTGTTGTCGGCTTATAAGAAAGCCCTTCATCTGGCCGATGAAAAACATTTGAAGCACCTTGCATTTGCCTCGCTGAGTACGGAAGAAAAGCGTTATCCCCTGCAGCGGGCTGCGGCCGCTGCTGTCCCCCTGCTCTTGACCGAAGGGGCCGGTTTCGATCGCATCGACATGGTCTGCACGAGCCCGGAAGAACAGGAAGCCTATACAAAAGCCGCTGTCTTTTTCTGGCTCCGCCATCTGGGAGAAGCTGCCGGCAACGAACAGGCAGCCATGATGGAAGAAGCCGGTCCGGCCCTGGCCTTGCTGCAGAGCTGCGACGATGCACCGGACCCCATTGCCTTGTCTGAAGAAGTCAAGAAAATCGAAGCCATTGTCCATCCTTTCTTGAAATTGAGGAAGCGCAGCCTCGTCGACATCGAACAGGCCGCCTCGAAAATCATGGCTTTATATCCGGCAAGTCGTACGGAAGGAGTGTAACTTATGGCAAAGAAAAACGGAACCCATGACCTGGACGTTACTATCCAGTGCCCGGCCTGCCACGAATACGGCGTTTTCCATACGTGGGACGTCATCGATACGGCTGATGCGAAATTGAGCGAACGCGTTCATTTCGACGAAAACTTATTCTTCTATACGTGCCCTCATTGTCACGCCAAGATCCATATGGAAAGCAAGTGCCTTTATATCGACCGCGACAAGAAGCTCCTGGTCTGGCACATCCCGGACCCGAAGGAACGGGTCACGTCGAAGGAAGTCCAGGATGCCCTGGGTTCGCCGTCCTTCACGACCTACACCTGCCGGGCCGCCCTGACTTGGGGCGAATGGCGGGAAAAGATCATCGAACTGGAAAGTTCCTATGACGACCGCCTGTACGAAATCATCAAGTACGGCGCCTATCAGCTCCTCAGTCAGGAAGATAAGGACCGCCTGCCTCTGGAAGCTTATCACATCGACTATGCCGATGACAGCCATGATCCGGATAAGCTGGCCCTGGTCTTCATGCAGAAAGATGCCAAGGGCATGGCCTATGTCTATCCCATTACGGAACACTTGAAAGAAGTGACGAAAGATATTTTCCTGCCCATCATCGAACAGATCGCCGATGCCAACCGCAAGGCACAGTTCGACCGTTTCGGCTATTCCTGGGCCCGCCAGTTCACGACGTACATCATCAAGGCCGCCGAAGAAGATAAGAACCGTGAAACCTACGGCAACCTCATCGGTTTCTGGGTCAAGACCATCGGTGACGAAATCTTCCGGGCCGAAGTGAAGCCGGAATAATTTGTAGGGCGCCCACGTGGGGCGCCTGCCGGTCGCGGTTCGCAGGCCGCAGGTCGTAAACAAAACATGCTATCAGGCTGGCTAGGTATGAACTGCTAAAGAGGCTGTCTAATGCGACAGCCTCTTTTTATCTTTTCCCGCCAAAAGACTCCCACCTCTTAGGTGGTGGATGAATGGCGAGCTTGTGGTATAATATTAATAGCAGTTAGAACTTCTGCGAGAACAAAAAAGTATTTTCAATCAACGGTCTTTGAGCCGTTTTCGGAGGAGCACTCCCCCTTGCCGCAGCACGACGCCATAGGCGAATCGCGACGGGTAGAAAAGAAGTGCAAAATGTGTATCTACTCAAGTAAGCAGAACTTCGATTTCGAGGGACTGTGTAAGGGGCTTTTGGACAGCCCTTTGAGAATAAGGATATTCTGACAGCTAGCTCCTTTGGAATAGGCTGTCAGGCGGTAGTCCATGTATCAAACTTCTCAAGAATCTCGCACTTCTATAAGTGGGAGAGGTTCAATGACAGATGTTTTGATTGTAGAATTTGTATTCCCTGGCAATTCATAATTTTGTTAGATGAGGAAGGAGACCTTGGATGTTTTCTATTTTAAAGCGCATTATGCTGACGACGGTCATTGCTGTCGGTTTTATAATTAGCTCCATGACGGTGACGGCTCAGGCCGATATGCCGCCGACGATTGCCGAATCGGCTTGCATGATCGATGTCGATACAGGTAAGGTATTATATCAGGTCTATCCGACCAAATGGGTCCACCCGGCGAGCACGACGAAGATCGTCACCCTCATTACGGCCCTGGACCAGTATAAAGATAAATTGGACCAGCCTTTACAGATTTCCTGGGAAGCAGCCAATACGGAACCTTCCTGTCTGGGGATTTCGCCGGGCGATCCGATTTCCATCCGCGAAGCCCTGCGGGGCATGATGGTCGTTTCCGGCAATGATGCCGCCGTCGCCGTGGCCCAGACTTTGGGCGGTTCTGTCGCCGGTTATGCCGAAAAGATGAATCAGGAAGCGGTCAAAATGGGAGCGACTCATACGAATTTCGTCAATCCGAACGGCTTGACGGCAGCCCACCATCACACGACGGCCATCGATATGGCCAAGATGGCTGCCTACGGTATGAAGAACTTCCCTGAATTTCGTTATATTGTAGGACTCAAGTCCTATGATGTAAAATATTTGGACGGTCGGGAACCGAAACACGTCACGACGACGAACCATTTCCTGACGAGCGGTTATCCCGGTGCGAACGGTATCAAGACCGGCTTCACCAATGCTGCTGGCGAATGTCTCGTTGCTTCGGCGACGCGCAACGGCCATACGCTGGTCTTAGTCCTGTTCAATGACGACAACCGCTGGACCGACGCACCGACCATTTTAGATTACGGCTTCCGAAGATTACAGACGGGGAAATAGCCTGACCGGAAGCACAACGAGGGGGTATAGTTATGGCGCACGTTTTGATTATTGAAGATGACAGCATGATTGCTGCCATCGAACGGGACTTTCTCGAGGCCAATGGCTTCGAAGTATCCGTAGCCATGACGGGGAAGGAAGGCATGAAGATCTTTGACAGCGGAACTATCGAAGCGGTCTTGCTGGATATCGGCCTGCCGGACACGGATGGCTTCATGTTATGCCGCAAACTGCGGGATATCAGCAACGTCCCCATTCTCTTCATCACCGCTCGGGGGAGCGACGACGATAAGATTAAGGGCTTGGGGCTCGGGGCAGACGACTACATCGTCAAGCCTTTCAATCCATCGGAAATGATGGCCCGCCTCAAAGCTCATCTGGAAATCCATCAGAGACTGTTAGGGGTACGTCTCCAGGATGCCGATGACAACAAGCCGGATATCCAAGTCGGCGACTTGCGTATTTTCATCAAGCGCCACCAGGTATTCCGGGGAAAAACAGAAATCAATCTGACTGGCAAAGAATTTAACCTGCTCTTGTTCCTGGCCCGCCATCCCAATCAGGTCTTCTCCAAGAAGTACCTCTTTGAAATGATCTGGCATCTCGATGCCCTGGGCGAACTGGCGACGGTGACGGTCCACGTCAACCGCCTGCGGGACAAGCTCAACGAAGTCCAGCCGGAATTTACGGCTATCGAAACCGTTTGGGGAAACGGTTATCGTTTCCGCGTAGAAGAATAGCAAAAAGAGGCTGTCGCCTTGGCGACAGCCTCTTTTTGCGTTTGAAGTTGAAAGTTTGATGTTTGATGGGGATGTTTTTAAATTTAAAGCAATCGCCTCAAACATCATACATCAAACCTCGTTAGCCATGCCCTTGGCAGGGGCCATTTTTACGAGCCACGAACAACTGCTTAGTAATTGACGTTGCGGAGTTCGAAGAAGGACTGGGGATGTGCACAGACCGGGCAGACTTTCGGAGCTTCGACAGCTTCTACGATGAAGCCACAGTTGCGGCAGATCCAGGTCTTCTTGTCGGATTTCTTGAAGACTTCCTGTTTTTCGACGTTAGCCAGGAGAGCGAGGTAGCGTTCTTCGTGGTGTTTTTCGATTTCAGCGACTTTTTCAAATAAGAAGGCGATTTTGTCGAAGCCTTCTTCGCGAGCTTCTTTTGCGAAGGTCGGGTACATTTCCGTCCATTCGTAATGTTCGCCGGCAGCAGCGTCTTTCAGTGCATTGATGTCGTTGGGCATTTCACCGCCGTTGAGGAGTTTGAACCAGATCTTAGCGTGTTCTTTTTCGTTGTTGGCCGTTTCTTCGAAGAAAGCTTTGATTTGTTCGTAGCCGGCTTTCTTAGCTACGCTGGCATAGTAGGTGTACTTGTTACGGGCCTGGGATTCACCAGCAAAAGCAGCCTGTAAGTTTTTTTCTGTTTTCGAACCTTTTAATTCCATAATTCATTTCCTCCTTGACAAAAAGTTATATTTTAATTTAGTTTTTAGCACCTCTTTGGGTTGATTTCATTGTAGCACTTTTCAACCTTGGTGTCAACGGATAATTGTTATTTGTTAGTAGAAAAGTTTAACGGCTTGTATGGTTGTCGTGGCTATCGGTCCGATGGCTGCGTTCATTGTCAGAGGTGTTGTCCAGATGGCTGTTCTGGCTGCTGCGGCTGCTCTGAATCTGGCTGCTTCGGGGAGAGGACGGCTGGCTGCTGCGGCTCTGGGATTGGGACGACTTACGGCTGGAGCTGTCGTCACGGGTATAAGCATCCCACTTGGATTTTACCGTGTCGCCGGCATCTTCGGCCGAGTCCTTGAGGCTGCCGTATTTGGCCTTGAACTGGGCTTCAATCTGGTCGGCCTTTTCCGGGTACATGGCCTTCAGTTTGGCCAGGAGTTCGGCCTTGCTGGCATTGCCCTTGTCCAGGGCTCCCTGGATTTCCTTATATTCTTTATAGTAGGCCATCCAGTGTTTCAACGGGCCGTAGTCGTTGCTCATGAAGGACATATAACTGCCGAAGGCGCAGGCCAGGGTCAGGATGAGGCAGATGAGGACGCGCTTCATTTACTGCGCCCCCTTTCCGCGGGCTGCGGCGTGGCAGGCCTGGCTGGCCGAGCTGGCCGTCATCGCGGCGAAGAGGACCGTCAGGACGGCCAGAACCCGGGTCACCAGGGACAGGGTCGGCAGGGGCAGGAGGTCCGTATAGGCATAGGCCGGGATGAAGGAAATGCCGACGGCTGCCAGGATGACGATGGCCAGGGCCAGGTAGAGGAAGCCGCTGAGGATGCCGAATAAGGTGCCGAGGATGTCCATGAAGGGGCTGGCGACGGCTTTGGCCGCTTGGCCCATCTGGCTGCTGCCGTCGTTCCAGTTGAAATCCTTTCCGGTCTTAGCGGCTTCTGCGGCATAGCGCTGGCGCATGACCTGTTCCCGGTCGTAGCGGCGCTGCTGCTGGGCCAGCTGCTGCTGCCGGTAGTAGTCGTCGCTGCGATCCTGGTCGTAGAAAACGCGGTCCTCCACGCCGGGACCGAAATCGCCGTAGCCGCCGTATTCGTCGCCGGGCATGCGCGGGTTGTCTTCGGGCACGATGGGTTCGCCGATGTAATAGCGGTAAATATTCTTGGGATGCCCCAGTTTGCAGCAGATCTCTTCTTCCGATTTGCCTTCTTTGGCACCGAGGCGGAACTGTTCTTCGCAGTCTTCGATGATGCCTTTCAAGTCATTTTTATCGCTCTTGCGGAAATAATAGCGCAAGAGATCCATAAATTCATTCTTTCTCATTCTTTACGCTGTCAGGCCCTTCCTTTCCGATGAGTGCTTCATAACGCTGGTGGAACGTGGCACCATGCTGCCAGGCCGCGACGCTGAGGGCGGCGATGGCGATGATGACGATGAAGATAGCGAATACCGGCATGTCCGGCAAAAAGGCGACCGACGCCAGGGGTTCCTTTTCCAGGGCGATACAGATGGCGACCCAGCCCAGGAGGGCGACGGCGAAAATCGTACAGAGCGTGCCGATGATGTAACAGATGAGATAGGACCGGCGCAGGCTCTGCCGGCTCATCGATGATTTCAAAGCAATTCCTCCTCTTTCATTCATTCCTTGTTATCTTATCACAGGCACTATGGCAGGTCAATCGCGGCGGCCCATTCCCTTGCAGACCGGGCTTTTGGGCTATATAATGATATATAATTCTATTTGTCTTTTGAAGGAGGAGTTTTGATGGCTGAGTTTGTCCGTTATTATGTAGGTGACATCGTCCAGATGAAGAAGGCCCATCCCTGCGGCTGCAATGAATGGGAGGTGCTGCGTATCGGCGTCGATTTCGTCATCCGCTGCACTGGCTGCGGCCACCGGGTCATGATTCCCCGGCCTAAATTTGAAAAGTCCGTAAAGAAACGATTAAAATGTGCTGGTGATGAAAGTGAAAAAGCGTAAAAAGTTAGAAAAAGGTATTTTTATTTTTAGGACTTTGTGGTACAATATTCAACAGCTGATATTTTAATACTTTACTGAGATAAAGAACTAAAGAAAGGGAGGTCATAGGATGAACAACAATACCTTGGATGGAGTGAAGATGCTCCACCATGATGAAATGCGCAATTATGACCGGATCCAGGGAAAAATAATTTCCGTTATTATGAACCACGGCTGTAAGATTATTGAAACGCCGAGTTTTGAAGATTACGATGTGTACCAGCACTTCTTTCCGCAGCTCCGCCAGCAGATGGTCAAGACCATCGATACGGACGGACGGGTCCTGGTCCTGCGGCCCGATGTGACCCTGCCCATCGTCGAAACAGCGGCCCGGGAATTTCCGCGGTCGAACCAGCTGCTCAAGTTCGGCTACGTCAGCACGGTCTTCCGCGAATATTACGGCCGCTCGACGTATGGCAAGGATTTCCTGCAGGGGGGGATCGAAATCCTGGGCGACTCCAGCCCCGAATGTGACGGCGAAGTCATCGTCACGGCAGCAGAGATCCTCAAAGCCGTCGGCGTCGAAAACATCCGCATCGACATCGGTACGGCCGCTTATACGCAGGCCTTGTTCGATGGCCTTCCCCTTTCGGAAGAGCAGAAGGCAACCCTCAAGGGGTATATGGCCGAACGCAACCTCGTGGCCTGCAAGTCCTATATCGCGTCCCTGCCGATTTCGTCCGATGCCCGCAAGGCCCTGGAAGCCCTGCCGGTCCTCTTCGGGCCCTATGCCCAGACCTTGAGCAAGGCCCGGGACTATTCCATCAACAGCGGCATGCTCAACGCCTTGTCGCGGCTGGAACGGGTCTATGACTACATCCTCTATGCCGGCTATGCCGATAAGGTCCAGCTCGACTTCGGCTTTGCCAGCCGGCTGGGTTATTATACGGATACGGTCTTTAAAGTCTACGTCGACGGCGCCCTGTACGACATCATCGACGGCGGCCGCTACGACCAGTTGTCATCGCGCTTCGGCGTCGACCGTCCGGCCTGCGGCTTCGGCATGAACATCAATTTATTGTATGAATACATGAGCGATGCCGGCCTCCTGGAAGATACGGAACCGTCCTTCCAGATGGCCGTATCCTACACCCAGGGCGACCAGACCCTGGTACGGGACCTCATGAACTGGCGCGACCGCGGCTTCCGCGTCGCCGCCTATCCCGATTCGTCCTTCATCGACAGCGGCGATTACAGTATCCATGCTATCTATCGCAACGGCTCGTACTATAAGGACGGTAAGGCCATGACGGCCGAAGAATTGGAAGCACTCATGGGGAGGTTGTAACATGGCGATTCATATTGCACTGGCCAAGGGCCGTATTCATAAAGTAGTCATGAAGTATTTAGCCGAAAGCGGCTATGATTTCCCGACGTATTCCGAAGAAAGCCGCAAGCTCATCTTTGAGGACGCCAAGGGCCAGCTTAAAGTGACCTTGGTCAAGTCGCCCGACGTCGCTGTCTACGTCGAACGCGGCGCTGCTGACGTCGGTATCGTCGGCAAGGACGTCCTCATCGAAGAGGCGCCGGGCGCTGACGTCTACGAAGTCATGGACCTGGGCATCGGCCGCTGCCGCATGGCCGTCGCCGGCATTGCCGGCAAGAAGGTCGACATGACCAAGCGCATCACTATCGGCACGAAATACCCGCGCATTGCCCGCGCCTATTTCGAAGCCAATCACCACAGCGTCGACATCATCAAGCTCAACGGGTCCGTCGAACTGGCACCGATCGTCGGCTTGTCCGATGTCATCGTCGATATTGTTGAAACGGGCAACACCTTGAAGGCCAACGGCCTGGAAGTCCTGAAATATTTCATGGATTTCAGTGCCCGCATGATTTGCAATCCCGTTTCTTTTAAGATGAAATATGACGAAATCCAGCAGCTCATGGAAGTCATCCGTGAACACAGCATGAAGGCATAACTAAGGGGGAGTTAGAGTGGAATGGATAGATGTACCCAGTAAAGGGTTGACCTTACGCGACATTCGCCGCATTACCAAACGCGATCAGGCAGAAAGTGAAGACATCCGCAAAGCCGTCGAAGCCATCCTGGCCGATATCGAACAGCGCGGCGACGCAGCTGTCCGGGAATATACGAAGCGCTTCGATGGCGTGGATTTGGACAGTTTCCTCGTTTCGCCGGAAGAAATCGACACCGCCGTCGACATCGTCGGTCCCGATTTCATGGCCATCCTCGAAGAAGCGGCCGCCAACATCCGGGCTTATCATGAACGGCAGGTCGAACAGACCTGGATCGATACCTTCCGTCCCGGCGTCCGCCTGGGGGCCAAGTTCACGCCAATCCAGCGCGTCGGCGTCTACGTTCCCGGCGGCACGGCTGCCTACCCGTCGACGGTCCTCATGGACACCATCCCGGCCCACGTCGCCGGCGTCCCGTCCATCGCCGTCTTCACGCCGCCTGCCAAAGACGGTTCGGTCAATCCCTACATCCTGGCTGCGGCCCATGTCGCCGGCGCTACGGAAATCTATAAAGTCGGCGGTGCCCAGGGCATTGCCGCGGCTGCTTACGGTACAGAAAGCATTCCGCCAGTCTTTAAGATCGTCGGTCCCGGCAATGCTTACGTGGCCATGGCTAAGCGCCTGGTCTTCGGCACCGTCGGCATTGACATGATTGCCGGTCCCAGTGAAGTCGGCGTCCTGGCCGACCACGATGCCAACCCGGTATGGGTCGCTGCGGACCTCCTGGCCCAGGCCGAACACGACCGCCGGGCTGCAGTCTTCCTGGTCACGCCCAGCGCCGCCTTTGCCAGCGAAGTCGAAGCCGAAGTCCGGCGCCAGCTGGAAGAACTGCCGCGCAAGGACATCGCTGCCGAATCCATTGAAAAGCACGCTAAGTTCTTCATTGTCAAGGATAAGGACCAGGCCGTGGATATTATGAACCTCATCGCACCGGAACATTTGGAAATCGCCTTCAGCGACGCTGAAGCTTGGGCTCAAAAAATCGTCAATGCCGGCGCCATCTTCATGGGTCCCTATACGACAGAACCCTTGGGCGACTACTTCGCCGGACCGAACCATACCCTGCCGACCATGGGCACGGCGGCTTTCTCGTCGCCCCTCGGTGTCTATGATTTCGTCAAGCGCAGCAGCCTCCTGGAATACGATAAGGACGCCTTCGGTGCCGTCGCCGACAAGGTCATGCGTTTCGCCAATGTCGAAGGATTGCAGGCACACGGCCTGGCAGTAAGGAGGAGAATCGATGAATAATAACTGGCTCCGCAATACAATCCGTTCCTTTGAACCTTATGTCGTCCCGGAAATCAAAGAGCATATCGTCATCAATGCCAATGAAAGCCCTTATAACATCTTTGATTTCCCCCAGGTCAAGGCCGATTTTCTGGAACGCCTGGCCAAGACGCCGTCGTACCACTATCCCGACCCCTTTGCCGAAGAACTGCGGGCAGCCCTGGCCAAATACGTCGGATGCCAGCCTCAGGAAGTGCTCGTCAGTAATGGCGGTGATGAAATCATCAGCCTCATCATGAATACCTTCCTCAATCCCGGCGATACCCTCCTGACCCATACGCCGACCTTCGATATCTACGGCATCGACGCCGAAGTCCTCGGCGCCCAGGTCGTCACCGTATCCGACCTCGACGGCTACCGCCGCGACCGCGACGGACTCCTGACCAAAGTCAAGGAAGTCCAGCCGAAAGTGACGGTCCTCTGCAATCCGAACAACCCGACAGGGGAACTGCTGCCCCTGGATTACGTCGAAAGCCTGGTCCAGGCTGCCGACAATATCGTCGTCATCGACGAAGCCTACCTGGAATTTGCCGGTGCGCCGAGCATCATCACCAAGCTCTCCCAGTACGATAACCTCATCGTCATCCGCACCCTGTCCAAGGCCTTCGGCCTGGCCGGCTGCCGCGTCGGTTACGGCGTGGCCCAGAAAGAGCTCATCGACGCCCTGGGCCTGACCAAGCTCGTCTACAACTTGAACATCCTCTCGCAGAATGCCGCCCTGGCCGCCATGGACTATGCCGATGACATCCTGGCCCACAACATTCCTCCGACGTTGGCAGCCCGTCAGTATTTCATGGACGCCCTGAAGGACGTTCCCGGCCTTACGGTCTATCCCAGCTCGACGAACTTCGTCCTGGTCCGCGTCCCCGACGGCCCGGCCATGGTCAAGGCCCTGCACGACGCCGACATCTGCGTCCGTTCCTATAAGGCAGCAAACCTCAAGAACTGCCTGCGCATCACCATTACCACTGACGAAGTCGTCCGCAAGGTCGTCGCCGTCATGACCGAGGAGGCGAAGAAAAATGCGTAGTGCCCAGATCGAACGGGAAACGGCAGAAACGCAGATCGCCGTCTCCCTCAACATCGATGGCTCCGGTACCTTCGGCGGTACGACGGGCATCGGCTTCTTCGACCACATGATGAACCTCCTGGCCTGCCACAGCGGCATGGATATTACCCTCCACGTCCACGGCGACCTCGACGTCGACACGCATCACACCATCGAGGACCTGGCCATCGTCTTCGGCGATGCCCTGACCAAGGCCCTGGGCAACAAGAAGGGCATCAACCGCTATGGCATGTTCTACTGCCCCATGGACGAAGCCCTGACGCGGATTGTCATCGACCTCAGCGGCCGGCCGTACTTAGTGTATGACGTGAAGCTCGCTGTCGAACGCATCGGGACCTTTGAAACGGAAATGCTCAAGGAATTTCTCTATGCCCTGGCCGACCACGGACGCATGAACCTGCACGTCACCAATCTCTATGGCGAAAATGCCCACCACATCGTCGAATCGGTGTTCAAAGGGCTGGGCCATGCCTTGAAAGAAGCCGTCCGCATCGAAGGCGATGAAACGAGTGTCTTGTCGACAAAAGGGGTGTTATGATGAAGATTGCGATTATCGATTATGAAGTTGGCAACCTGGCCAACGTATACAATGCCTGGAAGCGCCTGGGCATCGAAGCGGTCATTACCCGCGACCCGGCTGTCATCCGCGACGCCGACATGGTCGAACTGCCCGGCGTCGGTGCCATCCGCGATGCCATGGGGAATTTACAGAAATTCGACCTCATCCCGCTCCTTCAGGAACAGGTCCAAAGCGGCAAATTCTTCATGGGCGTCTGCCTGGGCATGCAGGCCCTGTTTGAAAAGAGCTATGAAGGCGGTACCTATGACTGCCTGGGCTTCCTGCCCGGCGACATCGTGCCTTTCCACACGAAACTGAAAGTGCCCCACATGGGCTGGAATGAATTGGAATTTCGTCAGGGACACTGGCTCCAGAAAGGCCTGCCGGCCCATCCGTACGTCTATTTCGTCCATTCCTACCATAAATCGCCTGTCGATACGCCCGACGTCATCGCTACGGCCGACTACGGCCAGCCCGTCCCGGCTATCTGCGGCAAAGACAATGTCCTGGGCTTCCAGTTCCATCCGGAAAAGAGCGGCCGCGTCGGCGAACAGCTTCTCCGGAACGTCGTCGATTACGTCATGAAGAAAGGGTGAGACTATGATCGTATTTCCTGCTATTGATATCCAGAACGGCCATGCTGTCCGCCTGCGCCAAGGCGTCAAAGACGACAGCACGACGTATTTCGAGAACCCTGTCGACGCCGCTGTCAAGTGGTGTGACGAAGGGGCCATGTTCCTCCACGTCGTCGATTTGGACGGCGCCTTTTCAGGGACCTTGACCAACGCCTCAATCATCGGCGACATCTGTGAAGCCGTCGACATCCCCGTCGAAGTGGGCGGCGGCATCCGCAGTGAAGAAGCCATCGAAACGTATTTGGAAGCCGGCGTCAATCGCGTCATCATCGGCTCGAAAGCCGTCGAAGACCCGGAATTTATCACGGCCATGGCCAAGAAATACGGCTCGTCCCTGGCCGTGTCCATCGATGCCAAGGGCGACGTCGTCGCAACCCGCGGCTGGGTCGACGGCAGCGACAAGAAGGTCCTGCCCTTTGCCCAGTCCATGCTCGACATCGGCATCAATACCCTGGTCTATACGGACATCAGCCGCGACGGCATGCTGACCGGACCGAACTTTGAAATGCTCAGCCAGCTCCAGCAGCTGCCCTTTATCCGCCTCATTGCGTCCGGCGGCATGAGCAGCATCGACGATCTGAAGAAATTACAGGCCATGGGCGTCTACGGGGCCATTACCGGCAAGGCGCTCTACGAGGGAAAAATCACCATGGCCGAAATCCGTGCCTTAGGGGGAATGTAAGATGTTGGCAAAACGTATTGTACCGTGCCTGGACGTCCGCGATGGCCGCGTCGTCAAAGGCAAGCAGTTTAAACACATCCAGGACGTCGACGACCCTGTCAAACTGGGGAAATTCTATTCCGACCAGCTCGCCGACGAACTCGTCTTCTACGATATTACGGCGACCCATGAAAAACGCCATATCTTCATCGACGTCGTCCGCGCCGTAGCCGAAGCCATTACCATTCCCTTTACCATTGGCGGCGGCATCAGCAGCATCGACGACTTCCACCAGGTCCTGCGGGCCGGTGCTGACAAGGTATCGGTCAACTCGGCCGCTGTCCGCCGTCCCGAACTGATCCGCGAAGCGGCCCAGCGTTTCGGCAGCCAGTGCGTCGTCCTGTCCATCGACGCCAAGCGCGACAACCACGGCAGCTGGCAGGTCTACGTCGAAGGGGGCCGCAAGAATACGGGCATCGACGCCATCGCCTGGGCTAAACAGGGCGTCGCCCTCGGTGCCGGTGAAATCTGCATGAACTCCATGGATGCCGACGGCGAAAAGGCCGGCTTCGACCTGGAACTGAACCGCCGCCTGGCGACGGAACTGCCTGTGCCCATCATCGCTTCCGGCGGTGCCGGCACGATGCAGGATTTCAAAGATGTCTTCGACGTCGGCGTCGACGCCGCCCTGGCCGCTTCGGTCTTCCACTTCGGCCAGATTGACATCCCCGATTTGAAGACTTATTTACAGGGACAGGGGATTCCCATGAGAGGGGCAGAAGAATAAATGGAAAGTGTATCGATGAAAGATATCAAATTTGATGAAAAAGGCCTGGTGCCGGCTGTCGTCCAGGAAGGATGCAGCGGCAAGGTCCTCATGGTGGCTTATATGAACGCTGAATCGCTGAAGCGCACCGTCGAAAGCGGTGACGCCTGGTATTACAGCCGCAGCCGTCAGGAATTATGGCATAAAGGCGAAACGTCGGGCCATTTCCAGCACGTCCGCTCCATTGCCGTCGACTGCGATGCCGACACGATCCTCTTGACGGTCGACCAGATCGGCGCCGCCTGCCATACAGGCCATAAATCGTGTTTCTTCCGGTCCATGACGGAATGGGAAAAGACTTACACCGGCAATCTCTCCATGCTGTCGGACCTGCGCGAAGAAATCAGTGAAAAGCGCGTCCATCCGACGGAAAAATCCTATACGGCCTACCTCTTGCAGACGGGCATCGACAAGATCTGCAAGAAAATCGGCGAAGAATCGTCGGAAGTCATCATTGCCGCCAAGAACGCCGACCCTGTCGTGAAAGACACGTCGGCCGAAGCAGACAACCTGCGCCTGGAAGTCTGCAAGGAATCGGCGGACCTCCTGTATCACCTGTCCGTCCTCTGGGAAGACACGGGCGTCACCGTCAACGACGTCATGAAGGTCCTGGAAGAACGGTCCCACGTCAAGGGCAACAAGAAGACCGTCGGCCATTTAGATAAGACTTTTTAGGGAAGAAGGGGAAGGCGCATGAAGAAAGTGATTTTTGACGTCGATGGCGTCTTGCTCAGTGAAAAGCGCTATTTCGACGTATCGGCCCTGGTCGTCTGGGAATGGTATTACAGTCCGCGCTATATGCACCTCAAACCGGAACGGATCACGGCCGACCTCGACGACGAGACCATCGCCGCCTTGCGGGCCCGTTTCTGGAGAAATGACGACATCTTATTGTGGCTCAAGAAACACGGCGTCAACAGCAACTGGGACATGGTCCACGCCCACATCGTCGTCACGCTGTGGCTCATGCTGGAACAGTACGTAGCCGACCACGGCTGCCTGGACGGCTGCCTGAAGAAAGTCGACGACGTCCAGTACCTGGGTTCCCTCCTGCGGGGCTATCCCGTGCCGACGGCAGACGACGTATACCGCCGCCTGGACAATGTCATTCCCGAACGGGCCGGCAAGGACGAGGTCTTTACTTATTTGACCGATGCCGTCCAGTCGTCCCTGGGGCCGAGCTCCCGCCAGTGGACGCCCCTCAATTCGCCCTTGTGGCAGATGGAATTTGAAGCTTTCCAGGACTGGTACTTCGGCGACGACCTCTACGAAAAGACCTACGGCAAGAAGCCGTATGCGCCGGGGAAGCCGGGCTTTTTGACGCGGGAAGAACCGCTGGGAACGGTCGACGGCATCCGCAATATGTTCAAGACCTTGAAGAAGCGGGGCTATCAGATCGCCATCGCCACGGGGCGGTCGAAGATGGAAATGGAGATTCCCTTCCAGACCTACGGCTGGCTCGATGAATTTGATGAACACTACGTAGCGACGTACAGCGACGTGGAAGAAGCCGAAGCCATGCTGCACATGTCCCTGGACAAGCCCAATCCCTTTGCCTATTACCTGGGGGCCTTCGGCAAGAACAAGAAACGTTATCTCGACTACGTCAGCCATCCCGATGACTTCAAGAAGGGCCTTTACTACGTCGTCGGTGACTCTCTGGCCGATGTCTGGTGTGCCCGGGCCATGGGGGCTACCATGATTGGGACCCTGACCGGCATCGACGGTCCGGCGGCCAAGCCCATGTTCCAGAAGGAACATGTCCGCTATATCGTCGACTCGGTCGAAGAGATTTTAGATATTTTACCATAGGAACTATCATGAAGATTACAGCTATTGAAATCGGGAAGATTGCCATTCCCTTGAAGACGCCGTTTATTACGGCCCTGCGCCGCGTCGACGTCGCCGAAGACCTGGTCGTCAAGGTCCATACCGACGACGGCCATACGGGCTACGGCAACGCGCCGGCGACGGTCGTCATCACCGGTGACAGCCACGAATCAGTCGCCGCTGCTATTCGATATACCATCGGGCCGAAACTCATCGGCCGGGATATCGACGACCGCGAAGATATCCTCGACACGATCCACCAATCCATGGTCCACAATACGTCGGCCAAAGCCGCTCTGGACATGGCCGTCCACGACCTCTTCGGCCAGCGCTACGGCCTGCCCCTGTATCGTTTCTTCGGCGGCCGCAAGACGCGCATCGCATCGGACCTTACGATCAGCATCAATGACCCGGCTGGGATGGCGGCCGATGCGTGCCAGGCCGTCGCTCTGGGCTACCGTCACTTGAAGTTGAAAGTCGGCATCGACCCGGCCATTGATTTCCAGCGCGTCGCCGCCATCCGCCAGGCCGTCGGGCCGGATATCACCATCCGCCTCGATGCCAACCAGGGCTGGAAGCCGAAAGAAGCCATCCGCCTCATCGGCCGCATGGAAGACGCCGGCCTCGACATCGAACTGGTCGAACAACCCGTGGCCGCCGCCGACTTTGAAGGCCTGAAACAGGTCACGGATCACGTGGCGACGGACATCATGGCCGACGAATCGGCCTTCAGTGCGAAAGACGTCTTCCGCCTCCTGGCCATGCGGGCCTGCGACCTCATCAACATCAAACTCATGAAGGCCGGCGGTCTGGGACCGGCCGCCCAGATCGCCGCCATGGCCGATGCCGCCGGCGTCGGCTGCATGATGGGCTGCATGCTGGAAAGCAAAGTCGGCATCACCGCCGCGGCCGCCCTGTCTGCCGGCAAGGCCGTCATCACCAAGAACGACCTCGATGCGGCCGACCTCATGGCTGCCGACCCCGTCCGGGGCGGCATCACCTATGACAAAGACCACCTCGTCGTCCCCGACGCGCCGGGCCTGGGCATTACGGCCATTGAAGGTTGGCAGCCATTAAAAGATTGACACCGGCGCCGACATTTTTTATAATAAAATAAGTCTGAAAAAGTTAGTTATGGAACCCTTCGGCTTGTACAGCAGGTCTGAAGGGTTCTTGTGCGATGAATCATTTTTTATAAGGAGGCAACATGCGTTTACGAAGAAAACCGTGGATTGACGAGGCTATCAAGGATTACAGTGATTTTCTCCATCTGGAAAGCTGCGAAAGCTATAAGGGGAAATGGCGGACCCTGTTCAAGGACCCTGATGCACCGCTGTGGGTCGAACTGGGGACGGGGAAGGGGAACTTCATTTCCCAGATGGCCCAGATCCATAAGGATGTCAATTTCATCGGCATCGAAATCCAGGTCGGTGTCCTCTACTATGCCGGCAAGAAGTGTGCCGCTGCCGAAGTGGATAACGTCCAGCTCCTGCGCTTCGACGTGGCCCGGCTGGAAGATATTTTTGCGCCCGGCGAAGTAGACCGCTTCTTCATCAATTTCTGCGACCCCTGGCCCAAGAAGCGCCATGCCAAGCGGCGCCTGACGTATCGCGGTTTCCTCGACCGCTACGCACGGCTCCTCCGTGAGGGTGGCCAAATTTACTTTAAGTCCGATAATGCGGGCCTCTTCGATTTCACACTGGAAGAATTTCGGGAATGTGGCTGGCCCTTGTCAGAAGTGACGTACGATTTGCATAACAGCTCCATTTTGAATGAAGCCATGACGGAATATGAAGCGAAGTTCAGCGCTAAGGGACAGCCTATTTTCCATTGCGTCGCTACGCGTCCCAAGGAAGTGATTGCTCATGTTAAAACCCAGATTGACCGTCAAGACCCGGCACCGGAGGACTAACGTTCTCTGGCTGGTAGGGATATTTTCCCTTCTCATCGTCATCGGCATGGAAAATATCCTCAGCTCGACCTTTGTCCTAGACGGCGGCAGCACGGTCTACGGCTATCTTCTGAAGCAGCTGGTCTTCCTGGTCATAGGCCTGCTGACAGCCCGGGGAATCTGGCATCTGGGCTATCAGTGGCTGCGCCATTGGTGCAGGCTCTTTTTCCTGGCCAGCGTTCTCTTGCTCTTCGCCGTCAAAGCCTTTGGCATCACTGTCAACGGGGCCCAGCGCTGGCTGGGCTATGACATCGTATCGTTCCAGCCATCGGAATTTGCTAAGCTGGCAGCCATCGTCTGCATGGCAGCGGCTTTGACCTTCTTTTGGGACTGCCACGGCGAGAAGGCAGCCGTCATCGGCAGATTTGTCAAAAATTGGCATGTCGAAGAGTGGGAGCCCTTTTTATTGAAGAAAGACAGGCTTTTCAAAAGTTATGGTCTGCTCTGTCTCATCCCACCGCTGATCCTGTCCGCCATTATCCTGCTCCAGCCGGATGCCGGCACGGCTATCATCCTTTTTGTACCGCCGGTGTTGATGCTCATTTGCAGCGGCATCCCCTTCTATGACCGTCATTGGCCGTGGTGGAAGGTACTCGTGTTTGTCATTGTGACCTTGGCCATCATCGGTCTGTCCTTTTATTTCTTTGCCCATGATTATCAGAAAGACCGCATCCGGGCCTGGTGGAATCCTGATCCCTATAAGAAGACAATCGGCTATCAGATATATCAGAGCCTCGTCGCCATCGGTTCCGGCGGCGTCTGGGGACAGGGGATGGGGACGGGCATCAGCAAGTTCAGTTATCTGCCCGAAGCCCATACGGACTTTGCCTATGCCATCATCTGCCAGGAATGGGGCTTCCTGGGGGCTATCCTGGTCCTGGTCGTGTTCCTGGCCTTGATTTATTTCGGCGTCCAGGCGGCCGGTTCCTGTCAGGACCGGTTCGGCATGTTCCTGGCCATGGGCATCACTTTTTCCCTCGGCGGCCAGGGCCTGGTCAACATGGCCATGGTCACGGACTGTTTTCCCGTCGTCGGCGTCCCGCTGCCTTTCATCAGTTATGGCGGGTCGTCCCTCATTTTGAACCTCATTTCCGCGGCCTTGCTGCTGCGCATCAGTTATGACAATTACATCGACGCCGCCCGGGCGCAGGACATGACGGACCATCAGGCCTGGCAGGCTTTGCGGCCGCCCTTTATTCGGCATTAGAATTTAGGAGGATTTTATGGAACAACGAAGAATTATACATGTAGAAGAACGGCTTCCCATCTTGCCGACGATTCCTTTAAGTTTACAGCATCTTTTTGCTATGTTCGGATCGACGGTCCTGGTACCGTTCCTGCTCCACGTCGACCCGGCGACGGCCCTGTTCATGAACGGCGTCGGTACGCTCCTTTACCTGACTATTTGTAAATGGCGCCTGCCGGCATACCTCGGTTCGAGTTTCGCCTTCATCTCGCCGGTCCTGGCCGTCTGCTCGACGTCGGGCATGTCTTATGGCGACGCCCAGGGGGGCTTCATCGTCTTCGGCCTGTCCTTCATGGTCCTGGCGGCCATTGTCGACAAAGTCGGCACCAAGTGGATCGACGTCCTCTTTCCGCCGGCTGCCATGGGTTCTATCGTAGCCATCATCGGCCTGGAACTGGCACCGCTGGCCATGAATATGTCCGGCTATATGGGCGAAGTCCAGGGCATGTCCAATGAAACGGCCATGATCATCTCGACGTTTACCCTGGTCGTCACCATCCTGGCTACCGTTCTCGGCCGGGGCTTCATCGGCATCATTCCCATCCTCATCGGCGTCATCGCTGGGTATATCCTGTCCTTCTTCATGGGCGTCGTCGACTGGACCCATGTCCAGGAAATGCCTTGGTTTGCCATCCCGACCTTCTACAAACCAGAATTTAATCTCAGTGCCATCATGATGATCATGCCGGCCCTGTTCGTCGTCCTGGCAGAACACCTGGGCCACCTCTTCGTCACCAGCGATATCGTCGGCCGCGACCTCATCAAGGACCCGGGCCTGCACCGGTCCCTCTTTGCCGACGGCTTGTCCAACGTCCTGTCCGGCCTGGTCGGTTCGACGCCGAATACGACATATGGTGAAAACATGGGCGTCATGGCCATTACCGGCGTATACAGCACGTGGGTCATCGGCGGCGCTGCCGTCTTTGCCATCCTCTTTTCCTTCATCGGCAAGATCGCAGCCCTCATCCACGCCATCCCGACACCGGTCATGGGCGGCGTCTGCATCCTCTTATTCGGCTTCATCGCCGCTTCGGGCCTGCGCATGCTCGTAGAAAAGAAGGTCGACTATACGCGCTCGAAGAACCTCATCCTCACGGCTGTCACCATGATTTCCGGCCTCAGCGGGGCGACTATCATCCTCGGGCCGGTCCAGCTCAAGGGCATGGGCCTGGCTACGGTCGTGGCCATGGTCATGAGCCTCGTTTTCCTGTTCTTTGAAAAAATCCATTGGGCCAACGAATAAGGCGGCCTGAAAGGAGTTCCGTCTATGACTATTTCCCAACCGAAAACCCGCGACGATTTGATTGCGCTCCTCTCGATTACCGATCCTGATGAACTCCAGGCTCTCTATGATGCGGCTTATGCCGTCAAGGCTGCCAATGTGGGCCGCGTCGTCTATTACCGGGGCCTTGTCGAATTTTCCAATTACTGCATCAAAGACTGCAAATACTGCGGCATCCGCAAGAGCAATGACGAAGTGGAACGCTTCGACACGCCGCGCGACGATATCCTGGCCATGGCCCGCTGGGCCTGGGAAAACCGTTACGGATCCCTGACCCTCCAGTCCGGCGAACGGCAGGATGAAGCCTTCATCGACTACGTCGAAGGCCTCGTCCGCGACATCAAGGACCTGAGCCACGGCGAACTGGGCCTGACCCTCTGCGTCGGCGAACAGACGGAAGACACGTACCGCCGCTGGTTCGAGGCCGGTGCCCACCGCTATCTCCTGCGCATCGAAACGAGCAATCCTGACCTCTACGCCACCCTCCATCCTCAGGACGGCCATCACCGCTGGCAGGTCCGCAAGGATTGCCTGGACAGCCTGCGCCGCATCGGCTATCAGGTAGGGACGGGCGACATGATCGGCCTGCCCGGCCAGACCCTGGGTGACTTGGCTGATGACATCCTCTTCTACCGCGACATGGATATCGACATGATCGGCATGGGGCCGTACGTCGTCCATCACAATACGCCTGTCGGCAAACAGGTACTGGCCGGCGGCCTGGACAGCGACGAGGAAAAACGGCGGCGCCTGGAACTGGGCCTCAAGATGATTGCCGTCACGCGTCTCTTCCTGCCCGACGTCAACATCGCCGCCACGACGGCCCTCCAGGCCCTCCATCCCCTGGGACGGGAACTGGGCCTCAAAGCCGGGGCCAACGTCCTCATGCCCATCGTCACGGTCCCCAAATACCGGCCGCAGTACCTCTTATACGACAACAAACCCTGCGTCGACGAAGTACCGGACCAGTGCAAGAACTGCATCAGCGCCCGCGTCGCCTCCGTAGGCGACACC
Organism: Megasphaera elsdenii DSM 20460; assembly: GCF_003010495.1. Lineage (NCBI taxonomy): Bacteria > Bacillati > Bacillota > Negativicutes > Veillonellales > Veillonellaceae > Megasphaera > Megasphaera elsdenii. Next base: position 516,920 of record NZ_CP027570.1, on the reverse strand, counting down.
ATCGGCCTGGGACAATGGGGCGACTCGCCGCACTTTTTCCATAAAAAGTAGGGGCGCCCAAGTGCGCCCCGCCGGTCGCAGTTCGCAGGCCGCAGGCCGCTTCAGAATCAGATTGACAACATCACTTCAGAATACTCGTGACTCGTAAAAAAAGCCCCGATTGGGGCCTTTGCTAACCACTCAAAAAGGGCTGTCGCATGTGCGACAGCCCTTTTTGGAAGCTGGCGGAAAGGGTAATACAATGCCTTATTTACTCTGCTTTTTATCAATATTTTTATAAATTAAGCAAGAAATAAGCAGTTATCATATTTATTGCGCTTTTTGTTATCTCTGCCAGGTGGCCCGGTTTATTTTGCCGGGCTTTTTATATGGTCGATTTTTTCGATAAAAATAGGTGAATGTGATATAATGGAAAAAAGATTGTTGGGGGGGAGATGTGTACCTAATGCCTTTGATTAGTATGTTCTTTGGTATCCGTATCACTATTTATTATAGCGACCATAATCCACCACATATCCATGCAGAATACGCAGGAAATAAAGCCTTGATTGATATACAAAATGCTTGTATTATTCGTGGGTTCTTACCGAATCGGCAATTAAAAATCGTGTTAGCTTGGTGTGTGATGTATCAAGATGAGCTTATGCAGAACTGGGAACTGGTTAAAGATGGAAAGGAACCCGTCCCCGTACCGCCAATGAGAAAGGGGTGATTTTATGAACGATTTCATTCCGGAAGTTTTACAAGCCATTCCTGGTGAAGGTTATTCTATCTTCGTATATTTTAATGATGGAACCGTACGGCAATATGATGCTTCCCAATTAATTACTCAGCCCGGCGTTTTTCAAAAGTTACAGGATTTAAATACATTTCGCTCGTGCATGACTGTATTGAACGGTACTGTTGCCTGGGACTTGGAGGGGAATCGCGACGAAACACGGTGTATAGATATTGACCCCTTTACTGTGTACGATTCGCCAGTCGTAAAGGACCCGTTGGATAACGCACAAACAGCATAATTATGAGTTCGCTAGAAGCCCTGCAATCAATGCCGGGCTTTTTTTGCTTTATAAAAATTATCTCGATAATCTCAATGGCGAATGCTATAATAAAGGCATAAGGAACGAATCAAAAACAATTGGATGCGCATTTACCCATGTCTCTCCGAGACGTGGTCATGCGCTTTCCGCCAGCAGCGGAAAGGGCCTCCTTCGGAGGACGCCTGCGGCGTAGGCCACAAGTGGCCTGTCAATATATGGAATGCTATTTATAAATTTTCTATAATCTTTTGAGGTGGGCTATGGCACTCTATTATTTCGGCAATCATCCCCATGCAACAAGGGCAGACGGAACAAAAATAAATACGCGTGCACATTATGACTACATATGCCGTGAGGGAATCTATGCCAATATGAAGGGCAAGAAGGAAGACCTCGTCTTCACCTGTTCTGGGAACCTGCCGGAATGGGCACAGGATGCTGGGAAATTCTGGGATGCTGCCGAAGCCAACCGTCGTGTCAAAGGCCGGGCATACCGTGAAATTCGCATGGGATTGCAGGAAGAATTGAGCCTAGATGACAATATCGCCTTAGTCGAAGAGTTCCTAAAAGAATCCAGAATCGGCAAAAATCACGCCTTTACCTATGCCATTCATGATAAAGAAGCTGCCTATGATCCTGACCACCGAAACATTCACTGTCACCTTATGTTCTGTGAAAAAAGCATAGAAAAAGACCGTCCCCTTGGTCCGGATATGTATTTCAAGCAGTATGCCGTCAATCAATATGGGGAACCTTGCTCCGGGTATCGGGCCGACCGATTTTATCATGACAGACATGGAAATATTACTATGCGCAAGATGTGGGCTGACATCGTCAATCGCAAATTCAAGGAACTGGGTCTAAATCAGGAAATCAGCGAAAAATCCCTGGCTGCCCAGCGTCAGGACATGTTGGACCAGGGACGTTTTGAAGAAGCTGAAAAGCTGGACAGGATTCCTGCGCCTCATTTAGGCGAAGCCTACAAGAACCCGAAAGTCATGGAACGGATTCAGGAACGGGTACGGGAAATCGATGAACAGACGGACTCTGTGGATAGTGATGAAGCTGGAACCACGGCAACGGATACTACGGATACAGAAGACAGCGTCATGGAACAGAAAATTACCTGTTTTGCCATTGATAAGGTGCTGCGCCGGGTCATCAAGGAAATCGAACAGGAAGAACAGCGCATCCGTCATGAAGAAATCATGGAAATGGAAGCCAAGCTGGCTGCCGAAGCCGATGATGAACAGGCAGAAGAACTGGCTAATGAACCGATTGTTGTCACGGCAAATGATGTCTATGCTGGACTGAAGGCACGGGCTAAGGAACAGGCGAAGAAACAGGCGGAACAGCTGGCAGAATATAAAGAAATCAAGGCTAGAGTCATACCAGAAAGCTTATTTAGACACATAGCTATCGAACGTGTCGTTGGCAGGGACTATTATAATCTCAAAAAACGCCATCAGCGCATTCAGGAAGAACTCAAGCCGATGGAAAAGAAATATATCGAGCTGAAAGATGTTCGATATGAACAGAAAAAGGAATTCTATCTGGCTTATTCAGACAAGCTGCGTCAAAAACAGACTATGGAAAAACAGTTGAAGGCGTATGATGAAGAACTGCGCAATAGAGAATCTGACATTCAGCACATCGCGGACGAACTGTCCCAACAGAACAAAACTATCCAGGAAGAAGCCAAAAAAATCTACTGCGAAGTCGTCAAGGCCAAGAATCAGGAAAAAATGTACCTGGCAAAAGCTGCCGAACTTAAAGAAAACGTCCCAGATTCGGATACTATTCTGTATTCACGGCAGCTGCCGAAGCTCGTTATGCGCCACAGCAAGCTAGAAGGTTGCAAACCGTTGAAAGACTTCCAAATTCTGTCACGAAACGGGCGGGCTTATGTGGTCCTGAGTGATATACAGGCGGAGAAATTGGAACCCAAAAAAAAGACGGCACTCCTTTTGGGAGATACCGTTGAAAAAGGCCGGGCCTCTGTGTATATGCTGACTATGGGAACCGATGGGAAGGAAATTCTCGATGTTTCACGGACTAAAGAAAGCGTCTGTCTCTATGGCGATGCCAAGAAAACAATTCTCAAACGAGGAACGGAAAATCACTATCTGCCTCATGCGGAAGCTGTCAATCAACAACATCAGACGGAAGTCTTGGGGAAAATCAATCAGTTCCTGGAAAAAGCTGTCGAAGATACTCGCAGTCGCTATCAGGCCTGGTGGGATGACGAAGATCATAGCCAAAAGAAAGATGAACTGAAACGGGTCGAAGAAGAAATGTATCGTGGCTGGAGTATGTAGATTTCATTCATGAGTCTCTATTTTCATGATTCCATAAAACATGGGATTGACTCTTTTTTCTGACTATGGTATGGCTATATATATAGATAGTACGGCAAATTGCCCACTCGGGAACGAATGTTCTTAAAATGCGTGTCGTGGCCGTGGTTAAGCTGTGCAATGACATTTTAGGGAGTGGGCAATTTGCCGTACCGGAACCGCCAGTTTTTATGTTTCAGACTGTTAAGCAGTGGGCAAATTGCCGTACTGGTAGTGGGCAAATTGCCCACTCGACACTTTAATTTTATGGGGGCTTATAGCTTTCCCAATCGGCTGTCATTTTATATATAGCATGAGGAAAATGTTCACCGTTAGAGGACATATTTTGATATGGGGGATTGCTCTCCGAATCTTTCTTGATAGGATCTGACATAACTTGCACAATACTTGAAAAACGCTCTATATGCAATTTTAACGCTATTTTGGCGATTGCCGGTGAATTTGTATAAAGACGTAATAAAAACGACTTAAAACGCCGCATGGAGCAAACGGCCTTCCAATCGTTGCGCTGCAATGATGGGGGCTTTTTGTTTTCTTAAAGCTCTCTACGGTCTTTTTCGGTAACCCTGCAAGGCATTAGGTAACAGCTTGCGACGTCGAGTGATGATTGTTCAAAGGACGAAAATATCAATCTTTTCTGCTGGAGTAAGAGATAATTTTGATATGGACGATTGCTGTCCGAATCTTTCTTGAAGAATCCCTCTTGACTCGTATAATGCTTGAAAAACGCTCTGTATGCGATTTTGACGCACTTTCACAATACTATAGATAAAAATTACTAAAGGCACAATAAAACGCATTAAAACTCCGTATAAGACGAAATACGCATACATGACACAAGACTGTTTCTCTTTCGTCTGCTTATGGGCCTTCAAATCGCTGGGTTGCGATAATGGGGGCCCTTTTTGATTGCTAAAAGCTCTCTAAGGTCTTCTGCGTTGACCATGCAAGGCATCGGGAGACGGCTTGCAATGTCGAGTGATGATTGTTTTTTGCCGATAGCACCTCGTTCCTTTTCCAAAGCTTGAGCTGTTCAGAGGCGTTTCAGAGGCCGAAAATATCAATCTTTTCTGCTGGAGTAAGAGACAATAATTCGCTAAACAAAATGGCATCATCACAAGTAATCGCTACTCTCCCGTTCATTTTGTGAGCAATAGAAGACCGAGAGCAGCCAAGCGCCTTTGCAGCGTCTGCATACGTCTTTCCTTGTTCGACAAACTTTCCTTTCAATTTATTCAGTGCTACCATACTTTCACCTTCCTACTGTCTTCATAAGTACAATAAAACATGGGTTGACTCTTTTTTCTGACTAGGGTATATGCTGTATTGGTGGTGGGCAAATTGCCCACTCGACGTTTTAATTTTTTTATGGCCCTTGAAGAGTGCCCCAATTACGGGGGGAGATGGTATATCTATAGATATATGTGCCTAATGGGAGAAAGTAACGTGATATTGAGAATGGCTTAACCATCGCATTAACTCGTGTTATTATTCTCCTAATTGGAGAATGAAAAGTGATTTTCGTTGAAAATTTTTGCTATCATTCACCTAATTGGAGAATGATTAAAAACAGCTATTAATGGCTTAAGCAAGCCATTTAGTCGACTTTTTGGGGAAAATCATTATTCTCCCATTAGGCACATGGGATTTTAATCGTTTGGGCGGTAAGACTGCCACTTATCTGACAGCTTATAAATCGACAGAGATTGCGTTTTTTTGCCCGTACTCAACCGTTCAATGAAGCCAACTGTTTCGAGGGTCTTTATATCCGCGTAGTACTTCCGATTTGTTGGCTTGTATAATCCGTATTTGACAGCGACAGCCAGCCCCATATAAAAAACTTCATCGCGACGGTACTTGTCTACTCCTGGATAATCGTCTCTTGGCAAATGCTTTCGGGATGGATCATTGGCCTTATAATTTCCACGTCGCCAACAGCAAAAAAGTAAGCGAATCTGATTGCCAGATAGTTCTCGAAAAGCAGAACTGTGTTCCACTGATTTGGGGATACAGATGAAGCCGCCTTCTTTTTTATCCTTAGCTTGCCACGACGGCCAGTTGCGCCCTTTTCGACTCATGTAACCACTCCCCCGTCAATCGCTTGAAGGTCGCTTTCTGGTTATTTTCATTGCTCAATCGCCTCAATTCGTATATAATCAAATAGAAAAGTCGTTAGCTGCGGCTTTCTTTTTCCCCTGTCGAGTCTGCACACTCGCCAGGGGATTTTTCATTTTTGCAAATACTTTTTATCCTGATTTGTAAGCCATTCTTGAAAACGGTAAAGCGGGACGAGTTTCAGTGTTTTACTGATTTCAATAACCGCGTGTTCATTGCCTTCTTCAGCAGCAAAGGCGTTTAAAAGCCGCCATACAGTAGTTCTTGACAGGTGCAAGAGTTTGGCCAGTTGTGAGGGCCTTACATATACCATTGAATCGAGATTATTTTTTGATTTATAGACTTCCATGGTTTCATTCTCCTTTCAAATATGGGTGCATAATGAGCTTGCTTAATTCCTGGCAGGGAAATTTTATTCGTTATCTTTTTTGGGGAATTTCTGAGTGACGCCCCAAGTTTCGGGGATATACAACAGGCAGCAGCCGACACTATCAAAAGGGCATCCCTGGCAGTCAGGGTTGTCCAATTTAAAATACAAGCAGAATCGTTCAAGATACTTCGCTGTTTCTATTGCGCATTTCTTCGTGTATTTCATAGCTATCCTTCTTCCTTAATCAGCATTTGTGGTTCAACATTCAAGGCATGAGCAATTTTATAGGCAGTTATCATACTTGCACGCCGCCGCCCGGCTTTTAAAGCGAATAAGGTCGATTGAGTTACAGATGAATGGCGGGCCAGTTCTGCCCATGTCCATAAATGCTCATGTGACAACTGTTCTACTTTTTCCATATCTATAGAGACTGTGTTTTTCATTCTTTTTACCTCCCATTAATACCTTATAAAGGTATAATACATTAAAAAGGTATTAATGTCAATATCTTTTTATCGTTTTTTATTGACCTCTATACGCGTTTTAGGTAAAATGGGTATAAAGGAGGGAGGAAACTATGATATTCAATGAAAATCTAAAGCGGTATAGAGAAAATACTGGATGTACTGCAAAAGAATTTGCAAAAATTATTGATTTACCATATACGACATACATATCATATGAGAATCAAGGTCGTGAACCTAAATACGATACATTAAAAAAAATTGCGTCTACGTTACATGTTTCTATAGATGATTTATTAGGGTATGATCCAGGTCAGATAGACGATTTAGAAGAAGAGCTGGCTTTCTGTAAAAATAATGGTTTTACTGTTTTTCGATGGAGAGATTCACATGTTGTCATTGCATATAATCCAGAAAATCAACCTGTGCAGATACCTGATTTTACAGAACAACCGGACTTTATATTTAGCGTTTCTGATTTAATTTTTTTTACTTTCGATAATGAATGGTTTATGGACATAATGCGTGAGGCTACTATTTCTAAAAAATATACAAAAGCTAAAGATGCGCTATTGGCCAATACACTGCAAATGACTATTTTTAATATCGTTTTCAACTTACTCAGTAATTCACTTAATCATACTAAGGATGCTTTGGATAAAAAGTTATATACGGAGGCTTTGAATAAACTCAAACATCAAAAAAGATAATACTTTATTTCATGATGAAATTTACCTAAAAACGAAAAAAACGCCGTATATCTCCATTCATGAAGATTACGCCGTATACCCATAGACCAACCATAACGAGTTTGCTTAATTCCTGGCAGGGATACAAGAAGACGCGTGAAAGGTAGGGTTACTATGTGGATGGTTGAATTAAAAAATAGTAAAGGTACAAGATACTCATACCGGGAACGGTTTACGGATCCGGTGACAGGGAAGAAGATTCCCCTGTCCGTTACGATGAACAGCAAATCAAGGCACGCTCAACGAGTGGCCCGGCAACTGTTGCAAGAAAAGTATGATAAGCGTTTAGCTGCTGTGGGGGCGGCTCAAAAGCATAAAAAGAACCTTCTTTTTACGGCTGTTTGTGATGAATGGCAAGAAGCGATTGCGCCAACGGTCAAGATTGAAACACGCCATTCGCAAGACTGCTATTGCAAGCGTATCAAACGGGGCGTACCCGATGAATTATTGTTTGCTGATTTTACCCCGGCCATGGCCGAAAAACTTGTTTCCAATATGTATTATAAAGAAATGCTGTCTTACTCCTATTCCGTGACGACATTAGTCACCATCAAGCGAATTATGCGGTATGCGAAAAAGGCAGGCTACATCGATGATGTATCTGATTTTGAAGAGCTTACTTTAAAACGCCGCCCCGCGACGCCGCAAGAATTGGAGAAAAGAACCAATAAATTCTTGAATGAAGATGAAAGGCAGGAATGTTTCAGACAGCTTCGCAAAATGTCCCCGCGGCTGGCCCTGGCAATGGAATTTATCACCTTGACGGGCCTTCGCTGCGGCGAATTACTGGCCCTGCGCTGGCAGGACGTCGATATAAATAAAAGACAGGCCAATATTAATGGCACGCTTTTAAAGTCGGCCAGGAATGGGGAAGACATACAGCGCGGCACGCCAAAAAACATTTATTCTTATCGGACAATTGACTTGAACAGCCGGTCCATTGCTATTTTAAAATGGTTCCAGGTTGATAATAAGCGCATGGAATTGTGGAGGCCACGCACGAATTGCATTAGCCGTACATACAAGGATAGAGGCTATATCTTCACGACCAGGACGGGCGCGCCCTATAATATTCAGTTCATCAATACCAAGCTTCGTCAAGTGGTGATTCCAGGCAAAAAAATAAGCACGCACATTTTCCGGCATACCCACATCAGTATGCTGGCAGAAATGAACGTGCCCTTGAAAGCCATCATGCAGCGCGTCGGCCATAATGATCCGAATACGACGCTACAAATTTATACACATGTCACTAATGCCATGCGTGAAGATCTGCAGAAGAAGCTAGAGATGATTCAATAAGCGTGGCATGGCTCAAAACGATTAAGCAGAAATTAAGCAGAATTAAGCAAAAATGCGAAAAAGCAGGAAACGCTCGACATTCTCAAAAAGCCCTGTACATGCGATAAATAAAAGGGTTTTCAAAAGTGTGAAACGTTCCTGCTCCCTGCTAAAATCAATGGCGGAAAGGGTGGGATTCGAACCCACGGTGCGTTGCCGCATCACTAGTTTTCAAGACTAGCTCCTTAAACCACTCGGACACCTTTCCATAACGAAACTATTATAGCAGAGTTTTTACAATTCCGTCAAGGACGGCGCAGGGACTTGCTAATTGACTTTTATATGGTATATAATTAGGTGTATCTTTATGTCTAAATCTTTTGTTTATAGAAAAGGGGCAGTGATAATGTATCACATAAGTGTTTTGACAGGACGTCAGGATGAAGATGATTTTGGAGAGAGACTGCGCGATGTAGCGCGCGTTGAATATTGTCCTCCCGGAGATGAAGAAGAAATGGCCGACAGGCTCGAAGATGCGGACATCATCGTCTGCAAGTCCGAACCGATTACGGCTTCCCTTCTGAAAGAATTGGATGATCTGAAATTGATCGTCGTTTTATCGACGCGGTCGGATAATGTCGATTTGGAGGCTGCCCGGGAAAGGGGCGTCATGGTCATCAACAATACGTCGTACTGTGTCGACGACATCGCAGACCATACGTGTGCCATGATCCTGGCCCTCATCCGCCAGCTGCCGGAATACCAGAGCGATATCCGCACCAACAGCCGTTGGGAATACGGGTCCGTTTCCTGGCCCATTCACCGTGTCAGCAGCAATCTCATCGGCCTCGTCGGATTTGGCCATGTCGGCCGCGCCGTCGCCGCCCGTCTCCAGGCTTTTGGATGCAAGATCCAGGCTTATGATCCGTTTGTCAGTGAAAAGGTCATGATGGAACGCAGTGTCCGTCCCGTCGATTTTGACAAGCTTCTTCAGACCAGCGACGTCGTATCACTTCACATGCCGCTCAACGAAACGACACGTTACATCTTCCAGGACGAACAGTTCGAGGAAATGAAAGAAGGGGCCATGTTCGTCAATTGCTGCCGCGGCGGCCTGGCGGATGAAGCGGCCCTTTATCATGCTGTCGACGACGGCCACATCCGCAGTGCCGCTCTCGACGTATTATCTATGGAACATCCGAGCCCGATGCTGCTCAAGATGATCGCCCGGCCGGAATTCCTGCTCACGCCCAATGTCTGCTTCCATTCCGTAGAAGCCGACAAGGCCGTCCGTGATGATGCCGAACGGTATATCCGTTTGTTCCTGGCCGGCCATTACGACGAGCTGCCCGTTGTGACCCGGCGGGACAGCGAAGAATCTTAACGAGAGGGGCTGTACAATTTGCGTATATGGAAACTGGCCTGTCTGGCCGTTCTTTGCTGCTTCATGCTGGTTGGCTGTACGCCGACGCAGAGCGGCGATACGGCCAAGGCGGAAAAGCCGCAGCCGGCGCAGGTAGAAATGGCCGTGCCCAAACAGGGCATCCCGGTCCTGATGTACCACATGATCGGCGATGTGCCGGACAACGACGCGGTCCTCTTGGAATCGCACTTCCGGGAACAGATGAAGTTCTTGAAGGACAATGATTTCCATCCCATCACCATGGATCAGCTCTACGACTATATGGTCCACGACAAGCCCGTACCGGTCCGGCCGGTCGTCCTTACCTTTGACGACGGCTATCCCGATACGTACAGCATCGTCATGCCCGTTTTGAAGGAATACGGCTTTGCCGGGACGGTCTTCGTGCCGACCTATGATACGGACCAGGCGACGCGCCTGAACTGGCAGCAGGTCAAAGAAATGAAGGCTGCCGGCCTGACCATCGCGTCCCACAGTCATCATCATGAACGGGCGACGGACATGACGGGCAGTACCTTTGCCGATGAAATCAAGAAGAGCCAGGCTGAACTCAAGGAACAGCTGGGCATTACCAACGAATATTTCTGCTATCCCTATGGCGGCTATACGAAGAGCGCCGGCGACGCGTTGAAGGCAGCCGGCATCAAACTGGCCTTCACCATGGATCCAGGCTGGGCCAAATACGGGGACAACCCCTATGCAGTCAAGCGCATCTGGATCGGCAATGCCGTCGACATAGAAAACTTCAAGCAGCGCGTCACGACACCGCACTATGAAGAACGCTAACTTTATTATTTTCGAGGTTACTTATGAGGAAACACGTAAAAGAAATCGGTAAGTTTTTTGTCTTTGTCGCCATTTTCTTCGCCTTGACATCGCCTTTTGTCGTCCTCTTCGGACCGTTCGACAATCTGAAGCGCACCGTCGTCGGGGCCATCCTCAAGAGCCGTCATCCCCAGTACATTACCTGGCTCTTTTCGCAGGAAGAAATCGACAAGATCCTGGGCGGCATCAGCTCGACGCCGAAACAGGAATTGTTTAAATTCAAAGCCCGTACCGATTCGACATTGACTTTGAAGAATATCGATTCCAGCCGTTTCAAGGGATTCCTGCTGGAAATCCCGGATCCGCACCGCGTACAGGTCGCGACGGCTGAGAACATGGATGAAAAGGGCGATACGACCAGCGGCATCGCCGAACGTGTCGGCGCCGTAGCTGCCATCAATGCCGGCGGCTTCTACGATGCCAACGGGACCGGCACGGGCCGTCAGCCCTATGGCTTCATCCTCCACGATGGCAAATATCTCCTCGGCCAGGATGCGTCCGACGAGGAAGAAAATGAATTTGTCGGCTTCACCAAGGATGGCAACCTCATTGTCGGCAATTACTCCAAGGCCGAATTGAAAGAAAAAGACGTTGTCGAAGGCATTTCCTTCGGGCCGGCCCTCATCGTCAACGGTGAAAAGATGATTACCCGCGGCGACGGCGGCTGGGGCGTCGGTCCCCGCACGGCCATCGGCCAGCGCAAGGACGGGACGGTCCTGTTCCTGGTCATCGACGGCCGCCAGCCCGGCTATTCTGTCGGGGCGACACTGCGTGACATACAGAACATCATGTATGAAGAAGGCGCGGTCATCGCGGCCAACCTGGACGGTGGTTCCAGCTCGACCTTGTATTATAACGGCAAAGTCATCAACAAACCGGCGGACCTCTTAGGTGAACGCATGATTCCGACGGCGTTCGTCGTCAAGTAGGAGGCAGGCTATGAAAATACGAAAGTTCATCGCAGTCTTTCTGGCAGGCATCGCCGTCCAGGCTGCTATTTATCTCTATCTCGATCAGGTCCTGTTTGCGCCGACGTCGGACTTCCAGATCGGCGGCACGAACCAGCAGGAAGCCATGGGCGAAGGGACGGAACCGAACGGCCGCAGCTTCTATTCCTATGACAAGCGCTTCATGGCGACTATCGTCGACGACAGGGTCACGATTTACGAAGCCGGAAAGAAGAGCGATCCCCAGCGCATCAATCTCCACGGCCGTAAAGTTTCTTTCTTTGAATGGCTGCCCGACCGCAACCTGGCTATTTTCGCTACCTATGGCCGCGACAGGAAAAACGGCAAGTACGGCGTCTACATCGCCCAGTACAACCCGATTTATCCGGACCGCGAACTCGATACGCCTATCGAAGACGCACCGGTCGACAGCAAGATTACCGATGTCGCTTATTCGACAGCGACCAATGTCGTTTACATGAAGCTCCAAGTTGGCGAAAATAAATACCGCATCTACCGGACCGATGCCAACTACGATACGCGCCGCATCCACGTCCAGGCAGAAAACATCGGCCGCATTGCCGTCTTCTACGACTCGGATACCTTCTTCTACGACAACCTGAGGACCGGCGTCGTCTACATGTTCGACGGAGCGACCAGCAGCTGGCGTGAAATCTCGCCGAGCGGCAACTTCCGCCTCATCGGCATCGACGGCCAGGAAATCTACATCGCCGAAATGAACCACGACGACAAGGTCGTAGCCGCTTACCGGGGCCGCCTGCGCGTCGGCTTCAAGAAGATTGCGACGTACAAGACGCCGGAAGAATTTAATAAGATTACCCTTAATAGTATGCACGAAGCGTCGGAAAAATCCGACAAAATGGAAAAGAAGTAGGTGATTGTCATGGCAAAACATAAGATTCCCAAGAACCGCTCCATTGAAGACATGTTCCAGGGCGTTGAAGAAGAAGCGACTTTTGAAACGACGGGCTGGGAAGACGACGAAGTGAGCGTCCGCCGGCCGCAGGCCAAAAAGTCGGCCAAGAAGCAGACCGCATCGGACTTCCGCCGCCAGTTCTTCACGGATGACCTCCAGGAAAAAGTCGGCTCCATCCTGTTGGACATCAAGATGGCTTACTTCAAGGACGGCGTCGGCGACATCTCCCTGGAAGTCGTCAAAGACGGCCGCAACGTCGTCATCAAGACGGCGCCGAAGACGAGCAAGAAACTGAGAAAATGAAAAACGAGGACCTGGAAAAGCGCTTCCGCTGCGGTCCCGTCGAGGCGGCCTATGAGAACTCCAAGTGGTTCTCGGTCTTCATGAAGGTCCTCTTCCTCCTGGTGGCCATCTATTTCTTCTGGCTTATGATGGGCGAACAGCACCTCGTCGAGCACCTCGACAACTGGGCCGTCCTGGCTTTCTGCCTGTGGCGCATCCACCGCCAGGACGACGTCATGTGCTACGTCACCCGGAAAGGCCTCGTCGTCCGCCGCCAGTTCCGGTCCCTCCGCGAGTTCTACGACGATCAGTTCCATGAAGAGCGGAGCCTCGTCTTCCTCCCGTATAAGGATATCTTCGTCATCGGTGACAGCTGGCAGGAAATCCAGCTGGGCGAAGCCGAAGAAGGGGGGCTGGCCGTCCTGCCGGTCCACTTGCAGTTCCTCTCCAAGCGGAACAAACAGCGCATCATCGACCGCATCAAGCAGGCCCATGAGCGCGATGACGACGACAGCGCTCACTGACGGCGCCTGTCATATGTATGGTATGCATAAATCGGCATGGAGACATGCCGATTTTTTATACCCTAAAGCCTTTATCTTTTTAACGAAATAAAGTAAAATAAGGCTTGTACACAACGGTACGTCTAGATGATCTCAAGGGAGCGGATAATCATGGAATGGAGAAAATACGCAGCTGCCGGCATGGCGGCACTTCTGACAGCAACCTTCGTCGCCGGGTGCGGCGCTGACAAACAGACCGACAAGGGGGCGACGGCTCAAAAGGGGAAAATCGTCATCGGCCTCGATGATAACTTCCCGCCTTTCGGATTCCATGATGAAAGCGGCGAGCTCGTCGGCTTCGACATCGACATGGCCAAGGAAGCCAGCAAGCGCCTGGGCATGGAAGTCGAATTTAAGCCCATCGACTGGGACAGCAAGGAAACGGAACTGAAGAGCAAGAAAATCGATGCCATCTGGAACGGCCTGTCCATCACGCCGGAACGGGAACAGAACATCCTCTTCTCCCGGCCTTATGAAAACGGCCCGCAGATCCTGTTAGTCAAGAACGACTCGCCCATCCAGGGCAAGGCCGACCTGGCCGGCAAGATCGTCGGCACCCAGCAGGGCAGCACTGGGTTGGAAGCCATCGAAGCCGAACCGGAACTGCGCGATTCCTTCAAGGAATTGAAACAGTATTCGGATAACGTCACGTCCTTCATGGACCTGGAAGTCGGCCGCATCGACGCCGTTGTCGTCGCCCAGACGACAGCTGCCTACTTCATCAAGAAGAATAACGCGCCCTTCCGCATCATCGACGTCGGCTATCCGGACATCCCCAGCGGTGTCGGCATGCGCAAGGATGACACGGAACTGAAGGCCCGGATCGACAAGGTACTGGAAGATATGCACAACGACGGTACGTCGAAGAAGATTTCTGAAAAATGGTTTGGCATCGACGTCACGATGTAAGGAGGAATTTACATGAATTGGAAAAAAGCACTGGCTGCGGGCACCCTGGCTGTCGCAGCCGTTACCATGATCGCCGGCTGCGGCGGCAATACGGATAAACAGGCAGCACAGAAACTGCCCGATAAGATCGTCATCGGTCTCGACGACAACTTCCCGCCCATGGGTTTCCGCGATGACAGCGGTCAGCTCGTCGGCTTCGACATCGACCTGGCACAGGAAGCGTCCAAGCGCCTGGGCATCCCCGTCGAATTTAAGCCCATCGACTGGGACAGCAAGGAAGCGGCCCTCAAGAGCAAACAGGTCGACATGCTTTGGAACGGCTTGACCATCACGGACGAACGGTCTCAGCAGATTGCCTTTTCCAAGCCGTATATGAATAACGCTCAGCTCCTCGTCGTCCGCGCCGATTCGCCGGTTAGCGACCGGGCCGGCCTGGCAGGGAAAGTCATTGGCACCCAGGAAGGGAGCAGTTCCATCGACGCCCTGGAAAAGAACGCCGAATTCAAGGATTCCCTGGCAGAAGTCAAGAAATACGGTGACTTCGTCAATGCCTTCATGGACCTGGAAATCGGCCGTACCGACGGCATCCTCGTCGACAGCGTCGTCGGCCGTTACTACATGGCCAAGAAGCCGGGCAAATTCAAAGTCATCGACGACAAGATGGGCGACGAAAAATTCGGCGTCGGCATGCGCAAAGAAGATACGCTCTTGCAGGATAAACTCAACGACGTCTTGAAACAAATGAGCGAAGATGGTACAATGACTAAGTTGTCCCAGAAGTGGTTTAACGAAGATATTACCATTAAAGTACAGTAAGCGGAGATTCGCAGTTCGCAGTTTGCAACGGTCCTATGGACCGTATGTAGGGGCCGCCCAAAAGGGCGGCCCGCCTTGCGTATATAAGTGAATCCTATGCCGTATATGTGTTAATTCCCAAAAAGGAGCCAACATGGACTATTTATTTCACATCGTGCCTGCCGTTGCCGTAGGCCTTCAGATTACCCTGAAAATTTTCATCATCACCATCATCCTGAGCCTGCCCTTGGGCATCCTCATGGCTATCGGCCGTATTTCCAAAATCGCCATCCTGCGCAAGGCCATGTACGCCTATATCTATGTCATGCGCGGCACGCCGCTCATGCTGCAGATCCTGTTCATCTACTATGGCCTGCCTTTCATCATCGACGGCCTGAAACTGCCGGCCTTCCCGGCGGCTATCATCGCCTTCGTCCTCAACTACGCCGCGTATTTTGCCGAAATCTTCCGCGGCGGCATCCAGTCCATCGACCGCGGCCAGTATGAAGGTGCCAAGGTCCTGGGCATGACTTACGTCCAGACCATGCGCCGCATCATCCTGCCCCAGGTCATCAAGCGCGTCCTGCCGCCGGTATCGAACGAAACGATCAACCTCCTCAAGGATACGTCCCTGGTCTACATCCTGGCCATGAACGACATCCTGCGCATTACCCGTTCCATCGTACAGCGCGACTTTGATACGACGGCCTTCCTGGTAGCGGCTGTCTTCTATCTGTTCTTTACCTTTATCCTGACTAAGGTCTTTGGATATCTGGAAAAACGCTATGCCGTTTACGATGAATAAGGAGGATTATCATGAGTTTTATTGAAATGGACCATATCCGCAAGACCTTCGGCAGTCTCGAAGTCTTGAAAGACGTTACCCTCCACGTTGAAACGGGGGAAGTCATTTCCATCATCGGCCCGTCAGGGAGCGGCAAGAGTACCTTCCTGCGCTGTCTCTGTCAGTTGGAAACGATTAACAGCGGTTCCATCGTCGTCGACGGCCGGACCATGGTCAGTACGCCGGAAGGAAGCCAGCGTGCCGTCTATGCCCCGGCAGCCGAAGTCCGGGCCATCTGCCGCCGCATGGGCATGTGCTTCCAGCACTTCAACCTCTTCCCGCACATGACCGTTTTGGATAACATTCTGGAAGCGCCGCGCATCGTCAAGAAGATGAAGACCGAAGACATCATGCCCAAGGCCGAAGAACTCCTGAAGAAAGTCGGCCTCTGGGACAAACGCGATGCCTATCCGTCGCGCCTCTCCGGCGGCCAGCAGCAGCGTGTGGCCATTGCCCGCGCCCTGGCCATGGACCCGGACATCATGCTCTTCGACGAACCGACGAGTGCCCTCGATCCGGAACTGACCGGCGAAGTCCTGCGGACTATCAAACAGCTCGCCGATGAACACATGACCATGATCATCGTCACCCACGAAATGGCCTTCGCCAAGGAAGTCGCCGACCGGGTCATCTTCATGGCCGACGGCATCATCCAGGAACAAGGCAAACCGGAAGACGTCTTCGAACACCCGCAGAACGAACGGACCCAGAACTTCCTAAAATCCATGCTGCATTTTTGATTGCAAAATCGCAATTCGCAGGCCGCCAAAGGCGGTCTGAGAGGTTGCCATAGCCGCTTGCGGGAATCCCGTTATCAATCATTTACATGAACGGGCTCGCCACGTGCGAGCCCCTACAGCAAAAAAGGACTTGTCGTCATGCGACAAGTCCTTTTTCCACATCGGGCCCGTCCCCGTCCAGGAGGTAGCCCGTGCGCCCCGTTTTGTGCTATAATGACCTTATACGTGAATCAGACATTATTCTATCGAAAGGTAGGGAACTCACATGACCCAATTGAAATTACGTTCTGGATTTACTTTTGACGTAACCAACCTCTATGGTCCCAATGAAGTAACTGAAGATGAAGTAAAGGCTTTCGCGCCTGTCTATACAAAAGCCCACGAAGCCGTTATGAATATGCGCAAGACCGGTATCATGCCGGGCCATCTCTCGAAAGACGGCGAACCGGAAGAAGTCCTCTTCCCGCAGCTGCCGTACATCGAAGACGGCAACATCAACAGCCCGGAACGCATCTTTGCCCTGGAAGAACTGGCACGGACGACGCGCAACCGCGTAGACGCCGTCGTATTCCTCGGCATCGGCGGTTCTTATCTCGGCGGCAAGGTCCTCTTCGACGTCCAGTGCGGCGAATTTTGGAACCTTAAGAGCACGGCAGAACGCAAGGGCTTCCCGAAAGCCTTCTTTGCCGGCAACAACGTCGACTCCCATAAGATGACGGGACTCATCCATTTCCTCAAGGCTGACAGCCATACCAAACCGAACTACACGGTCATGGCCGTCGTCATTTCCAAATCGGGCTCGACCATCGAACCCATGTCCAACTACATGGTCCTCAAACAGGCCATGAACGACGCCGGCATCGCCCTGGAAACGGTCGCCGTTACGGACCCCCACGACGGTGGCGATAAAGAAACATTGCTCCACGGCCTGGCCAAGAAATCGGGCTGGCCCATCTTCTACGTTCCCGATGGCGTCGGCGGCCGTTTCAGCGTCTTCTCCGAAGTCGGCCTCATCGTCGGTGCCCTCACGGGCTTCGATATCCGCCAATTCCTCGACGGCGCCCGCGACATGGACCACGCCTGCCAGAATCCGGATATCTGGCAGAACCCGGCCCTGCTCAACAGCGTCCTCAAATTCCTGGCCGGCAAGAACCACGGCCGCGACCTGGAAGTCCTCATGCCCTATGCGGACAACCTGAAATCCCTGTCCGAATGGTACATCCAGCTCCTGGCTGAATCCCTGGGCAAACGCCTGGACAAACAGGGCAACGTCGTCAACTACGGCCGCACGCCGATCGTCGCCGTCGGTACGACGGACATGCACGCCCAGACCCAGGAACACCAGGAAGGCCCGCAGGACAAAGTCGTCCAGTTCGTCTCCGTCGAAAACTGGCCTGACGACGTCACGGTCCCCCATCTCTATGACGAATACCCGAAACTCGCTGCCTTCAGCGGCCTGCCCTTGAGCCAGATCCTGGAAGCCGCCCGTAGCTCCAATGCCGAAGCCCTCGCCGGTGACGGCCGCCCCAGCGCGAACTACATCTTGCCGGCCCTGACGCCGTATCACTTGGGCGAATTGATGTTCATGCTTTGCTTGTCCATCGCATACGAAGGCGAATACGCCAACGTCGACGCCTTCAACCAGCCCGGCGTCGAAGTCTATAAGAAATTCCTCGGCGGCCGCCTGAAGAAATTACAAGAAAAATAGATGATAATATAAGAAAGGCAGATTCTCAATGAATATTCTCGTTACAGGCGGCGCTGGCTACATCGGCAGCCACACGGTCAAAGCTTTATTGGCTCAAGGCCACGACGTCGTCGTTATCGATAATCTTTCCCGCGGCCATCGAGCAGCCGTCCCGGAAGAAATCCCTTTTTACGTCGTCGACATCCATGACATCGACCGGGTACAGCACATCATGGAAGACATGAACATCGACGCTGTCATGCACTTCGCCGCCCATAGCCAGGTCGGCGAATCCATGGAAAACCCGACGATTTACTATGATAACAACGTCGTCGGCTCATACAGCCTCTTGGAAGCCGTACGCCGGGCCGGCGTCAAATACTTCGTCTTCTCGTCGACGGCCGCCGTCTATGGCGAACCGGAACAGACGCCGATCACGGAAGACATGCCCTACCATCCGACCAACGTCTACGGCCAGACCAAGCTCATGATCGAAACCATGCTGGCCCAGTTCAGCCGGGCTTACGGCCTGCGCTACGTGGCCCTGCGCTACTTCAATGCCGCCGGGGCCGATGGAAGCGGCACCATCGGGGAAGACCATACCCCGGAAACACACCTCATCCCCTTGATCCTGCAGACGGCCCTGGGCCAGCGGGACAGCATCAAAATCTTCGGCACGGACTATCCCACGCCCGACGGCACCTGTATCCGTGACTACATTCACGTCACAGACCTCGCAGACGCCCACGTAAGGGTCCTCCAGTATCTCGCCGAAGGGGGAGAATCGCAGTACTTCAACTTAGGCTCTCAGAACGGCTTCAGCGTCCGTGAAATGATCGAAGCCGCTAAGAAAGTCACAGGCAAAGACTTCAAAGTCGAAGAAGCACCGCGCCGCGCCGGCGACCCGGCCATCCTCATCGCCGGATCCGAAAAGATCCGCCGCGTCACAGGCTGGCAGCCGACACACAGCAAAGTAGAACAAATCATTGCCGATGCCTGGAACTGGCATCAGCATCATCCGCAGGGCTATGGAGATAAGAAATAAGGTCTTATCCGCTCTGCCAAAGGTAAGGAACGGTCTCGTTCACCATCGCAAGACATGGCTTCCCTATGTGGGGATACTTGTCTGTCTTGGCGCCATCTGGTTGTGGTGGGACGAGCCGCAAGGACAAGAATACATGAAACGGGATGCTGTCCAGCATACTGCTGGAGCGCATCCCGTTTTTTCTGCCTCTGAAAAGGTGGAAAAGGGAAACGATAAGGGAAACCTCGTCTATGATGTCCGCCCGGCCTTGCGTTACAAATCCTTACCTGATTTATTTGCCGGCAGTCTGCCGAAGAAGACTGCTGCGCCTGAAGCGGTACAGCTGCCTGTTCCGGCGGCAGCGCCTAAAAAAGATAAGGAACCACCTAAAAAAGATAAGAAAGAATGGACATTGCCCATCGTTTGTGGGGCTGTCCACGAAGGAGAAGTCCATTTAGTCATTTTGAAATGGCAGGGACAGACGGCGACGTGTGCTGCCGGTGAATGGTGGAACGGCTGGTATGTCGCCTACGTCAACCGTCAGGCCACCGGCCTGCAGCGGGATGGACGGGTTTTTGAAATTCCTTTGTAAGGAAAGGCAGGGATGGTTGTGAATGAATGGAAAAAGTGGCTGGCTGTCAGCGTCTGTTGCCTTTGTCCCTGGACAGCGGGAGCCGTCGATGTACAGGTCCAGGATGTGCCGACGCGGACGGTACTGGAAGGACTGGCCAGGTCAGGGAATATCAATCTCGTCGTCGATGACAGCGTGCAGGGGGCATTGACGATGAACCTCCACGATGTCACCTTGGAAGAGGCCTTGCAGGCTATTGCCGACAGCCAAGGCTTGTACTATGAAAAATCCGGACTTATCCGGACGATGACCGGACCCAAAGCGGGAAAAGGCGTCAAGACGTTCCACACCTGGTCTCTGCGCTATGCCGACCCGGCCGTTTTGAAAGAAGCTGTCCAGGCGGCGGTACCGGAAGCCGATGTGCGCTGTCATAGTGATACGAATACCCTCGTCGTCGGCGGGACCCACCAAGTGCAGGCCGCTGTTCATTCCCTGGTGAAGCGCCTCGATGTGCCGGCGCGGCAAGTTGATGTTTCTGTAGAGGTCGCCTCCGTCGATGACAGCCTGTTGAAACAGACCGGTATGGAATGGAATTGGTCGACGGTGGAAGGCGGAGCGGACCACGATGTCTTTTCCCTGGCCGGGACAATCCACGCCCTCGAAGAAAAGGGACGGGCTCAGATTCTGGCTTCGCCGCATATGGTGGCCAGCAATGGCCGGGAAGCGCACATCCTCATCGGCGATAAGGTTCCCGTCCAGACAGAGCATCTGTCTGGCAAGGAGACGGCTGTGAGCACGACTTACGAAGAGGCGGGCATAAAATTGACCTATACTCCGCAGATCCATCCGGATAACTCGGTGACGGCCCAGTTGGTGGCAGAAGTGAGTACGCCTGTGTTTGTACCGGAAATGAAGGCCTACCGCATTGCGACGCGCCAGGCCCGGACGGTCGTGCGTCTGCGCGATGGCGAGCCCTTGGTCATTGGTGGTCTGATCCGCCGGGAAGAGGTGGAGCATTTCCGCAAGGTACCCATTCTGGCGTCATTGCCGGTGTTGGGGAAATTGTTTCGTTATCACTATAAGTCGCATAAAAACACAGAAATTGTTTTGGTTCTCAAGTCTCACGTTTTACTTGATTCGTAGTACGTTTTACGTGATTTTCTTTACATTTTTTCGTTACTTTTTCCTTGACTTTATTTTATTTTCCTGTATAATCATGGTCAACAACAGATTTCCTGATAACAGTTGTGATGGAAAAAAGTAGTGTCTTTGAGCTTTTCAGAGAGTCCCCGGCCGGTGTGAGGGGACAGGGGAGAGGGCATGAAGTTCATTCCTGAACTGTACGGCTGAACGTGAGTAGGCTGTACCGGGACGGCTGCCGTTATACGGCCATGAGTTGATCGATTCGAGATAATTAGGGTGGTACCGCGGAATCTTCCGTCCCTGGCGTACCACTCTTTTTTTATCCATATATCGATAAATTGGGTGGTACCGCGACTGAGTCGTCCCTTTTGTGAGGGGCGGCTTTTTTTTCGGGAAAGTATTTCAGAGAGGAGTTTTTTACTATGGGAACCACAGGGATTCAAGTCTTCATTATTTTAGTGTACATCGGCGTTCTCTTCGGTATCAGCTGGTATGTCAAGCATAAGGCTGCCGCTTCGACGGAAGCTTACGTATTGGCTGGCCGTAAATTGACGACGCCCCTCATCATGGTGTCTATCGTCGGCCTGGCTGTCGGCGGGGCTTCGACTATCGGCGTTGCCGAACAGGCCTACAAAGTCGGTCTGTCGGCCGGTTGGTATACGGCTGCCTGGGGCATCGGGGCCATCGTCATGGGCCTGACGGTCGCCAAGAAGTATCGTCAGCTCAACATTACGACGGTGCCGGAATTGTTGGAACGGTATTATGACCGCCGCAGCATGGTTGCCGGTATTGGCTGTCAGGTTTTGGTCCAGCTGGTCATCATGAGCTTGCAGTACGTCGCCGGCGGCGCTATCCTGGCCGCTTTGATGCCGAACATCTTCACGCCGGTTACGGGGATGCTCACCAGTGCCGTCGTCTTCATCGGCATTACCCTCATCGGTGGTATGTGGTCGGCCAGCCAGTCTAACGTCCTCAATGTTACCTTGCAGTACATCGGTATTACCGTCGCTGCTTTCCTTATCCTGAGCATGGCCGGCGGTATCGACGTCGTCGCTATCCAGGCTCCGTCCATTACGTCCATGGACCTCATCAGCGGTGTCGGCCCCATGACTATTGTCACGTGGATCGTCGTCCTCATTACGGTCAATGTTTCGCTTCAGGCTATTATCCAGATTTCCCTGGGTGCCAAGGATGTCCAGACGGCCCGCAAAGGCTTCATCATCGGCGGCCTGGTCATGCTGCCCGTTGGCTTCATCGCAGCACTCCTCGGCGTCATCGCTGCCGAAATGTATCCGGCTATTTCGCCGACGACGGCTTTGCCGAAACTCATCATGTCCCTCAATCCCTGGATTGCCGGCGTGACGTTGGCTTCGCTGTGGGCTGCCGATGTCAGCACGGCTTGCAATCTCCTGCTGTCGGCTGCGACGCTCTATTCCCATGATATTCATAAACAGTTCATCGACCCCAATATGTCCGATAAGAAATACATGACCGTTACCCGTATTTCTGTCCTGCTCCTGGGCCTGCTGACCTTGGGCTTCGCCCTGACCATCAGCGGCATCATTTCGACCCTCATGGCCGGCTTGTCGCTTATGACGGCTTTCGCAGTCATCGTCCTCATGACCATGTATGCACCGAAATATTGCTCCAGACAGGCTGCGTTCTACACGATTTTGGCTTCCATCATCGTCCTCGTCGCCTGGATGTTCGTACCGGCTGTCCGCGTACTGCCGCACGTCATCTATGCCGAATGGATCGTCTGCGCCGTCACTTTCTGCGGCATCAGCTTCGTATCCAAGAAAGCCATCGCAACAGACGGCCTCGTAGAAGAAGCCAAGACTGTCGGCGCACCGGCACAGCATTAGGAAAGTATCGGCCTAAAGTAAAAAAGGGGGCTGTCGCACGAAGGCTTTTGCCATCATGCGTGGCCCTTTTTCTTAAATGTTTGAGGTTTGATGTATGATGTTTGAGGCAATGGCTTTTAAAGTTTGTCCCATCCACATCAAACTTTCAACTTCAAACTTCAAACTCAAAAAGGCGTTGTCTTCATGCGACAGCGCCTTTTTTGCTCCCTTGAGAGGTTGTTTTTAAATCACCGCGTGGAAATTCAACCTCTCCGGCCCGTTGGGCCACCTCCCCTATGAGGGGAGGCTTTACGGCCTGCGGTCTGAGGGGGCCTTTCCCAAGGCTCGCCTCATAGGAGAGCTGTCAGCGAAGCTGACTGAGAGGTTGCTTTTGAAGTAGTGTGCGGAAATTCAACCTCTCCGGCCCGTTGGGCCACCTCCCCTATGAGGGGAGGCTTGCGGCCTGCGGTCTGAGGGGCCTTTCCCAAGGCTCGCCTCATAGGAGAGCTGTCAGCGAAGCTGACTGAGAGGTTGCTTTTGAAGTAGTGTGCGGAAATTCAACCTCTCCGGCCCGTTGGGGCGCCTCCCCTATGAGGGGAGGCTTGCGGCCTGCGGTCTGAGGGGCCTTTCCCAAGGCTCGCCTCATAGGAGAGCTGTCAGCGAAGCTGACTGAGAGGTTGCTTTTGAAGTAGTGTGCGGAAATTCAACCTCTCCGGCCCGTTGGGCCACCTACCCTATGAGGGGAGGCTTGCGGCCTGCGGTCTGAGGGGGCCTTTCCCAAGGCTCGCCTCATAGGAGAGCTGTCAGCGAAGCTGACTGAGAGGTTGTTTTTGAAGTAGTGTGCGGAAATTCAACCTCTCCGGCCCGTTGGGCCACCTCCCCTATGAGGGGAGGCTTTACTACGAGCCCCTAGCCACGAACCACTAACACTATCCCCACAAGGCGTTGCCCGTGGCGAAGCCTAGCCAGCAGCAGACGAAGCCGCCGATGACGTTGAAGGAGAAGTAGGCCAGGGCCGGGAAGAGGTCGCCGGTGCGGACGAAGGTGAGGAGTTCCATGTTGTACGTCGAGAAGGTCGTGAAGCCGCCGAGGATGCCTGTGACGAAGAAGAGTTTGACGACCGGCGGCAGGTTGCTGCTTTCGGAGAAGAAGACGAAGAAGACGCCGATGCAGAAGGAACCAATGATATTGGCCAGGACGGTGCCGTATGGGAAGAAGGCGCCGCCGTGAAGGTTGGCCAGTTCCGTGAGTAAATAGCGCAAGCCTGCGCCGATGCCGCCGCCCAGGGCGACGAAGAGGACTTTTTCCATGAAGAGGACTCCTTTTTTATGAAATAAGCGGGCCGCCCTTTGGGACGGCCCCTACGGAAGCGGTCCGTGGGGGTCTTTCAAAAGGCCCGCCTCATAGGAGAGCTGTCAGCGAAGCTGACTGAGAGGTTGCTTTTGAAGTAGTGTGCGGAAATTCAACCTCTCCGGCCTGTTGGGCCACCTACCCTATGAGGGGAGGCTTTGCGGCCTGCGGCCTGCGAACGGCGACCTGCGGGCCGCTCTTTTGAGCGGCCCCTACATCAATTAATACCATACCACGATGGAGAAGGCGATGCAAGACGCTGCTGGCCCATCGGGACATTCTGTGATACAATATAGGTTACCTATAAAGGATGAACGAAAGGGGAGGTGTATACATGAGCTGGCAAGTCGAAAAGGCCCTGGATGATTTGATGGCCCAGGAAACGGGAGCCGTATGCTATCCGTTCGGGACGCGTCACGCCATGGCTATCTGTTATCCCAATACGTACGACGTGGCCATGAGCAATCTGGGGATGCAGATCATTTACCGCGAAGTGAACGGCCGCGAGGACTGGCTCTGTGAACGGGCCTTCCTGCCGGACAAGGACCTCATGAAGGTCTTCGACAAGACGGGGGAACCGCTCATTTCCCTGGAGAACCGCCGGCCCCTGTCGGATTTTGAGATCCTCGGCTTATCGGTCAGTTTTGAAATGGATTATTTCAACGTGCCGAAGATCCTGGAAATGGGACGTATCCCCATCCTGGCAGCTGACCGCGGCGATGAGGATACGCTCGTCGTCATGGGCGGGCCCGTCGCCTTTTTCAATGCCGAACCGCTGTCGCCCTTCGTCGACGTCGTCCTGGTCGGCGAAGGGGAACACTTCATCCATTCCTTCCTCGATGCCTATGGGGAAGGCAAGGCCCGGGGCCTGGGGCGTCATGAACTGCTGCGCTATCTGGCCATCCACGTTCCCGGTGTCTATGTGCCGTCTTTGTACCGTCACGAATACGATGATGACGGCCATGTCGTGCGCATCGTCCCGGAAGAAGGCATCCCGGCCAAGGTCGAACGGCAATGGCATGAATTGGACCAACCGGCCGAGACGGTCATCGCCACGCCGAATACGGAGTTCGGCGCCATGTACCTCATCGAGATTGCCCGGGGCTGCGGCCGTCACTGCCGCTTCTGCATGGCCGGCTACTGTTACCGCCGGCCCCGCGTCCGCCCCTTGGACTATGTGAAGTCTGCCGTCCTGCGCGGCAAGGAGCTGGGCAAGAAGATCGGCCTCATGGGGGCAGCCATTTCCGATTATCCCTACATCGACGAACTGGTCACCTTCATCCGCGACCAGGGCCTGGCTTTTTCCTGCGCGTCCTTGCGGGCCGATTCGATTACGCCGACTATCGTCAAGGGACTGGCCGAAAGCGGCCAGAAGACGATCACCCTGGCGCCGGAAGCGGGCAGCAAGCACATGCGGGACATCATCAACAAGGGCATTACCGAGGAGCACCTGCTCCAGTCCATCGACCTGGCGACGGCCGCCGGCATCCGCCACGTGCGCATGTACATCATGGTCGGCCTGCCCATGGAGACCGATGACGATATACAGGGCATCGTCGACATGACCCGCCGCGTCCAGCAGCACATGGCGGCCATCGGCAACCTGAGCCGCATCACCCTGAGCATCAACCCCTTCATCCCCAAGCCCTTCACGCCCTTCCAGTGGATGGCCATGACGGAAAAGAAAGTCGTCGAGAAACGGCTCAATTTCCTCAAGAAGGCCCTGAAGGACAAGCAGATCGAGCTGCTCATCGAGCCCCTGCGTTCGGCCTATATCCAGGGCGTCCTGTCCCGGGGCGACCGCCGCGTCGGCGACCTCCTGGTCAAGGCCCATGAGTACGGCGGCGTCAAGGGCTGGAAGCGGGCGGCCAAGGAACTTCATTTCGATATTAAAGGATTTTTATATGATCAGCGTCCGACCGATGCCGTCATGCCCTGGGATACGATCGACACGGGACTGGTGCCGACGTACCTGACGGACGAGCTGAAGAAGGCCGAGACCGGCGAATTTACGATTCCCTGTTTTGACGGCTGCCGGCGCTGCCATATTTGCGGAGGTCATCATGACGAAGTGGGTAGAACATAAAAACGGAATCTGTTGGGAAGAAAGTACCCTCCTGGCCGGGGCCGGCCTGCGCCACGGCGTGACCGGCAAGAGCGGCGGCGTGAGCGAAGCGCCTTTTACATCGCTCAATCTGGCCCTTCACGTCGGTGACCGGCCCAAGGACGTCCTGGAGAACCGGCGCCGCCTGTGTGCTCTCCTGGGCTATCCCCTGCAGAAGCTGACGACGGCCCAGCAGACCCATGAAGACCACGTCGTCGCCGTCGGACCGGCTGAAATCGGCTGCGGTGCCGGCAGTTATGCCGACGCCCTGGCCCATACGGACGCCATCATGACAAATCTTCCCGGCGTGCCGCTCCTGCTCTGCATCGCCGACTGCGTGCCGGTCATCGTCTACGACCCGGTGAAGCAGGCCGTCGCCGTCATCCACGATGGCTGGCGCGGCACGGTACAGCGCCTGGCGGCCAAGACAGTCTTTGCCATGCGCCTGGCCTACGGGTCGGACCCGAAGGACCTCCTGGCCTATGTCGGGCCTTCCATTTCCCGATCCCATTACCAGGTCAGCGAAGACACGGCCATGGCCTTCCGCCGCCTGGGCCCGGACTACGCCGCCTGTGCCGGCGAGACTGACGGCGTCTGGTCCGTCGATTTGTGGCAGGCCAACCGCCTGCTCCTGCTGGAAGCGGGCCTCGCGCCGGACCACGTGGAAGTCACGACGAGCTGTGCCTTTTCCGAAGCGGATAAGTTCTTTTCCTACCGCCGCGATGGCGGCCATACGGGCCGCATGGGGGCCTTTGCCGTCCTTTGAAAAGCAGATGGGACAAATTTTTAAATATGACTAGCTTTTATAGCCTTAACTATATATAATAAAAGAAGTGTAATGTTTTATAAATATATATAATCACATGCACTACGGAGGGATAGGCTTGATTAAGGAAAATCTTGAGGCAGTAAATAAGAGAATTGCCGATGCAGCTGCCCGTGTCGGCAGAACTGACAAAATTACGCTTGTCGCAGTTACGAAGAATCATCCCGTAGAAATGATGGAAGAAGCCGCCAAATGCGGTGTCACGGACGTCGGTGAAAATCGGGTCCAGGAAGCACTCCAGAAGCTGGAAGCCTTTCCGGATAACCATTTGACCTGGCACTTGATCGGTCATCTGCAGACCAACAAGGCCAAGCATGCCGTCGAACACTTCGACCTCATCCACTCGATCGATTCGGAACACCTGCTCAAAGCTGTGGATAAGGAAGCCGGCAAGATCGGCAAGGTACAGGATATTCTCCTGCAGGTCAATGTGGCCCGCGAAGAAAGTAAATTCGGTATGGAAGTAGAGGACTTCCCGGCTATGTGCGAACTGGCCAAGGGTATGGAACACGTCCGCGTCCTGGGACTCATGTGTATCGCCCCGAATTACGACAATGTCGAGGATGTACGGCCTGTATTCCGCATTGCCCACGCTTTGTATGAAGACATGAAGCCAAAGTTTCCGGAAGGTCAGATCCGTTACCTGTCTATGGGCATGACCCATGATTTTGAAATAGCAATCGAAGAAGGCGCCAATGTCGTCCGCGTAGGTACGGCGATCTTTGGGCCCCGTAATTACTAAGGAGGAGTATTCACCATGGGAGTAAAGAAAGTTTGGGATAAATTAGTAGGTACTGTAGGCGGCGTCAACGAAGACGACGAATTTGAAACGGACGAATACGAAGACGAAGAAGAAATGGAAGAAGAACGTCCGCCGCGCCGCACGCCGGCCGTAGCTCCGCGCCGTTCCAGCGTCAACTATGCAGCACCGCAGGAAAAACCGCTGCGCATGGTCATCGTCGAACCGGAAACCTTTGATGATTCGCAGAGCATTGCCGATTACATCCGCGACCGCAAGCCCGTCGTCATCAACTTCGAATCGACGCCGGACGACATCGCCAAACGCGTCGTCGACTTCGTCAGCGGCGCTACGTATGCTCTTGACGGCAACATCCAGAAGGTCGGCAAGGAAATCTTCCTCTGCGTACCGAGCAACGTCACCGTCGATCACGGCAAACGCGACGATTACGGCGATTTCAACACGCCGCCCCTGTCCTGGAATGGCGGCAGCAACAATAACAGCAACGGCAATAACACGCCGCAGCACTAGTAATTGAGGGATTATCTTGAAGAACAGAGATCGGATTATCCGTTATTATCAGGGGACCGATAATGGCGAGCTCGCTGCCCGCCTTATCGATCTGGCTGACAGCACGGCCAAGGGCCGTCCTTATGCTGTCAGCGAGTTCGTATCTCCCGGCGCCGTCCAGATCGGCGAGACCATCCAGGCCCATGTGCCGTCCCTGGTCCTCCGGACCTTTGGCGGCTACGAAGGGGCTGAACGGGTCAAACTGGCCTTTGTCAGCGCCGATTACGACGGGCCTGTCGATTTCGGCATCACGGCCTGCCGTCTGTCCTGGGATGACCGCTACCGGCTCCTGGGGCACCGCGACGTCCTGGGCTCGCTCATGAGCCTCGGTGTCGGCCGGGAACGCTTCGGCGACATCATTATGCAGGAGGCCGGTGCCATCCTTTTGGCAGATACGAAGCTCGTCCCCTATTTACAGCAGAATTTCACAAAAATCGCTATGGTATCCATTGCCATCGAAGAGATGCCCCTGGAAGACATCGCGCCGCGCCAGGAAAAGGTCAAGGAAATCAAGACCACTGTTGCATCGCTCCGCCTCGATGCCATTGCCTCATCGGGCTTTGGCATTTCCCGTACCAAGGCGGCCGAAGCCATCAAGGGCGACCGGGTCCAGGTCAATTGGCAGCCTGCCAAGGGGCCGAGCCAGGACGTCAGTGAAGGCGATGTCATTTCGCTGCGCGGCAAGGGCCGGATGGAACTGGCCGAGATTACGGGTACGTCGAGAAAGGGCCGTATCGGCGTCTTGCTGAAGCGGTATATGTGATTCCCTTTTTCATACGGAGGAAATGCCATGCTTACACCAATGGATATTCACAACAAAGAATTTAAACGCGGCTTCCGCGGCTACAGCGAGGAAGACGTCGATGCCTTCATGAACAACATCGCCGGCGACTACGAAAAGGTATACCGGGAATATTGCGAATTGAAGGAACGCTGCGACAGCCTGCAGGATAAGCTGACGCAGTACGAAAAGATGGAAGCGACCATGAACAGTACGCTCATGCTGGCCCAGCAGACGGCAGAAAATGTCAAGGTCTCGGCCCGTAAGGAAGCCGACCTCATCCTGCAGGAAGCGGAAAGCAAGAAGAAGCAGATGCTCGACGAAACGATGATGAATCTGCAGAAATCCCAGCAGGAATGGGAAAAGCTCAAAGCCCAGACCGGGGCATACCGTGCCAAATGCCGCGCTATCCTGACCAGCCAGCTCAAGCTGCTCGACGATATGGCCCTCGACGGCGAAGCGGCGGCACCTGTCGCTTCGGATAAGGCTGTTGCCGTCAAGCCGGCAGCGGCTGCTGTCGCCGTTTCGGCCGAAGCGGCACAGAAAGCCGTACCCGACCATGGCAGCCACGACGGCAAGGACGCCGAAAAGGACGCCAACAAAGCCAAATAATACGTATTTTCTGGATATGCTCTCTTTCAGGTATGACGCACGTTAGACCCGGCAGGGAGTATATTTGTTTATAGAGGGGGGACCATCATGAAAAGACTCTTTCTTTTACTGGCAGCCTGGTGCTGCCTGGGCCTGGGCACGGTCCTGGCCTACAATCCCTACGCGCCGAACCAGTTCGACGCCGTCGACCGCCATACGTGGGAATACAAGGCCGTCTATGACCTGTCCAAGGCCGGCCTGACCGGGGCTCCGATGGAGCGGTTCGCCCCGTCGTATAATCTGACCCGCTATGAAGTGACGGAAATGATCGCGACGGCCATGAAGAACCGCAGCCGGGCTACGGCAGACCAGCAGCAGGAAATCGATAAGCTGGCCCAGAGCTATGCCGATGACCTGAGATATGTCACCGACGCGGCGCAGGAAGCCAATCAGACGCCGAAGGGCGTCGTATTCGACTGGAAGGAGGGAACCCTCGGTGCCGGCCATTAAGATGATCACCATCGACCTCGACGGGACCCTCCTGCGCAGTGACGGCAGCGTGTCGGACCGGACGGTGCGGACTTTGCAGGCCGCCCGCGATAAGGGCGTCGTCGTCGCCATCGCCACGGGCCGCATGTACCAGACGGCCCGGCCATACGGAGAACGGCTGGGGCTGGGCGACAGCCCGCTGTTGCTCTTTGCCGGCGGCCTCATCGAGACGCTGGAATCGAAGAAGATTCTCTTCCAGCAGGTCATCCCCAGGGAATGGGCGCAGGAACTGGCCGATTTGGCCCGCCGCCGGGGCTGGCAGCTCCAGACCTATATCGACGACGTCCTGCGCGCAGCCCGGGACGACGAGTGGATCCGCGACTATGAACGGATCACGCACAGCAAGGCCTGCATCTGCGGCGATGACTTTTACCACGTCCAGGGCGACTGCAACAAGCTCCTCAGCCGGGGCGGACACGACGACCTCGTCGCCCGCAAGGCCCTCATCGAAAAGACCTTCCCCGGCCGGTTCAATGTCCTCTTCTCGGCGCCGACGTTCCTGGAAATCATGCCCCAGGGCGTCGACAAGGGCGAGGGCATCCGCCGCCTGGGCGAGCTCTACGGCATCGGGACCGATGAAATCATGGCCCTCGGCGACTCCCAGAACGACCTGGATATGCTGAAGGCTGCCGGTTTCCCCGTAGCTATGGCCAACGCCGCCGAAGAAGTGAAGGCCGCAGCGGCTTATGTCACGGCGTCCAACGACGACGACGGTGTCGCCGCAGCTGTCGAGAAATTTGTATTATAACTCATTTAAAATAGGAGGTTCTTATGGACCATTTTCATTTGATCATTGTCACCGGCATGTCCGGTGCCGGTAAGAGCCATGCCGTCCAGGTACTGGAAGATATCGGCTATTTCTGCATCGACAATATCCCGCCGGTCCTGATTCCCAAATTCGCGGAATTATGCATCAAAGGCGGCGAACGGGTCCGCCACGTGGCCCTCATCGCCGATATCCGGGGCGGTGAATTTTTCGATGCCATGAGCCAGTGCCTGAAAGACCTCAAGGCCGAAGGCATTTCCTACGAAATCGTCTTCATCGAAGCCTCTGACCAGGCCCTGGTACGGCGTTACAAGGAAACGCGCCGCGTCCATCCCCTGGCCCCGCACGGCCGCATCAGCCAGGGCATTGCCGAAGAACGAAAGCGCCTGGCCAGCCTGCGCCAGAAAGCGGATTTCATCATCGACACGTCGAACCTCAAGCCGAAACAGCTCAAGGAAATCCTGGTCAAGCGCTATGCCATTACGGACAGCAAGAAGAACATGACCGTCACGGTCGTCTCGTTCGGCTTCAAGCACGGCATGCCCATCGACGCGGACATCGTCGAAGACGTGCGCTTCCTGCCCAACCCGTACTATATCGATGAATACCGTCATAAATCGGGCCGCGTGCCCTGTGTGCGCGACTATGTCGAAAGTTTCCCCATTACCCAGACGTATAAGGAAAAGTGGTTCGACATGATCGACTTCCTCCTGCCTAACTATGAACGGGAAGGCAAAAGCCAGCTGGTCATTGCCGTCGGCTGTACCGGCGGCATGCACCGCAGTGTCTGTATGGCTGAAGCCATGTATAAGCATTTGCGGGATAATGGTGTCGACGTATCCATCGAACACCGGGATATCCAGAAGAACGACGTCGAAGAAGATGCGCCGGGGTACGAAGGCGAAGCGTAGGAGGTGCTGTCATGCGTTTTATGAAATGGCTGCATCCGGGCTTGCACATCAAGCGATGGCTCTTCCTCTTCGGCCTGGGCATGATGTGTTCCAGCTTCGGCATTATCCTGACCTTTAACTACCAATGGCTGGGAGAATTGGAAGAATGGGCTTTCCGCCTGCTCTACGAAATGACCGGCCATTATAACTATACCATCCTGGCCAGTCTGGGCATCCTGGTCATCCTCCTGGGGCTGGTCGTCATGGCCTGGGCCACGCGGCGCCTGATCCGCACCATGATCGGCGTCGTCATGCCCGGCGAATCGGAGAACCTCAGCGACTTGATCTTCTCCAACCTGCAGCTGTCCAAAGGGCCGAAGGTCGTCGTCATCGGCGGCGGCACGGGCCTGTCGGTCATGCTGCGCGGCCTCAAGGCCAAGACCTATAATCTGACGGCCGTCGTCACCGTTGCCGATGATGGCGGCTCGACGGGCCGTATCCGCCAGGACCTGGATATCATCGCGCCTGGTGACCTGCGCAACTGCCTGGTCGCCCTGGCCGATAAGGAAGGGCTCATGGAAAAGCTCTTTGCCCACCGCTTCGGCGGCTCCGGCAACCTGACGGGCCACAGCTTCGGCAATCTCTTCATTGCCGCCCTTATCGAAGTCCTGGGCGACGTCGAAGAAGCCATGGATGCGACGAGCAAAGTCCTGCGCGTCCGCGGCAAGGTCATCCCGTCGTCGGCGGAAAAGATACGCCTCAACGCTGAAATGACCGACGGCCGCATCGTCGAAGGGGAATCACAGATTCCCCATGCCCACGGCAAGATCAAGCGCGTCTTTACGACACCGGAACATCCCAAGGCCATCCAGTCCGCCGTCCGGGCCATCCAGGAAGCCGACGCCATCGTCCTCGGACCGGGCAGCCTCTATACGAGTATCATGCCCAATCTCTGTGTGCCCGATATCGTCCAGGCCGTCCGCACCAGCAAGGCGCCGAAAATCTATATCTGCAACGTCATGACCCAGCCCGGAGAAACCGATGATTACACCGTATCCGACCACGTCAAGGCCATCAACCGCCAGGCCGGCGGCAGGGTCATCGACTTCGTCATCGCCAACAACGGTGACGTCGATCCGGCCGTCCTCCAGCGCTATGTCGCCACCGGGTCCCATCCGGTCATCATCGACAAGAAGGAAGTCAGCCAGGCCGGGGCGACGCTCATCCTGTCGGACCTCATCAACAAGGAAAACAGTGCCACCCACGATACGAAGAAGCTGGCCAACGTCCTCTTCGACCTGATCAATGCCTTGCGGACCGACTTATCGCCGGAACTGTTGCATTACTATTTGAAACGTTACACATTTACCCATCGTTAGGAGGCGGCATCTTTTGTCTTTTGCAGAAGAAGTGAAGAATGAAATCGCCCACTGCAAGCCGGAAAATGCTGCCTGCCGCTTTGCCGAACTGGCGGCGCTGCTCTGCATGGGCGGGTCCCTCATCCTCGGATCGCGCGGGACCATCGGCATCGAATTCAGTACGTCCAATAATGCCGTCGCCCGCAAGGCTTTGAAGATGTGGATGGAATCCTTTACGGTCCGGCCGGAAGTCCGCGTCCGCCAGGGATTGCGCCTGCGCAAGAAGAACTATTACATCCTGCGGGTGACGCCGTCGCCGGAGAGCACGGCCATTTTACGGGACCTGTCCTTATTTCCGACGGATGCGGAATTTTCCGCCATCGATCTCCGCAAGGCCGACTGCCAGCGGGCTTTCCTGCGGGGCGCTTTCATGGGCGGCGGTTCCGTCAACCAGCCCAAAGGGGACTATCACCTGGAACTGGTGACGGGCAATGCGGCCTTTGCCGAAAAACTGTTGAAAATCATGCGCCGCTTCCATCTGCCGGCCAAGACGACAGACCGCAAGGGTGATTATCTCGTATATATCAAAGAGGGAAATGGCGTGTCCCAGTTCCTGCAATATATCGGCGCGGCCCAGGCTTATCTCAAGTTTGAAAGCGTCCGCGTCGTCAAGGGGATGCGCAATAACGTCAACCGCGTCGTCAATTGCGAAACGGCCAATCTTCAGAAGACCGTCGACGCCGCTGTCCGCCAGCGCCGGGCCATTACCTGTATCCAGGAATCGGGCCTGTATCCGCGCATGTCCCCGAAGCTTCGGGAAGCGGCGGAACTGCGCATGGCCAATCCGGAAGCGTCCATGAGCGAGCTGGCGGCCCAGTCGGGACTGACGAAATCCGGCTTGTCCCACCGATTCAAAAAAATCGCTGATATAGCGAAACAGATAGAAGGTCAAAAAAAAGATGAAATTTAAGAAACTATGTACTTATATAGCCGGCCTGCTGACGGCCTGCCTGCCTCTGGCAAGTGCCCTGGCGGCGGACCTGCCGGCTGTGGACGATCCGGAGGTCATGGACCGCGTCGTCGCCCAGCGCATGCTGCCCATTTCCATGACGGCCCCTGTCGATACGGGGACGCTGCTGCTGTCAGACAGTCCGGAATACGCCGATGGTGACGGTATCCTCTATGGGGATATGGTCAGCGGCGACGTGCGCCTTTATTTCTATCATGTCAACCAGCATCCGTACAACCGGAAAATCGTAGCCATGCTCTACAACCCGCATCCTTATCCGCTGGAAGCCGTCCTCCAGGGCTATCAGTACACGCGGCCCAGCACGGATTACTACCAGGTTGGCAAGGAATTGTCCACCATGTATTATGAAGGCAATATGACGGTCAATAAGATTACCGTCCCGGCTCATAACTATGCCGTCGTCGGCCAGCGCCTCAACGAGACCGTCGTCCGTCCGGACCAGCTTTTTTCGGGCATCGTCAATGTCAGCCTGCCGGAACCGATGATCCTGTCATCCATGATCCTGCCGCCGCAGGAAGATCCTGTCGCCTTCATCCGTAAGCAGCAGTACCTGGCCAGCGACTCGGTTCAGCTGCGCGGTACCTTCCACGGCAAGGACCGCTATCTGAGTACGCTCATCCCGTACTCGACGGACAGCGGCATCGGCTATATCCTCCTGGCCGACGGCGTCTGGGACCGTTTCCTCCAGGGGCGCGACGTCATGGACAACCGGGCCTCGGAAGACACGGGCAACTACGGCGTCGATTACACCATCCACCTGCGCACGACAGGAAACGGGGATGTCCACTTGTATTTCAATCCCCAGGGCGGCGAATATGCCGGCGTGACGGAACTCATCTACAGCGACCCCAAGCGGGGGGAAGACAAGAAAATCGTCGAACTGCCGCGCCACCGCCATTCTATGGGCCTCAATGACCCGTATGCCATGGAATACGTCGATACCTTCCCGGCCGGGACAGACATGACCATCCGCATCATGCCGCCGGGAGCGGCCAACCTGCCGGTCCGCTTCCTCGTCGTCCCGGACAATAAACTCCAGCCCATCCGCGAAGCCGTCCAGGCCGAACGGACTGCCAAAGAAAAACGAACTGCTGCCGCTGCAGAAGCAGCTAAACGGAAAGCCGCCTACAAAGACACGACCATCCAACCCGAAGCCGAACTCCAGTCCGACAACCAGGGTGAGTTCACATCCCTGAAAGACCGCTTGGCCAAACTCCAGCAGAAGGATAAAAAATAAGTGGTTCGTGGCTCGCAAAGCCTCCCCTCATAGGGGAGGTGGCCCAACGGGCCGGAGAGATTCTTTTGCCTTATTGCTGCAAACTAAAAACTACAAACTTAAAACTCAAAAAGGCGCTGTCTTCATGCGACAGCGCCTTTTTTTACTGCTTCGGTTCTTCGCCGAACCATTTCTTATAAATCTTAGCATACGTTCCGTCCGCTTTGAGTTCCTTCAAAGCTTCGTTGACCTGCTTGCTCAGTTCCGGTTTATCCTTGCTGATGCCCATGGCTACGCCGCGGGACGTAATGGCTTCGCCGACGATTTTGAGCTTGTCTTTACCACCTTGCTGGAGGTAATATTGGGCGACGGCTTTATCGATGGAGACCGCGTCACACGTGCCGGCTTCCAGTTCCATCCAGCCCTGGGTATTGGTGTCAAATTCCTTGACGTTGGCACCGTGTTCACGGGCGTAGTCGGCTGCTTTGGAACCGACCTGAGCGCCGACGGTCTTACCGGCGATGGAGTCATAGCCGGTGATGTCCGTATTGCCCGTCGGGACGACGATGGTGTAGCCGCCCTGGTAGTAGACGTCGGTGAAGTCGATCTGTTTCTTCCGTTCATCCGTAGCGTCCATGCCGGCAGCGATGAGGTCAATCTGGCCGCTCTTCAGGGCCGGGATGAGGGCATCGAAGCCGAGGTTCTTGACTTCCATCTTGTAGCCCAGTTTGTCGCAGACGGCCTGGGCCAGGTCGATGTCGAAACCGACGTCTTTTTCGTTTTCCGTGAATTCAAAGGGCGGGAACGTCGGTTCCGTGCCGACGATGAGGGTCTTGTCACCTTTGGCAGCACCGTCTTTTTTGTCGGCTGTACCATTCGAGCCGCAGCCGGAGAGAAGGGTCAGGGCTGCCAGGGAGGCAGCGACGAGGGTCGTAACTTTTTTCTTCATCATAATAGGTTCCTCCATTAGGGAATAGTAAGGATTTCACTGAGATCCTTCATGATTGCCACATGGGGCAGGGGAGCAAATTCCTGGCTCGTCGTCGTGCCTGTCGTCACGGCGGCAAAGGCGACGCCTGCGTTTTGGGCCGCTTTGGCATCGATCGTGTTGTCACCGATATAGAGGACGTCTTTCTTGTCCAGCCCGAAATGGCGGCAGACGGCGTTGATTCCGTCCGGGGCGGGTTTTGCCTGGGCGACGTCTTCCATGCCGACGACGAGGTCGATGAGGCTTTCCATCTGATACTTCCGCAGCGTTTCACCGATGCGCGACCGGGTCTTGGTCGAGACGATGCAGCACAGGGCACCGGACTCTTTCAGGGCGCGGAGCGTCGGCAGGGTCTGCGGATAGAGGTGGGTATTGGCCGTCATGTATTTATCGGAGAAGCGGACCTTGTATTCCGTAGTCAAGGCCTGGATGCGGGCCGGGTCCGTTTCTCCGGTCAGGCTGGCCATGGCGTCGTACATGGTCATGCCGATCGTGCGGCGGATAGCTTCTTCGTGGATACCGTCATAGCCTTCGGCTTCGAAGAGGAGCTGGAAGCACATGACGATACCTTTTTCCGAATTTGCCAGGGTGTAGTCGAAATCGAATACGTAGGCTTTATACATGGATTATTCCTTGGGGTCTATGCCGAACCATTTTTTGTACAGTTTGGCGTAAGTCCCGTCGGCTTTGAGGTCGGCCAGGGCCTTGTTGACTTTTTCCAGGAGTTCCGGTTTATCTTTGGAAACAGCCATTGCGATGCCGGCATCGGCTTTCTTGGCATCGCCGACGATCTTCAGGTCCTTATCACCGCCTTCTTTCATGTAATAGAGGGCAACCGACGTGTTGATGACGACGGCGTCACACGTACCGCTCTGCAATTCCATCCAGCCCTGGCTGTTGGCGTCATACTGTTTGACCGTAGCGCCGGCTTCCGTAGCCAGGTCTACGCCCTTCGTGCCGACCTGGGAACCGACGGTGCGGCCTTTGAGATCATCAAAACCATTGATGGTCGTGTTGTCCTTGCGGACGACGACGGAGTAGCCATCATGGAAATAAGGATCCGTGAAGGAAACCTGTTTCTGCCGTTCCGGCGTAGCGTCCATGCCGGAAGCAATCATGTCAATCTGGCCGCTGCGCAGGGCCGGGATGAGGGCGTCGAAACCGAGGCTCTTGACTTCGACCTTGGAGCCCATCTTTTCGCCGATGGCATTGGCCAAGTCGATATCAAAACCGATATACTTGTCGTTTTCTGTAAATTCAAAAGGCGGGAATGTCGGTTCCGTGCCGACGACGAGGGTCTTCTGTTCACCTGAAGCGCCGTCTTTTTTATCTGCCGAAGAACCGCAGCCGGCGACCAACGTCACAGCTGCCATGGCAGCAGCTGCCAAAGCTAAACATTTCTTGTTCATGTGTAACAACTCCTGTTCATTGCCTAATAAGGAAAAATAAAATACAACTACTCGACATAATTATACTATATATAGCGCAAAAAATATAGCATAAAATGCGTAGGGGCCGACCTGAAAGGCGGCCCGCTGCGAGATTCGGCCACACCTATCCGAGTATAATGGCAGGTTTTTACGAGCCACGGACCACGAACAACGAGCCACGGCTTTTTCCTCGGACTCAGATGCGGCGTTCCGCCGCGACAGACTCAAACGGACAACGACGCTTCGGGATGCCCTCAGCGCGTAGCGGGACGCCCTTTGGCCGTCCCCTACGGATGCCGTTGCACAGCGGCATCTCAAACTGACAACATCGCCTCGAGTAACCCTCGGCTCGTAAAAAAATGCCCCGACCGGGGCCATCGTAGGGGCCGTCCTGAAAGGCGGCCCGCTGCGAGATTCGGCCACACCTATCCGAGTATAATGGCAGGTTTTTACGAGCCACGGACCACGAACTACGAACCACGGCTTTTTCCTCGGATTCAGGTGCGGCGTTCCGCCGCGACAGCCTCAAACTGACAACGACGCTTCGGGGAGCCCTCAGCGCGTAGCGGGCCGCGGCCTCTACGGATGCCGTTACACCGCGGCATCTCAAACTGACAACATTGCCTCGAGTAACCCTCGGCTCGTAAAAAAATGCCCCGACCGGGGCCATCGTAGGGGCCGACCCGGCTAGGGCGGCCCGCTGTGATATTTGATCATGGCCTATTCGGAATGATGGTGAGCTTTTACGAGCAACGAACCACGAACCACGGCTTTTTTCTCGGAATCAGATGCGGCGTACCGCCGCGGCAGACCCAAACTGACAACGACGCTTCGGGAAACCCTCAGCGCGTGGCGGGCCGCCTTCACAGGACGGCCCCTACGGATGCCGTTGCACAACGGCACCTTACACTGACAACGACGCTTCGGGATGCCCTCGGCGCGTAGCGGGCCGCCTTTACAGGACGGCCCCTACGGAATCGCGGCCAGGCGATGTTACGGATTGACGACGAACGATGAACGACGAACACATCGCCGCAGGCGATGATTCGCGGCCGGCGTCAAGGATTTGAAAAAATCCTTGACATATTCTTTACATAGTAGTACACTAAATGAGCTGTTGGGGCAAGGCCCTGACGCCGCAGGATTTTGAATTTTAAAAAGTTCAAATTAATCCTTGACAAGCTCTTCCGAGTTTGTTAAAATAAACAAGTCGTCGCCACCCGGTGATGACAACGATGACCTTTGAAAACTGAACAATGAACTGAATGAACGCCAGAGTGCGAGGTTCTATTTTATAGAACGTCAAACAATGAGTAATACCAATCAATAAACAAGAGCCAAACAGCTCTTCCATATATCATGGAGAGTTTGATCCTGGCTCAGGACGAACGCTGGCGGCGTGCTTAACACATGCAAGTCGAACGAGAAGAGATGAGAAGCTTGCTTCTTATTAATTCGAGTGGCAAACGGGTGAGTAACGCGTAAGCAACCTGCCCTTCAGATGGGGACAACAGCTGGAAACGGCTGCTAATACCGAATACGTTCTTTTTGTCGCATGGCAGAGAGAAGAAAGGGAGGCTCTTCGGAGCTTTCGCTGAAGGAGGGGCTTGCGTCTGATTAGCTAGTTGGAGGGGTAACGGCCCACCAAGGCGACGATCAGTAGCCGGTCTGAGAGGATGAACGGCCACATTGGGACTGAGACACGGCCCAGACTCCTACGGGAGGCAGCAGTGGGGAATCTTCCGCAATGGACGAAAGTCTGACGGAGCAACGCCGCGTGAACGATGACGGCCTTCGGGTTGTAAAGTTCTGTTATACGGGACGAATGGCGTAGCGGTCAATACCCGTTACGAGTGACGGTACCGTAAGAGAAAGCCACGGCTAACTACGTGCCAGCAGCCGCGGTAATACGTAGGTGGCAAGCGTTGTCCGGAATTATTGGGCGTAAAGGGCGCGCAGGCGGCGTCGTAAGTCGGTCTTAAAAGTGCGGGGCTTAACCCCGTGAGGGGACCGAAACTGCGATGCTAGAGTATCGGAGAGGAAAGCGGAATTCCTAGTGTAGCGGTGAAATGCGTAGATATTAGGAGGAACACCAGTGGCGAAAGCGGCTTTCTGGACGACAACTGACGCTGAGGCGCGAAAGCCAGGGGAGCAAACGGGATTAGATACCCCGGTAGTCCTGGCCGTAAACGATGGATACTAGGTGTAGGAGGTATCGACCCCTTCTGTGCCGGAGTTAACGCAATAAGTATCCCGCCTGGGGAGTACGGCCGCAAGGCTGAAACTCAAAGGAATTGACGGGGGCCCGCACAAGCGGTGGAGTATGTGGTTTAATTCGACGCAACGCGAAGAACCTTACCAAGCCTTGACATTGATTGCTATGGATAGAGATACCCAGTTCCTCTTCGGAGGACAAGAAAACAGGTGGTGCACGGCTGTCGTCAGCTCGTGTCGTGAGATGTTGGGTTAAGTCCCGCAACGAGCGCAACCCCTATCTTCTGTTACCAGCGGTTCGGCCGGGGACTCAGGAGAGACTGCCGCAGACAATGCGGAGGAAGGCGGGGATGACGTCAAGTCATCATGCCCCTTATGGCTTGGGCTACACACGTACTACAATGGCTCTTAATAGAGGGAAGCGAAGGAGCGATCCGGAGCAAACCCCAAAAACAGAGTCCCAGTTCGGATTGCAGGCTGCAACTCGCCTGCATGAAGCAGGAATCGCTAGTAATCGCAGGTCAGCATACTGCGGTGAATACGTTCCCGGGCCTTGTACACACCGCCCGTCACACCACGAAAGTCATTCACACCCGAAGCCGGTGAGGTAACCTTTTGGAGCCAGCCGTCGAAGGTGGGGGCGATGATTGGGGTGAAGTCGTAACAAGGTAGCCGTATCGGAAGGTGCGGCTGGATCACCTCCTTTCTAGGGAAAACCTAAGAAGTCGGCGCTTTGGCAATTCATTCATTGTTCAGTTTTGAGAGGTCATCCTCTCAATCGTACCTTGACAACTGCATAAAAATGTTAGAAAATACCTCTTTTTAAAAAGAGATCTTAACGAACCTTGAATTCTTGTTTATAGAAATTAGTCAAGTAAGTAAGGGCGTACGGCGGATGCCTTGGCCATATCAGCCGAAGAAGGACGCGATAAGCTGCGATAAGCTGCGGTGAGGTGCAAGTAACCTTTGACCCGCAGATTTCCGAATGGGGAAACCCGGCAGCAGTAGTGCTGTCATCCTCTATGAGGAAGGGCACCCGGTGAACTGAAACATCTAAGTAGCCGGAGGAAAAGGAATCAACAGAGATACCCCTAGTAGCGGCGAGCGAACGGGGCAGAGCCCAAACCGGAATGGGAAACCAATCCGGGGTTGTGGACTGCTATCAAATGCATGAGTGAAGCAGAATGAGCTGGGAAGCTCAGCCAGAGAGAGTGAGAGCCTCGTAGGCGTAAGCAAATGCATGGAGCAGGATCCAGAGTACCACGGGACACGAGAAACCCTGTGGGAAACTGGGGGGACCACCCTCCAAGGCGAAACACTGATATGGACCGATAGCGCATAGTACCGTGAGGGAAAGGTGAAAAGAACCCCGGGAGGGGAATGAAAGAGAACCTGAAACCGTATGTCTACAAGCAGTCGAAGCACTTTATAGGTGCGACGGCGTGCCTATTGAAGAATGAACCGGCGAGTTACTTCAGCTAGCGAGGTTAAGCGGAAAACGTGGAGCCGAAGCGAAAGCGAGTCTGAACAGGGCGTATAGTTAGTTGGAGTAGACCCGAAACCACAGTGATCTACCCATGTCCAGGTTGAAGCACAGGTAAAAATGTGTGGAGGACCGAACCAGTGAGCGTTGAAAAGCTTTTGGATGAGATGTGGGTAGGGGTGAAATGCCAATCGAACGTGGAGATAGCTGGTTCTCCCCGAAATAGCTTTAGGGCTAGCCTCATGGCGAGAGTACAGGCGGTAGAGCACTGAACGGGGTAGGGGCCTATCCGGCTACTGAACCTAATCAAACTGCGAATGGCTGTACTTATCCATGGGAGTCAGACTGTGAGTAATAAGGCCCATAGTCAAGAGGGAAACAGCCCAGACCAACAGCTAAGGTCCCCAATGCCGTACTAAGTGGCGAAGGATGTGGAATTTCGAAAACAACCAGGATGTTGGCTCAGAAGCAGCCACCATTAAAAGAGTGCGTAATAGCTCACTGGTCGAGAGACTCTGCGCCGAAGATGTCCGGGGCTAAAGTACGGAACCGAAGCTTTGGCAATTGACATTAGTCAATTGGGTAGGGGAGCGTTCCTGCATGGGAGAAGCCTGACCGGAAGGACAGGTGGACAGGCAGGAAGA
Source organism: Megasphaera elsdenii DSM 20460 (assembly GCF_003010495.1). Classification (NCBI taxonomy): domain Bacteria; kingdom Bacillati; phylum Bacillota; class Negativicutes; order Veillonellales; family Veillonellaceae; genus Megasphaera; species Megasphaera elsdenii. The sequence goes on along the minus strand of NZ_CP027570.1, from coordinate 474,481 downwards.
GAGAATGCCGGTATGAGTAGCGAAAAGAAGGGTGAGAATCCCTTCCACCGAAAGCCTAAGGGTTCCTGGGCAACGATCGTCGTCCCAGGGTAAGTCGGGACCTAATCCGAGGCGGAGACGCGTAGGAGATGGACAACAGGTTGAAATTCCTGTACTGGCTGAGGCCGTTTGAGCGAAGGAGTGACACAGGAAGGAAGGCGCGCGTGCGATTGGAAGAGCACGTCCAAGCAGGTAGGTTGGGAGACAGGCAAATCCGTTTCCCGAGAGGCCGAGATGCGATGGGGAGCTTCTGGAGACAGAAGCGAAGGGGCTGGCACTAAACTGTCGAGAAAAGCTTCTAGTGAGGACTCAGGCACCCGTACCGAAACCGACACAGGTAGGCAGGATGAGAATTCTAAGGTGCGCGGGAAAACCCTCGTTAAGGAACTCGGCAAAATATATCCGTAACTTCGGGAAAAGGATAACCCAGCGTACGTGAAGTGCAGAAGCGCACGGAGCGGAGATGGGTGGCAGAAGAGAGGCCCAAGCGACTGTTTACCACAAACACAGGCGTCTGCTAAAGCGAAAGCTGATGTATAGATGCTGACACCTGCCCGGTGCTGGAAGGTTAAGAGGAAGTGTTAGCGCAAGCGAAGCAGTGAATTGAAGCCCCAGTAAACGGCGGCCGTAACTATAACGGTCCTAAGGTAGCGAAATTCCTTGTCGGGTAAGTTCCGACCCGCACGAAAGGTGTAACGATTTGGGCACTGTCTCAACGAGGGACCCGGTGAAATTGAAGTACCTGTGAAGATGCAGGTTACCCGCGACTGGACAGAAAGACCCCATGGAGCTTTACTGTAACCTGAGATTGGATTCCGGTAAGAGATGTACAGGATAGTTGGGAGGCTTAGATGCAAGTACGCCAGTATTTGCGGAGCCATTGGTGGGATACCAACCTTGTTTTATTGGAATTCTAACGAGAAGCGTAACGAGCTTGCGGACAGTCTCAGGCGGGCAGTTTGACTGGGGCGGTCGCCTCCGAAAGAGTAACGGAGGCGCCCAAAGGTTCCCTCAGCGCGGACGGAAACCGCGCGAAGAGTGCAAAGGCAGAAGGGAGCTTGACTGCGAGACGGACAGGTCGAGCAGGGACGAAAGTCGGGCTTAGTGATCCGGTGGTAGAGAGTGGAATTGCCATCGCTCAACGGATAAAAGCTACCCTGGGGATAACAGGCTTATCTCTCCCAAGAGTCCATATCGACGGGGAGGTTTGGCACCTCGATGTCGGCTCATCACATCCTGGGGCTGAAGTAGGTCCCAAGGGTTGGGCTGTTCGCCCATTAAAGTGGTACGCGAGCTGGGTTCAGAACGTCGTGAGACAGTTCGGTCCCTATCCATCGCGGGCGTAAGAAACTTGAAAGGGGCTGCTCCTAGTACGAGAGGACCGGAGTGGACCGACCAATGGTGTACCAGTCATGGCGCCAGCCGTGCAGCTGGGTAGCTACGTCGGGGACGGATAAACGCTGAAAGCATCTAAGCGTGAAACCAGCCTAGAGATGAGGTTTCTCATTGTTTTAACAAGTAAGGTCCCACAAAGACGATGTGGTTGATAGGCCGGGAGTGGAAGTACAGCGATGTACGGAGCGGACCGGTACTAATAGACCGAGGACTTGACTTAAGCAGAGAATCCTACCGAATGGTAGGGGTCGCCATGTGGGCGACCCGTTAAGAAAAACATTTTTATGCAGTTGTCAGGATACGAACATCCTGAACAATATAATTCAGTGGCGATAGCTGCGGGGATCCACCTGTTCCCATGCCGAACACAGCAGTTAAGCCCGCAAACGCCGAAAGTACTTGGGGGGAGGCCCCCTGGGAGGATAGGAAGCCGCTGATTAAAGAAAAAAGCACTAGCTTATGCTAGTGCTTTTTTGTGATTCGTGGTTCGTGGTTCGTAGCTCGTAGGGGCCGACCTGGTAAGGCGGCCCGCCTGAAATGTGATGTACACGTAATGCATGGTAAGTAAAGGAGCCTTGCGACGCGCAAAACCGTGTGAGTCGCTTATGCCGAATCTCGTGACCTGATGGTGTGAAAGTATACAGCCAGACAGAGATACCCTGGATTCGGCTGGATAGGTGGGACGACGGCTAGTGCTTTTTTGTTGTTAGTTGTTCGTGGTTCGTAGCTCGTAGGGGCCGTCCCGAAGGGTGGCCCGCTGTGATATTTGACCACAGCCCATTCGGAATGATGGTGCGCTTTTACGAGCCACGAACCACGAGCCACGGCTTTTTTCGCGGACTCAGATGCGGCGTACTGCCGCGACAGACGCATGATTGTATTACGACCGAGTGTCATTCGTCATAAATTCCGACTATACCCACGATTCACAGCGGGACGCCTTGATCAGGACGTCCCCTACGATATCGCATACAGGCGATGGAAATGCCATTAAATTTCCCTGGCCTTTCCTCGGCAGAACGTCTATAATAGAAAGAGCAAAATGACAAAGGTGGTAATAATATGACTGAATCTGAAATCCGCGATGCCGTCCGGGAAGCAGCGAAATTGGCTAAGGCGTCGAATCCGTTGACGCCGTCCATTACGAACACAGTGACTATTAATTTCGTCGCCAATGCTCAGCTGGCTGTCGGTGGTTCGGCTGCGATGGTCTATTTACCTGACGAAGGCGTCAGCATGGCCAAAGCCGGCGCGGCTATGTATATCAACGTAGGGACTTTATTCCCGATTTATGCGGAAACACTGCCGAAAACAGCAGCCGTACTCCATGAAGAAGGAAAACCTTGGGTCCTGGACCCCGTAGCCATTGGCATGGGCCAAATGCGGACGGACCTTTTGATGACCTTCAAGGACTATAAACCGTCTATCATCCGTGGCAATGCATCGGAAATCATTGCTTTGGCCGGCTTATGGGGCTTAGAAGGTGGTACGGACACGTCGGATGTGCGCGGCGTCGATTCGACCGATTCCGTCCGCTCCGCAGCTCATGCTGCCGCTGCGCTGGCTCAGTGGACAGGCGGTGCTGTCGCCGTTTCTGGAGAAGAAGATTTAATTACCGATGGCCGACAGATTGTCCTTTCCCAGGGCGGTTCAGAAATGATGCCCTGCATTACCGGGACGGGTTGCTCCCTGGGCGGTGTCATGGCCGTTTATGCTGCCGTAGCCGACCCTTTCATTGCCGCCATTACCGGGGCCGCTGTCTATAACCTGGCCGGGACGAAGGCCGCAGCCCATGCCAGTGGGACAGGCTCCTTCCAGACGGCGTTCATCGACGAATTATATATAGCTACACCTGATGCGATTGCCCAGAATCCATTAGCTGTAGAGGAGGTATAATATCATGAATACATTAATTGCCGTAGCGATTGCGCCGTGCGGGACAGGCGATGAATTTGCCCCTTATGTTGCTGAAATCGTGCGTATCATCCGGGAATCGGGCTTGCCGAACCGGACCAATTCCATGTTCACTGAAATCGAAGGCGAATGGGACGACGTCATGGCTGTCGTTAAAAAAGCGACACAGTACCTGACCGACCAGGGCTTGCGGGCAGAAGTCGTCTTGAAAGCCGATATCCGGCCAGGATATACGAATATGATGAACAATAAGACCAAGGCCGTAGAAGATATATTGAAAAAATAACTTGACAATCTCGCTCCATCGTAGTATACTGACATAGTCAGTTGACGCATGGAGTGATACTCAAGAGGCTGAAGAGGACGGTTTGCTAAATCGTTAGAGGTCGTAAGGCCTGCGAGAGTTCGAATCTCTCTCACTCCGCCAGATTACTGGACAGAGAGCACCTAGGAAATTTTCCTAGGTGCTCTTTTTTGGCTACGCAGGGGCCTGTTTTTTTGGTACAATATTCGTGGAATCTTATTTTCACGAGGTGTCTGACATGGATATAAAGTATTATGATATTGGACTCAATTTATTTACCCGATCATTTCCTAAGCCGGAAAAAATCATTGCCGATGCGGCGGCAGATGGTATTTGTTGCATCTTGACCGGGTCGGAAGCCCGGGAGAACCGCTTAGTCGATCAGTTTGTCCGCAATCATACGGCTTTTGGCACGGCTGGTATCCATCCTCATGTGGCCGATGAAGCGACGGATGCAGATTTAGAAGAAATCCGGCGCATCGTCATGACGAATCCGAAAGTCGTCGCCGTCGGTGAAACAGGGCTCGATTACGATCGCATGTATTCTAAGAAAGAGAATCAGCTCCATTTTTTCAAGGCCCTCATTGCTATGGCCGAAGAATTGGACAAGCCTTTGTTCCTGCACGAAAGGGACGCAGCTGACGATTTCCTGGCTTGTTTTAAAGGGCATGAAGCGATTTGTCCGAAATCCGTCGTCCATTGTTATACGGGTGATAAGAAGACGCTGGCAAAAATGCTCGACTTGGGTTTTTATATCGGTATTACCGGCTGGATTTGTGATGAACGGCGGGCCGCTCCCCTGCGCGATGCCGTGTCCATCCTGCCCTTGGACCGGGTCCTCATCGAAACGGACGCGCCCTATTTGACGCCGCGGGGATTCCACTTGCCTCGGACGAATGTTCCTAATAACATCACCTATGTGGCTCGGACGTTGGCTGGGTATATGGATGTATCTGTTGAAGAACTCATAGCCCATGCTAAGGAAAATACAGAAAAACTTTTCAAATTACCATAAAATTTCTTGACAAGTATAACGTTTGTTTTTATAATATATTTAAATTTAAAATTTATAAGTTTTAAATTCTTTAGATTTAATTTAATATGTTTGGCAATGACGCCTGGTCGTTTTTTACGGTCAGGCGTTCTTTTTTTTGCAAAAGGGGGAGGTTTTTATGGGTAAATTCAGACGTATCCTTCGGCGCGGCAGTCTGGCAGCTGTCTTGACCTGTAGTCCTTTGGCTGCATTGGCAGCAGAGGCTGAACCGGGCCGGTATTCATCGGTCGATACGATTTGGATTCTTCTCGGCGCTGCCCTGGTCTTCTTCATGCAGCCTGGTTTTGCCATGTTGGAAACGGGCTTGACGCGGGCTAAGAACGCCGGCAATATCGTCATGAAGAATTTCATGGACTTTGCGCTGGGGACTGTTTTCTTTTGGTTCCTCGGTTTTGGCCTTATGTTTGGTACCGATTTTCACGGTATCATCGGGATTCCAGATCCTTTTGTCCAGAACTTCCACGTCGCTGATGACGCCGGTTTCCCGGACATGGCTTTCCTCATTTTCCAGACTGTCTTCTGTGCGACATCGGCGACTATTGTTTCCGGCGCTATGGCAGAACGGACGAAGTTCTCTGTTTATTGTATTTATTCTGTCTTAATCAGTCTGCTCATTTATCCGATTTCCGGTCACTGGATCTGGGGCGGTGGCTGGCTCCAGGAATTAGGTTTTCATGATTTTGCCGGTTCCACTTGCGTTCACATGGTCGGCGGTGTCTGTGCTCTCGTCGGTGCCTGGATTTTGGGACCTCGTATTGGCAAATACAATAAAGATGGTAGTGTCAATGCTATTCCGGGTCACAGCCTGCCGTTGGCCTGCTTGGGCATGTTCATCCTCTGGTTCGGCTGGTTCGGGTTCAATGGCTGCTCAACCGTTTCCATGACCGGCGATGAAACGCTGGTATCGGCTTCGATGATTTTCGTTACGACCAACATGGCGGCTGCTGCTGGTGCTTGCACGGCTATGATTGTCACTTGGATCCACTATGGCAAACCGGATGTTTCCATGACCTTGAACGGCGGCTTGGCTGGTTTAGTCGCCATTACGGCTGGCTGCGATGCTGTCAGCGTTACCGGTGCCTTCATCATTGGCGTCATTTCCGGGGCTGTCATCATTTTCCTCATCGAATTCATCGACCAGAAATTGAAAATCGATGACCCTGTCGGTGCTGTTGCCGCTCACGGTGGCTGCGGTGCTTTAGGCACTATCCTGACGGGATTGTTCAGCGTCAAAGATGGCTTGCTCTATACGGGAGAAACCCACTTCTTCCTCATTCAGGTTCTCGGCGTCTGTGTCGTCGCCCTCTACGTCTTCGTCGCCATCAATATTGTCTTCCGCATCCTCAACGCCACCATGGGCTTGCGCGTTACGGCAGAAGAAGAAATCAACGGCTTGGACTTGGAAGAACACGGTATCGCTTCGGCTTATGCCGGCTTCATGATTACGCCCGATACGGTTACGCAGGCTATTGATGCAGGCAAGGCTCCGGCTGATGCTGTTGAAGTTCCTCTGGATAAACCGGAAGCGGCTCCGTCGGCCGTTACGGTTACGTCTATGCCGGCTGACGGCCATCATCTGTACAATGTCACGATCATTACCGATGAAAAACGCTTTGAACCGCTCAAAGCAGCTATGGAAGCTATCGGCATCACTGGCATGACTATTACCCGGGCCCTGGGTTTCGGCATTGAAAAAGGCCGTCCGGAAATGTATCGTGGCGCTAAAGTATCGGCTAAACTCCTTCCGAAAGTACGCGTCGAAATGGTCGTTTCCAAAATCTCGCCACGGAAGATCATCGATGTCGCCAAGAAAGTCCTGTACACCGGCAAATACGGCGATGGCAAAGTCTTCGTCTCAACCATCGACAATGCCGTTAAGATCCGTACTGGCGAAGAAGGCTATGAAGCCTTGCAGGATTATCCTATTAATAAGTAAGTATTCTATCGTAGTTCATCGCTCATCGCACGGGATTGATATTTTTAATTTCCTACGACAAATGATGAACGACCTACGACCAACATCAAAAGACGCTGTCTTCATGGGACAGCGCCTTTTTTTATGAGAAAATACTGAAATTTCCTATTTTTCAAGGGAATTTGGCCGATATTTTTATAATTCGAGGAGGAACTATGCGCAAAATCGTCAACTATCCCCACCTAACGCTTTCGGCGTTTGAGGTGGGAGCTTGTAAGTCGGAACTACATAGGTACTAACGACATCTAAAAGATGTCTTCCTAAATCCGCCTACATCATCGGGTGGCTGACAACACCCGCTTTGCTAAGGAGTTTACTCCGAAGCAGTTGTTATTCTTTCATAACGAGGATTGTTGTTCCCAGAAATCCACATGGTTCCGAGAAGCTGAATGTTCATGGCTCCAATACGGTCATCGTTGGACTTGTAACCACATTGGCAACTATACAGATGTCTGTGGTGGTCACGATTTTCTTTATGGATAGTACCGCATTTGGGACAACGTTGAGAGGTATACTTAGCAGATACCGTCAGAACTTCGGAACGATTTTCATGAGCCTTATAGGTCAAGAATTGCTCCAACTGATAGAACGCCCAGCTGCGCAGGTCGTAATTTTGTTTAGCAGTTTTTGAAAGATGGGACTCTTCGAAGCTAACGCCGGTCAGATCTTCAAGCACAAACAGCGTATCTTTGCCGTATTTTTCAACGAGTGTCTTAGAAATCTGATGGTTTACATCAGACATCCAACGGTTCTCTCGTCCTGAAATGGCTTTGAGTCTACGCTTTGCTGATTTTGTACCTTTAGACTGGAGCTGGCGGCGGACTTCCTGAAATTTATGGCGTTTAGTAGCCATCTTCTTACCAGAGACGAATTCAGATTTGCCCTGTTCGTCATAGCTAACGGTCAAAAAACGTAATCCACGGTCAATACCGACAACGTGACGGACGTTTTCTTTCTGAAAATCTTCGACAGCTTGGGTTACGGGAATGTGGAGATACCATAAACCTTTGAGTTCGACCAGTTTTGCTGTTCCAAGGTCATAAGCGCCATCAAGGTATTCAGCGAAATGTTCGCCCTCAAAAGTGCATTTGGTTCTTTTGCCGAGTGTATTGATAGATAGGATTTGACCATCATTAACGAAACTGTAATCTCGGTTACGGACCAAGTCTGCTTGTGGACGGCTGAAGAATACTGGCTTCCAGAGCCATTCCAAAGTTTTGGTAATGCGTTGCCAGTTGCCATTCCTATCCTTATATCTGTAGGGATTTTGGAAGAGCTGTTGTTTTACCGTTTTATATCTGGCAATCGTCGTCTTGATAGAAGACTGGGCCAGCTGCGATTTCAGACCGAACTGGCTGCGTAGGTCACTGTACAGCTCTCTGTTGAGACTTTGGTAGGCCATGTTAAATCGGTTGTTGAAGATGTACTGCGACACGAAGTTACAAGCCTGACGGTATTGTTCGGTCATCTGACGGAACAGAAACTCTTGTTCAGAAGTAGCATGTATACGAAGTTTTATCGTTTTAGTTAGGTTAGACATTTTTTCACCTGCCTTTCTAAAATCTATATTATTTCATTAAAATTATTATATCATAATTTTTTTGCTAAAAGTCTATTATTTATTATTGAAAGGAGGAAGCGGGCATTCCTCCCCAACCTAAGAGGTCAGGGTCTCCTGCCCGCGATATGATGAAAATTCTTTCCGGCGCCGTCGCAGCCGGCATCATCCTGGTCGTCGCCGGGGCGGTGTCGCTCATGGTACCGTCGACGTCGGCAGCCAAGCAGCGTCCCCAGCCGACTTTTGACAACAATGCCTGGATTGCTTATTGGGATTACGACAAAGGGCTGAAAGAAGCCAAGGATATTAGCAGCCAGCTCAATTCGGTCAGCTATTTCGGCGGGGCACTCGATCGTCAAGGCCAGGTCATCGTCCTGGGGCCGGCCAAGGCGTTCGCGGCAGAGAAACTGCCCCGCTATAAGGTGACGGTCAAGAAGTACCTGACCGTCGTCAACGATGTCTATGACAACCCGCAGGACCCGAAGGGGCAGACCAAGGTCAAAGATACGTCAATCCTGGAAACTATTCTGGCCACGCAGGCTTCGCGTCAGGCCCATATTGACGATTTGTTCCGGACTATGAAAGCCTATGGCTATGACGGCCTGGAAATCGATTATGAACAGGTTTGGAAGAATCCCCTCGTGGCATTCCGTTATGTGAAATTCATTCAGGAAATCGCCGCGGCAGCTGACGAACAACAGGTGCCTTTGCGCATCATTTTTGAACCGTCTGTCCCGGCCAACAAGCTCATTTTCCCGGAAGGTCCGGAATACGTCATCATGTGCTATAATCTCTATGGTACGCATACGAAAGACGCAGGTCCCAAGGCGGATCCGGACTTCATCAATACCGTCCTCGGACGGGTGGACCGTCTGCCGCGGCCGCACAGCATCGCCTTTGCTACTGGTGGCTGTATCTGGGAAAGCGGACAGAGCCCGCGTATGGTCACGGAAGGAGAAGCCCGGGAGCTGGCTAAATCCCTCCATGCCAAGGTCCAGCGCGAACCGTCCAGCCAAGCCTTACAGTTTGAAGGACATCGGGCCGATGGCACGGCCGTTACCGGCTGGTATGGTGACAGTGAGACCCTCCGGGCTTGGAAACAGCAGGCATTGGAACATGGCGTCGACGGCATTTCCCTGTGGCGCTTAGGGGGAAATGACCACATCAGGACATACTATGTTGGCTTGATGCCATAGTATATTTATGCTTTTGTATGCTGTTTATTGACACAAATTTAGGCTGGGTATATAATGCTTGATGTAAAAAGTAAACATTAAATTCGGCAAACCCGGGGAAACCCGGCGACGCAAAGCTATAGGGCCTCTGCTGGCAGCCAGTTGCAATCTCTCTTTTTTGTGTGCAAAAAAGGAATCAGGTTTCTGATGACGGCCGCCGTACAGCCAGTATGGGGCCGTTTTTTTTGTGTGTATCAGACAGGGGGATTCCATGTACTGTAATCAGAAAAAGATGATGACGCTTATTGCGATTTTGCAGGATGCCGTGTGTCAGGCTATGACTAATGATGATCCAGACGACATCCTCTTTTCCTTTGTTGCCCGCATTGGCTCATTTTTAGGCGCTGGAAAAGCGTTTCTCTTCGATGATACGCCTATCCACTTCTATTGCTGGACCCCGGACGGCATGACTTATGATACGGATCGTGTCATCCCGAACGAAGATCGGCAGAAGCTGCGGGGCTGGTTCAAGGACTTGGCCAGTCGGGGCCATCCGGTCTTCATTGCCAATACGGCGGACTGGCCGGACCTGGATTCTTCTATAAAGGAACATATGCATCGCGCTCACATCCACAATGTAGCGGCGATGGCTTTTTTCATGCCGGGCAACCGGATTGGCGCGATTGTCTTGGAAAATATTCATCCCGATGCAAGAGAACAGGCCGATGAATTACTCCGCCTGGCAGGCAGCTTCCTTTTGGTGCTGCTCAAAGGCCGGGACCATATCTATCAGATGCGGAACCACAGTTTCATCGATCAGATGACCGGCGTGTCTAACCGCAATGCCTTCGATGCCTATCAGCAGCACGTCAACTGCCAGGTCAGCATGGGCGTCCTCTTTGCCGATATCAATAACCTCAAGAAGACGAACGATGAAGAAGGTCATGCCAGCGGCGACCGGCTCATCTGTCATACGGCGTCGATTCTCCAGCAATACCGCCATGGCGGAGAAGTCTTCCGCATCGGCGGCGATGAATTCGTCATCATCTGGCAGCATGTAGAAGAACGGGATTTCCATCAGGCTTGCTGTCAGATCCGCAGACAAATCGCGTCCCAAAACTTGAACATTGCCCTTGGCTATCATTGGGTAGCCGAAGCCATCCAAGGCTTGCCTCCTGTCCTGCAAGCCGCCGATAAGCACATGTATGAAGAAAAACGACGTTACCATAGGCGGCAAGTCATCCGCCCGTAGGGGCCGACCCGGCCAGGGCGGCCCGCCACGAGCCACGAGCCACGAGCCACGAGCCACGAGCCACGAGCCACGAGCCACGAGCCACGAGCCACGAGCCACGAGCCCTTGCGGCCCGCCCTTCTTTGCTGGTATAATAAACTTGATAAATTATGCATTGAAGTTTATTTTTTACCCTGCAAAGGAGGGTTTTTTATGAATATTGCGCAATATACGAAAGCGGCATCGCTGGAAGAAGCGTGGAAACTCAAGCAAAAGCGGTCCGCTGTCGTCCTCGGCGGCTGCTGCTGGCTCCGCTTGTCGCCGCAGCGGCGCATTGCCCAGGCCATCGACTTGTCCGGGCTGGGGCTGGACCAGATCGAAGAAGGAGACGATGTCTTCCGCATCGGCGCTATGGTCACGTTAGGGCAGCTCGAAGGTCATGAAGGGCTGGCCGCTTTTACCCAGGGGGCTATGAAAGAAGCCGTCCGCCATATCGTCGGGACCCAGTTCCGCAACATGGCGACTGTCGGCGGCAGTATCAGCGGCCGCTTCGGCTTTTCTGACATCTGGACGCTGTTCTTGGCCTTGGATGCTCAAGTCGAATTGTACAAAGGCGGCGCGGTCAGCCTGGCAGACTTCGGCCAGACCGGGCCGGGTACGGATATCGTCACGCAGGTGGTCATCCCGAAAAAGGCCTGCCAGACGGCGTATGATTCGCTGCGCCTCAATGAAACAGACTTCCCTGTCATTGCTGTCGCCGTGTCGGCTGATGCAGAAGACGTGCGCTGTGCTATCGGTGCCCGTCCGGCTCGGGCCCAGGTGCTCTGCCAGTCCGTGAGCGACGTGCGCCGCCAAGGACTGGAAGGGGCTGCTGAAAAGATGGCTGGCTCCCTGAACTATGAAAGCAATATGCGCGGTTCAGCCGATTATCGCCACGATATGGCTGTCGTCCTCTGCCGGCGCTTATTGACGAAAGTACTGGGAGGTGACCAGTGATGACCATTACGTATTGGCTGAACGGCAAGAAGGCGACGGCTGACGTCGCGCCGGGCCTGATGCTCTATGATTTTCTTCGCAGCCAGGGCTGTTACAGCGTCAAATGCGGCTGTGAAACGACGAACTGCGGCCTCTGTACGGTCTGGGTCGATGACGTACCCGTCCTGTCCTGTGCCATGCTGGCCGTCCGCATCGACGGCTGTCATGTGACGACCCTGGAAGGCTTGCAGGACGAAGCCAAAGAATTTGCCCTCTATATGGGCCGTGAAGGCGCCGATCAGTGTGGCTTCTGTAATCCCGGTTTCGTCATGAACGTCCTGGCCATGGTCCGTAAGCTGGATGCGCCGACAGAAGACGAAATCAAGGAATTCCTGTCAGGGAATCTTTGCCGCTGCACCGGTTATATAAGCCATATGCGGGCTATTAAGGCTTATTTCAAAGCCAAAGGGAAGGAGGTCCGGGCATAATGGAATACAAAGTCATCAATCACGGCGTCGCTAAGAAAGATTCTCAGGCCCTGGTCACGGGACAGCCAGTCTATACAGATGACCTGCGGCCCAAGGACTGCCTCATCGTCAAGGCCCTGCGCAGTCCTCATGCCAGAGCCATCGTCAAGAACGTGAACAAGAGTGCGGCCGAAAAGGTGCCGGGCATCGTCTGCATCGTCACGGCCGATGACGTACCGCAGTCGCGGTTCACCATTGCCGGCCAGACCTATCCGGAACTGAGCCCGTATGACCGCCTCATCCTGGATAAGCAGATCCGCTTCGTCGGTGATCCCGTCGCCCTCGTCGCCGGTACGAGTGAAGAAGCCGTCGACAGGGCCCTGCGCGTCCTCCGCGTCGAGTACGATGTCCAGGAACCGCTCCTGGATTTCACCAAAGCCTTGGATAACGATATCGTCGTCCATCCCGAAGACAACTGGAATCCCCTCGTCGACGTCGGCGGCGACAACAAGCGCAATCTCGTCGCCCAGGCCTGTGATGAACACGGCGACATCGATGCCGTCCTGGCTTCATCGGACGTCGTCATCGACAGGACTTATCATACGCGCCAGAACCAGCAGGGCGCTATGGAAACGTTCCGGGCCTATGCCTATAAGGACGCCTTCGGCCGCCTGACCATTGTCAGTTCGACGCAGGTTCCGTTCCACGTCCGCCGCATCGTTGCCAATGCCCTGGAAATCCCGAAATCGAAGATCCGCGTCATCAAGCCGCGCATCGGCGGCGGCTTCGGCTCCAAGCAGACAGCCGTCATGGAAGTCTATCCGGCGTATATTGCCTGGCTGACGGGAAAACCGGCGTATATGATTTACAGCCGGGAAGAATCCATGACCGTATCGACGCCGCGCCATGAATCGCAGATCCGCGTCGTCCTCGGCGCCAGCAAGGACGGCCATATCCGCGGCATCTTCGTCGATTCCCTGTGGAACGCCGGTGCTTATGGCGAACATACGCCGACGACGGTCACGTTGTCGGGGCATAAATCGATTCCCTTGTATAATGCAGCCGAAGCTTTCCGCTTCAGTTATACCTGCGTCTATACCAATACCATCGCCGCCGGTGCCTATCGCGGTTACGGTGCGACCCAGGGCTTGTTTGCCCTGGAAACAGCCGTCAATGAACTGGCAGCAGCCCTGCACATGAGCCCTGTGGCCCTGCGCCTGAAGAACCTGGTCCGTCAGGGACAGGTCATGCCGGCTTATTTCAATGAAACGGCCCTGAGCTGTACCCTCGACAAGTGCCTGGAACGGGTGGTCCAGATGTCCGGCTGGCACGACGACTGCCCGCGTCAGGTCCTGCCCAATGGCCATATCCGGGCTATCGGCATCGCTGCGGCCATGCAGGGGTCGAGCATTACCAACGTCGACGTCGCCTCGGTCACCATCAAGGTCAACGACGACGGCTTCTATTCCCTCAATATCGGCGCTACCGATATGGGGACGGGCTGTGATACTATCCTGGCCCAGATTGCTGCGGAATGTCTTCTCTGCCCGGTCGACAACATCGTCACCTATGGCGTCGATACGGATACGTCGCCGTATGACAGCGGCTCCTATGCGTCGTCGACGACGTACCTTACGGGCAATGCCGTCGTCAAGACCTGCCAGAGCCTGATACAGCGCATGAAAGAACGGGCTGCCGTCAAACTGGGCTCGGCCGGTATCGACAATCTGGAATTTGACGGCCAGGCCATCACTGACCTGGCGACAGGGAAGAAAATCACCATCAAGGACCTGGGCAACGACGCCATGTTCATGAATGACATCGCCCTGGAAGCGACGGAATCGTGCTACTCGCCGACCAGTCCGCCGCCGTACATGGCCGGTGCCGCTACCGTCGACGTCGACCCGGAAACGGGCCATATCTCGCTGGTACAGTATGACGCCGTCGTTGACTGCGGCACGGTCATCAATCCGGCCCTAGCCAAAGTCCAGACCGAAGGCGGTATCGTCCAGGCCATCGGCATGGCCCTGACTGAAAATATCCAGATTACGCCGTCAGGCCGTATCCAGAACAACTCCTTCATGCAGTACCGCATGCCGACGCGCATGGACCTGGGCCAGATCAACGTTGAATTTGAACCGAGCTATGAACCGAACGGACCGTTCGGGGCCAAATCCATCGGCGAACTCGTCATCGACTCGCCGGCGCCGGCCATCGCCCATGCCATCTATAATGCCACCGGCATCTGGCTGCGCGACCTGCCCATGACGGCAGAAAAACTCTACAAAGCGATGAGAAAAAAATAGTGGCTCGTGGCTAGTGATTCGTGGCTCGTGTAAGGGCGCCCGCAGGTCGCACTCCGCAATGCAGGCGCCGTCCTGTACGGCCTGCCCTGGCTCCCTTTATAGGGGAGCTGTCAGCAACGCTGACTGAGAGGTTGCTTTTTCTCAGAAATTTCAATGGAAAGGGGCTATCCCATTAAGTATTTTTGCTTAATGGGATAGCCCCTTTTTATGTATTCGGGTGTATTCGGAGAACTACGGCCTGCGTTATCCCCATCATTCAGGGCGGGCCGCCTTAGCAGGACGGCCCAGGGGACCGTTGCGGTCTACGAACCACGAACCACTAGGCCGCAGGCCGAAGCCACGAGCTCATCATTTTACAATCATGACGGGCAGGCCCGAATGGGTCGTGATGTAGCGGCTGACGCTGCCCAGGAGAATCGAGGTCAGGCCGCTGCGGCCGCGGCTGCCCATGATGAGCAGGTCCGAGCCGTCTTTTTCGGCTTTTTTGAGGATTGTCGGACCAGGGCGGCCGATGTTGGCGACGAAGTGGATGTCCACGCCGCCTTTATGGTCGGCTACGGCAGCCTTGCACAGGGCAAAGACGCGGTCGGCGCTCTGGCGCAGGCGGTCTGTCAGGTCTTCCAGGCCGTGTTTTTTCTGGTCCAGTGCCGTTTCTTCGGCAATGAGGTCGCGCATGTTGGCGACGTGGAAGACCGTCACCGATGCGCCGTCGGCTTTGGCAAATTCTACGGCGTAGCGGACGGCTTTCAACGATTCTTCCGAGCCGTCGGCCGGGACGAGGATGCGCTGATACGGGCCTTCTTTTTCATTATGTGCCAGCAGGACCGGGCATTTGGCATGGGCCAGGACATACGTGCTGGCGCTGCCCAGAATCTGTTCCGACAGGGAATGGCTGCCGCGGCGGCCCATGACGATGAGATCGGCGTCGCATTTTTCCGCTTCGCTGAGGATGCCGATTTCCGGTGTGCTGACCAGCTGGACCGTGTGGACCATCAGATTTTCCGGAACGGCTTCCATGGCTTTTTCCAGGACGTAGCCGCTCTTGTCCTTGGCCAGCTTGGTCAGGTCCTTGACTTTTTCGTCCGTCATGTCTTCGAAGACATCGAAGCTGTCCAGAACGGCATCGGCATTGGTGATATTGACGATGGTCAATTCAGCGTTGTAGACGTTGGCAATGTCGATGGCATGCTGCAAGGCGTTGTGCGACGGATGGGAACCGTCAATGGGAACTAAGATGTTTTTCATGATACATACCCCCTTTTTATTGGAACTATTTTTCCAGTGAGCTGTTGATGCGGACGCCGCTCATGAAGGGCAGGACCGGTTTCGCATCTTCCTGCACCGGTTCGCGGATGCCTTCAAAGGTCGTCGTCAGCATCAGTTTCAGACGGTTTGTCTGGTTGACTGAGCTGGCACTGGGGTCATAGTCGATAGCGACGATGTTCGTTTCCGGGAAGGCGGCCTTCAAGGTCTTGATCATGCCTTTGCCCGTAACGTGGTTCGGCAGGCAGGCCCAGGGTTGGAGGCAGACGATGTTCTTGGCTCCGCGGTGGATGAGGTCAATCATATCCCCCGTGAGGAACCAGCCTTCACCGGCTTCATGGCCCAGGGACAAGTATTTCTTCGCTTCGTCGGCGATATCGTAGATGGATGTGATGGAATCGAAATGGCGGCTCTTGGCGACGGCCTGTTCATAAGGCTTGCGGTACCATTCCAACAGGCGGACGGCGGTCTTGCTGAGGAAGGAATCCTTCCAGCTGCCCGACAGGTACTTGTGGCGGAACTGGCTGTCCAGCTGGCCGTAGAGGAAGAAGTCTGCCAGGCCGGAGACGATGATTTCGCCGCCTTCTTCTTCAATCATGCGGACGATATGGTTATTGGCGATGGGGTGGAACTTGACGTAGATTTCACCGACCAGTCCGATGCGCGGCTTCATGGTTTCGCTCATGTCGATGTGGTCAAATTCGTCGACGAGGTCGCGGATATTTTTCCTGAACGATTTGAAATCGGCTTTCTTCAGCTGTTCGGCGCACTTCTTCTGCCACTTGTGGAAGAGGGCTTCGGCCGTGCCCTTGACCTTTTCATAAGGCCGTGTGCGGTACAGGACCTGCTGCAGGGCGTCACCGTAAATCATGCCCATGACCAGGCGGTGCCAGAAACCGATGCCGGGCTGGAAGCCGGGCTGCTTGTTCATGCCCTTGAGGTTCAGCGACAAGATGGCGACTTGCGACATGTTGGCGTCGTTCAAGGCCTTGCGGATCATGCCGATGTAATTCGTCGCCCGGCAGCAGCCGCCGGTCTGGGAAATCATGACCGTCGTGTGGTCCAGGTCGTATTTGCCCGACTTGAGGGCCGTAATGATCTGGCCCAGGCTCATGATGGCCGGGTAGCAGGCGTCGTTGTGGATATAAGCCAGCCCCGTATCGATGGCTTTCTGGCCCTGGTGGGGCAGGAGTTCGACGCGGTAGCCTTCGTGTTCGAAAGCGGCCATGAACAGCGGGAAATGGATCGGCGTCATCGACGGGGCCAGGATGACGTTCTGCTTGGCGTCTTCCTTGGTGAATTTCGTCTTTTCGTAGGAATACGGTTCGATGACGTGATCTTCTTTGGGCCGGTGATTCATGACGAACAGCAACGAGCGGAGGCGGATGCGGATGGCGCCCAGGTTGGACCCTTCGTCGATCTTGAGCAGGGTGTGGATTTTGTGACCATGGGCCAGGATGTCCTGGACCTGGTCGGCGACGATGGCGTCGAGGCCGCAGCCGAAGGAATTGAGTTCTACCAGTTCCAGGTTCGGATGCTGCGTGATGTACTGGGCCGCCCGGTAGAGGCGGGAATGGTACGACCACTGGTCGACGACGCGCAGGTGGCCCGGGAACTGGCCCAGCGGTGCCACGCCGTCTTCGGTGAGGACGGCCAGGCCCAGGCTGTTGATGAGTTCCGGTATGCCGTGGTTGATTTCCGGGTCGATATGGTACGGGCGGCCGCAGAGGACGATGGCCCGCTGACCGGTCTTTTCCAGGTTGTCCAGGATTTTCTTAGTCAAATCATAGATTTTCTGTTTATACGCTTCTTCTTCGTCCCAGGCGGCAGCGGCAGCGGCTTTGATTTCGTGAGCCGGCAGGTTCCAGGCCTTGAGTTCTTCCGCCAGGCGCTTGCCGATGCGCTTCTTGTCGTGGAGCGGCAGGAAGGGGCAGAGATAGGGCGTATTGGTTTCGGCCAGGCGTTCGCCCATGTTGTTGCGGATGACTTCGGGATAGCTCATGACCATGGGGCAGTTGAAGGTATTGTCCTTGCTGCCTTCGCTGGGGCCGTTCTGGATGCAGGGATAGAAGATTCGGTCGACGCCTTTTTCCAACAGGTTTTCGATGTGGCCGTGGACCAGTTTGGCCGGGTAGCAGGCCGAATCCGACGGGACCGTGTCCATGGCCTTTTCAAAGAGGGGTTTTGAGGACGGGTCGGAAAGGACGACGGTATAGCCGAGTTTGGTGAAGAACGTGAACCAGAAGGGATAGTCTTCGTACATATTGAGGACCCGCGGGATACCGACGGTGCCGCGCGGCGCATTTTCTACGGGCTTGTAGCCGAAGAGCAGGTTGTATTTCACCTTGTACATATTGGGCAGGGGCTTCTTGCGGGCCGATGTCGAGCCGGCGGCGCCGCGTTCGCAGCGGTTGCCCGTGATGAAGGACCGGCCGTCGTTGAAGGTATTGACTGTCAGCAGGCAGTTATTGGTGCACAAGCCGCAGTGGCGGATGGACGTCGTGACCTGCAGTTCTTCCAGGGCCTTCGGGCTGACGATGGTCGACTTGGCGTGGTCCTGGTGATAGGCCGTGCGGCAGACGAGGCCCATGCCGAAGGCGCCCATGAGGCCGGAAATGGCCGGACGGATGACCTGGCGGCCCAGGAGTTTTTCGAAAGCCCGCAGGACGGCGTCGTTGTAGAAAGTGCCGCCCTGGACGACGATGTGCTTGCCGAGCTTGGCCGGGTCTTTGACCTTGATGACTTTATACAGGGCATTCTTGATGACCGAGTAAGAGAGGCCTGCCGAGATGTCGGCCAGTGTAGCTCCTTCTTTCTGGGCCTGCTTGACTTTGGAGTTCATGAAGACCGTGCAGCGCGAGCCCAGGTCGATGGGGCTCTTGGCCAGGAGGGCGGCCTGAGAGAAGTCCTGGATGGACATTTTCAGGGATTTGGCGAAGGTATCCAGGAAGGAACCGCAGCCCGACGAGCAGGCTTCATTGAGCAGGATGTCTTCGATATGGCCGTCTTTGATGCGGCTGCATTTCATGTCCTGGCCGCCGATATCGAGGAGGAAGTCGACGTCCGGGCAGAAGTGGGACGCTGCCTGATAGTGGGCAATGGTTTCGACTTCGCCCAGGTCGAGGTGCAGCGCTTCCTTGAGCAGGGCTTCGCCGTAGCCGGTGATGCCGGCTTTGGCGATGAAGGCCTTTTCCGGCAGGCGGCGGTAGACTTCGGCGACGATGTTCTTGGCCGCTGTCAAAGGGCTGCCTTCATTGTTCTGGTAGTGCGAATAAAGGATCTTCATGTCTTCGCTGAGGACGACGGCCTTGATGGTCGTCGAGCCGGCGTCGATGCCCAGGTAGCACGGGCCGCTGTAGGTGGTGATGTCCGCCTGCGGGACCGTGTGCTGGCTGTGGCGGGCCCGAAATTCGTCGAGTTCGGCCTGGTTGTTGAACAGCGGTTCGACGCGGTCCGATTTGGCCAGGGTCGATTCGTCGACGTTCTTCAGCTGGCCCATGAGGTTCATGAAGGAAACGGGCTTCGTATCTATGCTGCCCAGGGCGGCGCCGATGGCCACGTAGACCTGAGCGTTTTCCGGGGCAATAACCTGTTCCGGCGTCAGATGGAGGGTCTTGGCGAATTGTTCCCGAAGCTGGGACAGGTAGGTCAGCGGACCGCCGAGGAAGCAGACCGTGCCTTTGATGGGACGGCCGCAGGCCAGGCCGGTGATGGTCTGGAAGACGATGGACTGGAAGACGGAAGCGGCGACATTTTCCTTGCTGGCCCCTTCGTTGAGCAGGGCCTGGATGTCCGTCTTGGCGAAGACGCCGCAGCGGGCGGCGATGGGATAAATGGTGTCGGCTTTCTTGGCCAATTCATTGAGGCCGCTGGCATCGGTGTCGAGGAGGGTCGCCATCTGGTCGATGAAGGCCCCGGTCCCGCCGGCACAGTTGCCGTTCATGCGGTGTTCGTTGCCGCCGGTCAGGTAGGTGATCTTCGCATCTTCACCGCCGAGTTCGATGATGACGTCCGACTGGGGATAATAAGTGCGGACGGCTTTGGTACCGGCAATGACTTCCTGCAAAAAGGGAATGTGCAGGTAGTCTGCCAGGGCGATGCCGCCAGAGCCGGTGATGGCCATGGTGATTTGACGGTCGCCAAAGATTTCATAGGCGTTTTGGAGTAAATCCCAAACTTTTTGGCGTATATCCGTATAGTGGCGGACATAGCATGCGTGAAG
Source organism: Megasphaera elsdenii DSM 20460 (assembly GCF_003010495.1). Lineage (NCBI taxonomy): Bacteria > Bacillati > Bacillota > Negativicutes > Veillonellales > Veillonellaceae > Megasphaera > Megasphaera elsdenii. The sequence goes on along the minus strand of NZ_CP027570.1, from coordinate 454,603 downwards.
GCATTGTTTGGCATGGTTGAGGACGGCAATCTTTACCGTCGTCGAACCGATGTCGATGCCGATATGTAAGAGATTTTTCATGTTTTGTCACCCTATCGGTTTACCAACCGATTCTTTCTTATAAATTTCTATATTATAAAGACTGTATATAAAAAGTCTACTTTATATTGTACCATAATCCCCTTGTTCTGTAAGGGGGTGGGAGAGAGGATTTTTTGCTGCGCCATAAAATGAGTTACGACAAATCCTGGCAAATATGATAGAATAAAGGTGTCCCTGTCTTAATGAAAGCTATATTTTTATCATAAAGGAGCCCTGTCATGAGAAAATTCGTAAGCGAACACCAGTCCCCGTATTTGGATTTGACGACGGAAGTGTCGGATATCCTCTATCGCGGTCACTCGCAGTTCCAGGACATCATCGTCGCCGATTCCAAGGAATTTGGCCGCATGCTGGTCCTGGACGGTGTTTTCCAGACGTCTATCAAAGATGAATTTATGTATCACGAAAGCATCGTCCACATCCCCCTGTTCCTCCATCCCAATCCGAAGAAAGTCCTCATCATCGGCGGCGGCGACGGCGGCGCTGCCCGGGAAGCCGTCCGTCATCCGGAAGTCGAATCGGTCACCATGGTCGACATCGATGGCCAGGTCATCGAATTGTCCAAGAAATATTTCCCGGAAATCTCTAAAGCCATCCTTGAAAAGGATCCCAAACTGACCGTCAAAGTCGGCGACGGCATCGCCTTCATGCGGGAAGCCGAAAACTATTACGACGTCATCATCGTCGACTGCTCGGACCCCGTCGGCCCTGGCGAAGGACTGTTCTCGTATGATTTCTATAAGGACACCTTCAAGGCCCTCAAAGAAGACGGTCTCTTCGTCCAGCAGACCGAATCGCCTTTCATGCACCGCAAACTGGTCAAGGACATCTTCGACTGCGTATCGGACATCTTCCCCATCACCCGCCTGTACACGGCCTTCATCCCGCTCTACCCGTCGGGCATGCACTGCTTCACCATGGGCTCGAAGAAATACGATCCCTTGGCATGGGAACCGAACCGCAAACGGACCTTCCCGACCAAATACTACAACGAAGGAATCCAGAAGAGCGCCTTCGTCCTGCCGAACTTCGTCAAGGACTTATTATACGGAGAAAAAGAAAGATAAAAAAGTTTGAAAAAGTGCTTGACTTTGTGAAGGGTTCATGGTAAGATTATCTACGTTGACGGCGCTAATACAGCGCGGCCGACGCAGATAATCTCATATGGCGGGTATGGTGAAGTGGTTAACACGGCGGATTGTGGCTCCGTTACGCTAGGGTTCGAATCCCTATACTCGCCCCATAGGGGTATAGCCAAGTGGTAAGGCACCGGACTTTGACTCCGCTATGCGCTGGTTCGAATCCAGCTACCCCTGCCAGCCATGATTCATTAGCTCAGCTGGTAGAGCACCTGACTTTTAATCAGGGTGTCCCGAGTTCGAATCTCGGATGGATCACCAGTTAAAAAAGCTGTCGCATTTGCGACAGCTTTTTTGTGTGTTTGTAGTGGATGGTTAAAAAATTAAAACCATTGCGGCTGCAGCCGCAATGGTTTTTTTATCGCCTGCATGCGATTTCGTAGGGGACGTCCTGATAAGGCGGCCCGATACGCGCTGAGGGTTATCCCGAAGCGTCGTTGTCACTTTGAATCCATCGCCGCATAGCGGCATCTGAGTCCATAACGAGCCACTAGCCACTAGCCACGAATTACAAGAAGAAGACGACCATGTCGATGATGAACAGCGGGATGAGGATGGCTACGGACCAGCCCATGTAGCCGAAGAAGCTCGGCATTTTGATTTTGTTTTCTTCTGCAATGGATTTAACCATGAAGTTCGGTGCATTGCCGATATAGGTATTGGCGCCCATGAAGACGGCACCGGCCGAGATGGCTTCCAACATGATCTGGGAGACCGTCCCGACGGACGTCGTAATACCCTGGGTAGCACCGAGGGCACCGGCTGTCTGGAGGAAGACCAGGTACGTCGGCGTGTTGTCCAGGAAGGACGACAGGGCGCCGGTGGCCCAAAACATCTGCCACGGATGGGACAGGCCCAGTTCAGCACCGTGGGCTTTGAGCAAGATCAAGGCCGGAATCATGGTGACGAAGATGCCGATGAACAGTTTAGCCACTTCCAGAATCGGGGCATACGTAAATTCGTTGAGGTCCCGCGTTGATTTCCGCGTCGTCTTGATGGACAGGAAGGCCGCGACGAGGATGATGGCGATTTCTGCCAAGGTGGCATAGGGGAAGACGATTTCATCGTAAATGTGCAGGCCTGCGCCGTTGGCGAAAGCCGGGAACATATCCGGCAGGAGGCCGTTGGCCAGGACGCCGATGATGATCAAAGCGATGAAGATGAGGTTGTGAGCGCCTTCCAGGCGAAGGGGCTGTTTGTCGTTTTCATCGATCAAGTCGAGCGGAGTCCGGCCTTCTTTTACTTCCTTATTATAGAAGTGTTTGTCCAAGAAGGCGAAGAGGGCGAACATGAGGACCAGGTTGAGCACCAGGATGGGCAGGAGATGGAAGGTCCAGGTAAAGGGGACGCCGCGCTGGAAGCCCATGAACAGGGGAGGATCGCCGAGCGGTGTCAGACAGCCGCCCATGTTGGCGACGAGGAAGATGAAGAACACCATGAGGTGTACTTTGTTCTTGCGCCAGGCATTGGCCCGGATGAGGGGACGGATGAGCAGCATGGCAGCGCCGGTCGTACCAATCCAGCTGGCCAGGAACGTGCCGATGAACAGCAGGAGGCAGTTGATCTTCGTCGTACCGGCTAAGGTGCCGCGGACGGCGATGCCGCCGGCGACGACGAACAGGCCGAAGAGGAGGACGATGAAGGGAATGTAGTCGAGGAGGACCGATTCTAAGAGCCGGAACCACGATTCACCGACGCCATAAGCTGCAGCGAAGGGGATGAGGAACAAAAGAGACCAGGCGATGGCTGCACCGAGCATGTGCTTTTCCCACCATTCCGGGCGGACAAGGGGCACGATGGCGATGGACAAGAGCATCCCGGCGAAGGGGATGATACTCCATACGGGCAAGGTCGCACTTACGAGTTCATGTGTCATAAAAACCACCTTTCTTATTATCTGATTGCAGAGAAACTTAAAAATATTACAATCATATTCAGTATTATAGCATAGAGACATGAAAGTTTATACTCATTTTTCAGATTTCGCATGGTCATTTAAGTATAGGCCGGATAGATTTCTAAAAATAAAAAGCGGACATTTTCTGAAAAAATTTTGGATGACAAAGAAGGAATCCATAAAAGTCATGGCGAATATATATATCAAGGATAAGTACAGGCCTTAATAAGGAGGGATTCATATGAAAAAATATAATAACATCATCGTACCGACGGACGGTTCTGTTAACTCAAAACGCGCGCTGGAACATGCCGTCGTCATCGCCTCGTCCTTAGGCGCTACGATTACGCTGGTCTATGTCGCCAACATCGTATCGGTCATTTCTAACTTCGACCAGATCCCCAATGCCAGCGGCTACGTCACGGAACAGGTCGCTTTGGACATGGAAGAAGAAGGGAAGGGCATCCTCGACGAATTTGCGAAATCCATTCCCCAGAACATCGAAGTCAAGAGTGTCTTTGAAGTCGGTTCGCCCGGTCCGGCCGTCTTGTCGGTGGCCAAGAAATACAATGCCGACCTCATCGTCATGGGCAGCCGCGGCCTCGGGCCGTTGAAAGGCTTGTTCATGGGTTCCGTCAGCAGCTATGTCGTCACCCATTCGGTCTGCCCCGTATTGATCGTTAAATAGTGAGTAGTGGTTCGTAGTTAGTGGTTCGCGGAGAAGCAATCTGTATTGCTAACCCCTAGCCACTAGCTGCTAACCACTAAAAAAAGGCTGTCGCACATGCGACAGCTTCTTTTTTTTTAAAATTTCACGTCGTGCCATAGGGGAATTGTTCTTTTTGTGGTATACTGGGTACACAGGTATGCCTTTTTTTGCCTGTTTGAAAAATGAGTGCCTGGAGGCAACTATGGAACGAAATACCAATGTATGGCTCGACAGAAAAGTCGATGACTGGGTTTCTAAAGGCTGGATCAGCGAAGAAGCCCGGCAAAAAATACGAAAATCTTATGGCAGGGACGAACAAAGGAAATCTCTTTTGACGACCCTGCCTTTATATGCCCTGCTGGCCGTCATCGGCCTGGCTGCGGCCGGTATCGCCCTGATTTGGGGCGTTTCCCAGTTCTGGTACTACGTGTCGATTACGGTCCGCATGGGACTGGCCTGTGTCCTGCTCCTGATTACCCAGATCGGCGTCGGCGCCGCCATGTTCCAGGAACGGCAGGGAAGCCTCGTCGCTGAAGGCGTGGCCCTGGTCCATTGCCTGGGCATCTTTGCTGTCCTGGCGATGGCCGAGCAGTCTTTTTATATCGGCTGGGATGTGACGGCCTATGTCGCCGTCTGCGCCCTCCTCTGCCTGCCTGTGGTCTACCTGCTGCGGTCCCTGGCGGCCCTGGTCGTCTATGATTTGTCTCTCCTGTATTGGACGGCTGCCGGCGGCCCCATGAATACGCCCGGCGGGACGGCGCTGTTATGGGTCCTGCTCCTGCTGGCCGTACCTTTTTATAATACCCTCATCACCATGCGCGATGAACGGCGCCTGTCCGGTTTTTCCTGGCTCATGACCATGACGGTCTTCGCCGCCTTTGGCTTGTCCGCCCGGGCGACGGACTATATCCCCTTCCTCTTATTGGGGAGCCTGGCCGTGACAATCATGCTGATCGGGTATTCTATCGACATCCATCAGTCCTGGGGTGTCCCTTTCCGCTGGTTCGGCCGTTTTGCCGCTGCCGGATCCCTGCTCATTTCCTGTCTGCCTGCTGCCTGGGACGGGATTGCCAGGGTACACGAGTTCCATTGGGTGACGGCTTTGGTGACGCTCGTCCTCTTTGCCGTGATGATCGCCCTCATGGCCAGGACCGTAAAGAAACGCTTGTGGGGACCGGTCTTGTACTTGGCCGTCCCGTTCATCCTGGCCTTTGAAACCCTTCTCGTCCGGGCCGGGCTCTATTCTTCGATTCCCCTGGTCTTGTCGTCGCTGTACATGGTCGTCTTAGGTTTCTTTGAAACGTCCCAGGGCTTTAAGCCCGGTCACAGCCTGCATATGAAGTTCGGCGTCGTCCTTTTTGTCAGTCTGATCCTGGCCTTCATTTTTGGGACCCAGTTCTCACCGCTGGCACCGCTGCTGGCAATCGTCGTCCTGGCACTGATCCTTTTCCAGTTCAAACGGACCCGGAAGGCTAAGGCCTGGGCAGCTTTGCGCGCAGCCCGGCGGACCGGCCTTCGCCATTCGTCGACGCGCGTCCGCGGCCAGGTGAAAGAAGACCGTGAGGCCGACGTGCCGCCTAAGGATGCGACGCCGTCCTGGCAGGTCCAGGATGCGGCCAGTGATGCCGACAGTCTGGCCGAATGGATGAAGGACGTCCGTATCCCATCGCCGGCCGAATTGGGGCTGTCTGCGGAACCGGCTGGGGAAGAAAAGGCAGACGATTTGCCGAAAGCACCGCCTGTACCAGCCGAACCGGCAGAAGCTCCGCCAGCTTTCACCTTTACGGCTCCGGCTGCCGATACAGAGAAATCTGACGTAACGCCTATAGTGCCGGTCAGCCAGACCGTCCACGAAACGACGGAGGCCGTGCCGCAGCAGATGGCTGTTCCTCAGGAACCGGTGCCGGAAGAAAAGCCGCGGATCACGGAATCGCCGTGGAGTTCGATGAAGCCGGCTCCGAAACGTAAAAAATACTTTACCCACTCGCCGTGGTCTCATCAAGGAGGCAATCGAAAATGAAATTTTCACCGCCTTTGCAGGGACTCCATCTTTCCTTTTCGCTCGACGGACGGTATCGCTGGATCTTTTTCACCCTTGTCGTCCTCATCCAGTTCGCCGTCGTCGCCTATATGGGATGGCGCTGGCATAACATCGCTGTCGATGGGATCCCTTATCAGTGGCGCTGCGTTCCCCGTCTGGAAGTAGCTTCTTTCGGGACGGATTATGTCCGCGTCGTCTTCCCCGAAGATACGACCCGGTGGCGGGACGACACGCCGCCAGAAACGGGACAGCAGATTTATGTTTATATTTCACGGGATGCTTCAGGCCTTATGGAAATCCAGGGGGCTTCGGCATCCAAGCCTTTCGTCGGCGGCGACTATATGCAGGCCACCGTCGTTTCCTATCAAGATGGCTACGTCCAGTTCCAGGTCGGCTTTGACCGCTACCGCCTGGCTCCGGAACTGACCGATGGCATCTATGGGCTCCGCCAGGATGACAACATCATCGCCAGTATCCGCATCAAGCGGGGGGAAGGCGTCATCGAGGGCATCTTCGTCAATGGGATTCCCTTGGCGGATATCAGCAATGGCGCGGCCATGGCCAAGGCCCGCCAGGAGAAAGAGGCCCAGACCTTATTTGACCGGCCTCATCTCGTCGATACCGGAATGGTACCGCCGAAAGAAGAATGACGGCACAGAAAGAAAGCGAGGAGACTATGAAAGCATACGCGAAAATTGCCAAGATTGCTATGACGGTCATGCTGTTGGCAGCGTTCTTCCTCTTATCGGGGTTCCGGGCGCAGACCATCATCCACGACGATGGCAGCGAAACACAGGATGTCCTGAAGGTGTCCGATTCGGCTCAGGGACAGAAGTCCTTGAAAGATGATGCCGATGAATTCCAGAAGCGCAATTATACCATTATGGATTATAACAATGATAATGGCGAAGGCTTCCGGGCCATGAAGACCATCACCAAAGACGGGGCCAGCAAGAGCTCTGTCGACCATATCGTCCACAAGACGCACGACGGCCTCATCTGTTCGACTTATTATATCGATTATAATTTTGATGGAGACAGCATCCAGAGCCTGCGCTTAGGCGCACCGATGCCGGAAAACGGCGTCGACCTGGAATACATCGTTTCCTTCCCGTCCGGAACCCGCGTCGTCAGCAACAGCGATAAAGCCGACGACCAGGGCAGCACCTATCTGTGGAATCTGTCCAATTCCAACCCGACGGAAATCAAGCTTCAGGCCACGGTCTGGCATAAATTGTTCATCTATATCGCCTTGTTCCTGGTCGTCCTCGTCCTGATCATCGTCCTCATCATGGAACACCGCCGCAAGAATGTCATCAGCTGGAAGCGGGCCGCCCATATGCGCAAAGTCGAAATGATGCTTCTCTGTATTCCACTCATCATCTTGGGCTACATGGGCTATGAATACTACGTTGGGACCCATGTGACGGCGGCGTCCCTGGATAAAGTGGCCGAACAGCAGCAGGAAGAACTGCTGGAAAACCGGGAAGAAGACAAGCGCCTGCAGGATGCTGATGCCCGGAAACAGCGCAGCGGCGAAATGGTGGCTGCCCGTATCCGCAGCAAGGCCAATGACATTTCCAATGAACTGCGCAGCCTGAAGGTCCAGTACCGCAACGGCTCCATCAGCCGCAGCTCGGCCCGTTCCCAGGCTCAGAGCCTGGCTCAGCAGGCCAAGGATATGCTCAATGAAAGCACGAACCTGTCCCAGGCCGACCGCGAGGTCCTGGAACAGCTCATCGACAACGTCGTAGCCGAAGCCGATTCCATCGGTGCATCGGCGCCGAGCCGCAGCTCTTCTCAGGAAACACGGCGCAGTGAATCGACTTCCAGCTCCCAGAGTACGACTCGCAGCCGGTCTGACGATAAGTCGACGAATACTAAGAGTTCCGATTCGTCGAAAAGCCGTCAGTCGTCCGATAACAACCGCGATACAGGCAAAACAAATAAACAATAAGGATTTTTAATTAACTTTTTTCTTGTTAGTATTTCCTATTTGTCCAAAAAATGGTATGATATGGGTATGAGAATTGCCATTACAGCAGGACTGCTGCTTGTACTTTTTAAGGAGGTCATATCAATATGCATTGTGTAGAAGAAATTAAAAATGGTATTTATTGGATGGGATGCAACGATTTCCGTACCGAACTGTTTGAACGGATTTTCCCGATTCCCGAAGGCGTAACGTACAACTCCTATTTCATCGATGATGAAAAGACATGCGTCGTCGATGCCATGGATAAATCGTGCCGCGACGAATTCCTGGAAGATGTAGAATACTTGCTCAAAGGCCGTAAACTGGACTACTTCGTCCTCCAGCATATGGAACCGGACCATGCCAGCTCCGCCTTGGCTCTCTTGGAAAAATATCCCGATGCCAAGATCATCGGCCAGCCGCAGACGTTCAAACTCTTTGAACAGTTCTTCCGCCATCCCATGACGGACCGCTACGTTGCCGTCAAAGAAGGCGACCAGCTGGCTTTGGGCAAACACACATTGCAGTTCGTCAAGGCTCCTATGGTCCATTGGCCGGAAGTCATCATGTCCTATGACTTGACAGACCACGTCCTCTTCAGTGCCGATGCCTTTGGCCAGTTCGGTACGGTCGGCAATGTCTATGCAGACCAGGTCGACTTTGAAGAAAACTACCTCGATTCGGCCCGCCGTTATTATGTCAACATCGTCGGCAAATACGGCCCGCAGGTCGTCAACGTCCTCAAGAAGGCATCGGGCCTTCCCATCGACTTCATCTGCCCGCTCCACGGCTTCGTATTCCGCACGCCGGCTACGATTAAGTACATCATCGACAAATATCTCCACTGGGCTAAATACGTACCGGAAAAGAAAGGCGTCGTCATCGCTTTCTCGTCCATTTATGGCAACACCGAACGGGCTGCCTGCGTCCTGGCCCATAAATTGAGCCAGCGTGGCATCCAGGACATCCGCCTCTACGACGTAGCCAAGATCCATTCGTCGTACATCACGGCAAAAGCCTGGGAATACAGCCACCTCGTCCTGGCTGCTCCGACGTACAACCTGAACCTCTTCCTGCCGATGGAAAACTTCCTCCACGACTTGAAGACCCTCATGTTCCAGAAACGCACCATCGGCGTCATCGCTTGCCACAGCTGGGCATCGGCTGCTTACAAGACCATGGTGGACTACGTCGAAAATCAGTTCAAATGCTGCGAACTCCTGGAACCGACGATGGATATGAAATCGTCCCTCCGCGACGACCAGGAATGTGAACTCGACGAATTGGCTGACAAACTGGTTGAAAGCATTAAAGAATATCCCGATCCGAAAACTTTGATCTAAGGTGGTGTAAGCGTGATCATCCGTGACGATAGCGCCAAGAGCGGCGATAAGCACGAACAGGACAAGGCCCGCAGTAATGGGGAAGAACTCCACATCGACCTGGGCCGGGACCTGACCGAAGACGAACAAAAAATCTTTGAAAAATTGCGCGAAGGATTACATATGTAAGGAAAAAGGACTTGCCCTCATGGGCAGGTCCTTTTTCACTGTGGTCGATTTGAAATGAAGCGAGAAAGAAGTGAAAAAAAGTATTTCTTTTTCCCGGCACTTGTTATATAATAGTAACATTGGATTTGTGATAGGAAAGGTGGAATACATTGAAACCTGTCTTAGTAAGTGTAAAGAGTATCCAACGTAACAAAGAGGGAGAAGAGCTGAAAATGGAGCTCGTTTCCGAAGGCAAATACTACGTCAAAGACGGGACGCAGTACATCGTCTACGAAGAGAGCGAGCTGACGGAAATGAAAGGCGTTACGACGGTCATCAAGGTATTACCCGGAGGGTCCGTCTTATTGTTGCGCCTCGGGAAGCTCCGCCAGCGTCAGGAATTTCGCAAGGGAAAGGTGACGCGCTCCCAGTATGACACACCGGTCGGCACGTTCGACGTGCAGATGAAGACCTATGAATGCCGTGCCGATCTGCTCGATGGGACCGGTACGATTCAGTTAGGCTACGACGTCCATATCGAAGGCGTCAGCGCCAATTATACACAATTAACCATAACCGTGCAGGAGGATCAAGCGTAATGGAAATGAAGGATTTATTGAAGCAGGGCATTACGGAAGCCCTGAACAAGGCTATTGCAGCCGGCACGCTTCCCGCTGGCGACTATCCCGATGTCGCCCTGGAAGTACCGCCGCAGAAGGAATTCGGTGATTTTGCCAGCAACATCGCCATGCAGTCGGTCCGCGTCGCCCACAAGGCACCGCGCATCATTGCCCAGGCCATCGTCGACGGCATGGATTACCCCTGGCTCGACCATGCTGAAATCGCCGGTGCCGGCTTCATCAATTTCTTCTTGAAGAACGACGTCATCTACGATACGCTCAAACAGATCCTGGCAGCCGGTGACGCTTATGGTCATGCACCGCTTCGGCAGGAAGACACGATCCAGGTCGAATACGTCAGTGCCAACCCGACGGGGCCGCTCCACGTCGGCCACGGCCGCGGTGCCGCTTATGGCAGTGCCCTGGTCAACCTCCTGCGGGCTGCAGGCTATAACGTCCAGGCTGAATATTACATCAACGATGCCGGCAACCAGATGAACAACCTGGCTGCGTCGGTCAACGCCCGTTATCTGGAACTCCTGGGCAAGCCGGCGGAAATCCCGGAAAACGGCTATCACGGCCATGACATCATCGAAACGGCCCAGGCCATCATCGACCAGGACGGCGATAAATATTTGGACATGCCGGAAGCAGAACGGCTGGAACTGTTCAAGGACCGGGCCTATGCAGAAAAACTCAAGGCCCTCAAACGGGACCTGGCTCATTTCAACGTCCATTACGATAACTGGTTCAGCGAACGGACGCTCCATCCCGATGCCATCCAGGCAGCCTGCAAGGTCTTGGAAGAACGGGGCAAGATTTATGAAAAAGACGGTGCGCTGTGGCTGAAATCGACGGACTACGGCGACGACAAAGACCGTGTCGTCATCCGCGACAACGGCGTACCGACTTATTTGGCAGCCGATATCGCCTACCATAAGAATAAGTATGACCGGGGCTTCAAGAAGATGATCAACATCTGGGGCGCCGACCACCACGGCTATGTAGCCCGCGTCAAAGCGGCCATGGCAGCCCTCGGTTACGACGTCGATCAGCTGGAAGTGCTCCTCTTGCAGATGGTCAGCCTCTTCCGCGACGGCAAGCCCGTCAAGATGAGCAAGCGTACGGGTCAGGCCATTACGCTGAACGAACTCATCGAAGAAGTCGGCACCGATGCAGCCCGCTACTTCTTCATCATGCGGTCCCTGGATACGCAGCTCGATTTCGACCTGGACCTGGCGAAATCCCACAGCAACGAAAATCCGGTCTACTACATCCAGTACGCCCATGCCCGTATCTACAGCATTTACCGTCAGGCCAAGGAAGCCGGTGCCAACCTCAGCATGGACTGGTCCGACGTCAAATGGGATACGCTGACCAATGAATACGAACTGGAACTGATCAAGAAGATGGCCGCTTTCCCGGAAGAAGTCCAGCGCGCAGCCCGCGAACGGGCGCCGCACCGCATCGCCCACTTCGTCCACGAACTGGCCGGCATGTTCCATACGTTCTATAACCACTGCCGCATCATCCAGGAAGATAAGGACTTGGAAAAAGCCCGTCTGGCCCTGGTCACGGCAGTCCGCATCACCATTGCAAACAGTTTGGCTATTTTAGGGGTTTCTGCTCCTGAAAAAATGTAATATAATAAAATAATAAGCGATTTGATTTTTGATTCGATGAGCAGAAGCTCAACAGGGAGGAAATATGGCTAAATACATCTTTGTCACAGGCGGCGTCGTTTCTTCGTTAGGGAAAGGCATTACAGCAGCATCGCTGGGCCGTTTGCTGAAGAACCGCGGCTATAAGGTCACGATCCAGAAGTTTGACCCTTATATCAACATCGACCCGGGTACGATGAGCCCGTACCAGCACGGCGAAGTCTTCGTCACTGACGACGGTACGGAAACGGACCTCGACCTCGGTCATTATGAACGCTTCATCGACATTAACCTCGGCAAGAACTCCAACGTCACGACCGGCAAGATTTACTGGTCTGTCCTGCAGAAAGAACGCCGCGGCGATTATTTGGGCCATACCGTCCAGGTCATCCCGCACATCACCAATGAAATCAAGAACCGCGTCTATCGCGTCGGCGACGACGACAATGCGGACATCGTCATCACGGAAATCGGCGGCACTGTCGGCGACATCGAAAGCCTGCCGTTCCTGGAAGCCATCCGCCAGATCAAGAAGGAAGTCGGCCGCAATGACGTCTTGTACATCCACGTCACCCTCGTGCCGTACATCGGCGCTGCTGGCGAACTGAAGACCAAACCGACCCAGCACAGTGTCAAGGAACTGCGCAGCATCGGTATCCAGCCGGACATCATCGTCTGCCGTACGGAACGCCCCTTGTCGGATGAAATGAAAGAAAAACTGGCCCTGTTCTGCGATATCGATAAAGATGCCGTCATCGAAAACAAGACCTTGAACAGCATCTATGAAGTGCCGCTCCTCTTGTCGGAAGAAGGCATGGACCGCATCGTCCTGGACAAACTCGACCTGCCCGACCGCCCGTGCGATATGGAAGACTGGAAGAAGATGGTTCACGCCATTTACAATACGGAAAAGACCCTGGAAATCGCCCTGGTCGGCAAGTATGTCGCCCTTCACGATGCTTACCTCAGCGTAGCCGAAGCCTTGAACCATGCCGGCATCGCCTATAAGACCAAAGTCAACATCCACTGGATCGATTCGGAAACCCTGGAAGATCCGAACCTGTCCATGGAAGAAGTCTTCAAAGGTATCGACGGCATCGTCGTTCCCGGCGGCTTCGGCAACCGTGGCGTCGAAGGCAAAATCCGCGCCGTCCAGTATGCCCGTGAAAACAACGTGCCTTACCTCGGCCTTTGCCTGGGCATGCAGTGCGCTGTCATGGAATTTGCTCGCCACGTCGTCGGCCTCGAAGGTGCTACGTCGTCGGAATTTCACGAAGATGCCAAATTCCCGGTCATCGACCTCATGCCGGACCAGGTCGACATCTCCGATAAAGGCGGCACGATGCGCCTCGGCCTATATCCCTGCAAATTGACGGAAGGCACCAAGGCCCACGAAGTCTATGGGACAAACCTCATTTACGAACGCCATCGCCATCGCTGGGAATTTAACAACAAATACCGTACGGAAATGGTCAATGCCGGCCTGGTCCTGTCGGGCACGTCGCCGGACGACCGCCTGGTAGAAATCGTCGAACTCAAAGATCATCCCTGGTTCGTCGGCTGCCAGTTCCATCCGGAATTTAAATCCCGTCCGACCAACGCTCATCCGCTGTTCAAAGGCCTGATTAAAACGGCCCTGGAATTAAAAGGGGAATAATTGGTGGCTCGTGGCTCGTGGCTCGTGGCTCGTGGCTCGTGGCTCGTAGGGGCCGTCCTAAAGGGCGGCCCGCCGTTAGCAGTCAGCCACTAGCCCCTAGCCCCTAACAACTAGCCACTCAAAAGGGGCTGTAACAAAATGAGCTTTTTAGCTCATTTTGTTGCAGTCTTCTTTCTTTCCCATAACTAACACAATAGCTGGCATTTTTCATTTTCGTGAAAAATGCCAGCTATCTGTTTTTAGGCGTACTTTAATAAGCCTTGCTGTTTTTTCTTTTTTTAGCAGGCTACTGTATGTGTTTCTTCTTTTTCTAAATAGTGTTGTTGTAATCGGTCCGTATCCCGGCGACTTCGGTATTTTCTCAGATTAAAGCCGAATGCCATGAACAACAGTTCCTTTTCTACACTTTCTTTTCCCTTATGTCTCACTCGGCGGTATTCGTAGTTTCCCTTTACTGTTCCAAACGCCCCTTCTATCTGTATGGAGCGGTTAATCCGCAACTGGATTCCTTTTTCACTATGAATGAAGTCGTAGTCCCTGTCCAATAAGGATTGGTAGTAAGGATTGTACTGTACCATTTTATTCTGTGTTGGTTTCTTTCCTGTACGGGTCGGCTGGCATTGATTCCGTTTTCCACAATACTGACAGTTTTCACATTGGTAAATTCGTACGGTCCGTTCATATCCGCTGGCCCTATCGCGCTGCTTTTTTTCCGTTATGAAATGCAGCTTCCTTCCTTTGGCACAGGTATAGGTATCGCTGTCTGCGTCATAGGCCATATTGCTTCGGTGCCCGATTTTTTTCTTGAAGGCAGACGTCTTCCGGTATTCATACTCCCGTGGCTTGATGCATACCGTGCTTCCTTTCTTTTCTATCCAGTCCATATTCTCTTCACTGTCATATCCGGCATCCGCCACGATATGATCTGCCAGTCTTCCATACTCTGATTCCAATGCCGTCAAAAACGGGATCAAGGTCCGGGTATCTGTTGGATTCGGGAATAGACCCAGTCCGATAATATATTCAGACTGTACGGCTAACTGAAGATTGTAGGCCGGCTTCAGCTGCCCGTTTTTCATGTGGTCTTCTTTCATGCGCATAAATGTAGCATCGGGATCGGTCTTGGAATAACTGTTCCGTGTGCCCAGTATGGTCAGGTGGGCATCATATTCTTGCTGTTTCTCCCGGATGGCTGCCACTTCTTCAAATAGTTTTTGTTCGACTGTTTTTCGGTGGCCAGACCCTTGCACGAATGTGATGCCGTTTCCTTGGCATACGTCTGCGGCAGACCGGAGTAATTCATCGTCATCCAGTGTACAGGTATCCATGCCCGTGAAAGCTAGCATCTGTTCCTGGATTTGCCGCCGTTTTTCCTTTAGCTTAGCGATCCCTTTTTCCACTCGCTTGCGCCAGACAAACGTATAGCGGTTCGCGTTGGCTTCCATCTTGGTCCCATCAATATACCATTCTGTAAAATCTACGGAATCCAGCAAAGACAGTTGATGCACAAACTGGGCAAACAAATGGCGGAGCACTTCTATGGGAATCCGGTGAAAGAAACGGCCAAACGTCATGTGGCTGGGAGCCGGATACCCTTCCAGCAACCACATATATTCTATATTGACACGGCATTGTTCGCTGATACTGCGCAGGGAATATACGCCCTGGGCTGCAGCAAAGACCCTCACTTTGAACAAGATCTTGGGCGGTACCTTAGGATTTCTGCCTTTAACAGAGTAGAGATGCTGTAATGCTGAATAATCCAACCTTTCTAATAATGCATCTACGATACAAACCAACCGATCTTGTTCTAGTGAAATGCCATAATCCAATGGCAAAACGAGTTGCCTCGGAGTGTAAGTTTTGGTATACTTTACGTGGTTGATTTTGTTTGGCATACAATAATTATACCAGCAAAGAGGCCCTTTGGGGCCTCTTTTGCTTAAAAAAAATGGGCTCAGATAACTGAGTCCATTTTTTAGATGAGGCTATTCTGTTACAGCCCCTTTTCACGTCTATGCCCTTGATGCATATGTGATGCATATATATGTGATTTCTTGAACATATGGCAAGTTGCTTTATTTCGGCAAAATACGATAAAAGTTAGTTACTGTGAAAAGAAAAATAAACTATTTTATGTTATTATGCATCCTTGTAAAATGAGATAAAACGGCCCTTTATAGTATACAAAACGGGTAATGTATACGGAAATGTAAACTGTAGTATCTCTTTGTATCTGGACCTTTTTTGACTTCTTTTTCCTTCGCATGGCAGGTCATAAAAATGAGTTAAATGTGTAACTTTGCTCTGATTTTCACATTGAATAATATGCTACATAATGATATAATGTAAGCGATTGAAAGCATGATTCATGTTTTTATTATTTTTCATTATATAATAATGAGGTGATTTTTGATGTTGAATACCTTTAAAAGAGGTGGGGTCCATCCTGACGATGGCAAGATCTATGCAAAAGACAAAGCCATAGAAACCCCGGCAGTACCGGCTCAAGTCGTCATTCCCATGAGCCAGCACTTTGGTGCGCCTTGTACGCCGACCGTCAAAGTCGGTGACCTGGTCAAGAAAGGCCAGCTTATCGGGACGAGTGACGCATTCTTGCATGCCGACATCCATGCATCTACGTCCGGCAAAGTCATCAAAGTTGCGCCTATGCCGCACAACATGATGGTTAAGTGCATGGCTGTCGTCATCGAAGCAGATGGCAAAGATGAATGGGCAGAAGGGATTCCTCAGGCTCACGACTGGAAACAGCTCGACAGCAAGGAAATCTTGGAACTCATCAAGAAGGCCGGCGTCGTCGGCTGCGGCGGTGCTACCTTCCCGGCTCATGTCAAACTGGCTCCGAACAAACCGGTCGATACGTTCATCGTCAACGGTGCTGAATGCGAACCGTACCTGACCTGCGACTATCGCGCCATGGTTGAAAAGGAAACGACGGACAAACTCGTCACGGGCGTCCAGATCTGCATGAAAGTCCTCGGCGTCAAGAAAGCATTCATCGGCATCGAAGACAATAAGCCCGAAGCCATCCAGAACCTGACCGAAGCTTTCAAAGATATTCCTGAAGTTACTGTTCTCGCTTGCAAGACGAAGTACCCTCAGGGCGCTGAAAAGATGATGATCGAAGCCTGCACAGGCCGTCAGGTCGAACCGGGCGGACTTCCTATGAACGTCGGCTGCGTCGTCAGCAACGTCGGTACGGTCATTGCCATCACCGATGCTGTCTGTCAGGGCATCCCCTTCATCGAACGTCTTACGACCGTCACCGGTGACTGCATCAAAGAACCGAAGAACCTCCGTCTCCGCATTGGCACGACTTTCCAGGAAGCCATCGATTACTGCGGCGGCTTCTCCAAACAGCCGGATCGCCTGATCGCCGGCGGCCCGATGATGGGTCTGGCCCAGTATCAGCTCGATGTACCGATCACCAAAGGGGCTTCCGGTATCCTGGCTCTCTCTCCGGAAAAATGCCAGGTCGGCGAAGAATCTCCGTGCATCCGTTGCGGCCGCTGCGTAGAAGCATGTCCGATGGGCCTCATTCCGAGCCAGCTCAGCATCTTCTCGTCCTGCCAGGCATGGGATAAATGCATGGAATACGGCGTCATGAACTGTGTCGAATGTGGCAGCTGTGTCTACACCTGCCCGGCAAAACGTAACATTGTCCAGTATATCCGCAATGCGAAAGGCCAGTGCAAAGCTATCCAGCGCGCAGCGCAGGCTAAAGCTGAAGCACAGAAAGCCAAGAACTAATTGGAAGAAGGGATATCATGAGTCCAGAAGCTAAAGGACAAACAAATGGAAAGGATGCTAAAGACATGCAGGAATTTAAACTTACCGTAGCATCTTCACCGCATGTTCGCTGTAACGAAACCATTCCTAAAATCATGTGGAATGTCGTCGCCGCCCTTGTACCGGCTGCTGCGTTCGGCGTCTACTATTTCGGTGTTAATGCTCTCGTCAATATCATCGTCGCAATTGTCTCGGCAGTTGTATTCGAATTTTTATGGGAAAAACTGATGCACAAACGCGTCACCATCACAGATGGTTCTGCCGTCATCACGGGCCTTCTCCTGGCTATGTGCTGCCCGCCGAGCCTTCCCTGGTGGATGAGCATCGTCGGTTCCTTCCTGGCAATCG
This sequence comes from Megasphaera elsdenii DSM 20460, assembly GCF_003010495.1. Lineage (NCBI taxonomy): Bacteria > Bacillati > Bacillota > Negativicutes > Veillonellales > Veillonellaceae > Megasphaera > Megasphaera elsdenii. Next base: position 437,154 of record NZ_CP027570.1, on the reverse strand, counting down.
TCGTTTGTAAACAGGCCATGGGCGGCCTTGGCTACAACATCTTCAACCCGGCTCACGTTGGCCGTGCTGGCTTGATGGTTTCCTGGCCGATTGCCATGACGACCTGGACCCAGCTCAACGGGACCGTCGTCGACGGTGTCGCTGGTGCTACGCCGCTGAACGTCTTCAAACACGGCGGCACAGACGCTCTCTTCAATCTCTTCGGCACGAACGATTGGGGCACCATTTATCAGAGCCTGTTCTTCGGGTTCCGCAACGGCTCCCTCGGTGAAACCTCTACGGTCCTCCTCATCCTCGGCGGTTTGTGGCTGATCTACAAAGGTTACATCAACTGGCAGGTTCCGGTCATCATGATCGCTACTGTCGGTATCCTCATGGGTGCCATCTATGGCAGTGCCAACGTTGCACTCTTTGAAATGATGGCTGGCGGCCTCATCATCGGTGCTTTCTTCATGGCAACCGATATGGTCACCGCTCCGATTACCCTCAAAGGCCAGATGATCTTCGCTCTGGGCTGCGGCCTCATTACGGTCCTCATCCGTACACTCGGCGGCTATCCTGAAGGGGTTTGCTACTCCATCTTGCTCATGAATACCTTGACTCCGCTCATCGACCGTCTGGTCAAACCGACCGTCTTTGGCGCAGTAAAAAAGGGGGCTAAATAAAATGGCAGACAAAAACGAAAGCGGGATCTTCAAGGTTGCGATGAACCTTGTCCTCACCTGCCTGGTTTCCGGCTGTATCATCGGCGCTGTCTTCTTCATTACCGGCCCGACCGCTACGGCTAAAGCAGAACAGATGAAACAGGATTCCATGAAATCACTCGTTCCGCAGGCTGAAAAATTCGTTCCCGTCCAGGGCGAAAAAGATACCTTCATCGCTGAACAGGGCGGCAAAAAAGTTGCTTATATCATTCCGACGGCTCCGAAAGGCTACGGCGGCCCCATCAAGATGCTGACGGCTGTTTCCATGGACGGCAAAGTCCTGGACTACACGGTCCTCGAAGCCAACGAAACTCCGGGCCTCGGTGACAGAGGTGCTAAATCTCCGTTTAAAGATCAGTTCAAAGGCAAGAAACTGGAAAACCTGGAAGTCACTAAAGACCATGGCGTAAAGGATAAGATCCAGGCCATGACCGGTGCTACCATTTCTTCCCGTGCTTTCACTTTGGGCGTTAAGCAGGCTGTTGAAAAAGCAGCACAGTTAGGGGGTAAATAATAATGAATCTTTGGAAAGTATTTACTAGAGGCATTATTGAAGAAAACCCGTACTTCGTCCTGGCCCTGAGCCTGTGCCCTGGCCTTGCCGTCACGACAAGCGTCATCAATGGTCTGACCATGGGCTGCACAGTATGGTTCGTTATCACGGCTAACAACACAGTCGTTTCCATCATCCACAAGTTGATCAACAAAAAAGTCCGTATCCCTGTTTACATCACCTGTATCGCTACCATCGTAACCTGCGTACAGCTGTTCTTACAGGCCTATGCTCCGGATTTGTACAAAGCCTTGGGCGTATACCTCGACTTGGTCGTCGTATTTGCTATCATCCTGGCTCGTGCTGAATCGGTTGCATCGAAAAACGGCGTCGTCGTTTCCTTCCTCGACGGCATGGGCATGGGCATTGGCTTCACCATTGCTATGTTCATGATTTCCTTCGTCCGTGAAATCCTCGGCAACGGCACTTTCTTTGGCATGGAAGTCTTCGGTCCGTCCTATCAGCCTGCTCTGATCATGGCACTGCCGCCTGGAGCTTTCATGCTCATCGGTTTCATCATGGCCGGCTTCAAGATCTGGAATGAACATGTTGAAAGACAGAGACAACTGAAAGGGAGTGAAGGATAATGGAATACTTTACGCTGTTCATCGGGGCTGTCTTGATTAACAACTTCGTATTGACCAAGTTCCTCGGTTTGTGTATCTTCTTCGGCGTTTCCAAGAACCTGAACGCCTCTGTCGGCATGGGCTTCGCCGTTACTGCCGTCATCACTTTGAGTACTATCCTGGCATGGTGCCTTTACAACTGGGTCCTCGTACCGCTTAACCTGACCTTCTTGCGGACGATTTCCTTTGTTATCTTGATCGCAAGTTTCGTACAGTTACTGGAAATCGTCATCAAGAAAGAATCGCCGACATTGTATAACATGTGGGGCATTTACCTCATGCTGATCGCTACGAACTGTATCGTATTGTCCGTCCCGGTCATCAGTGTCACCAGCGGTTATAACTTCCTGGAAAACATCGTCTTCGCCGTTGGCGCAGGCCTCGGTTTCGCCCTGGCTCTGATTCTCATGGCAAGCTGCCGTGAAAAATTGGACTATGCCGATGTTCCTCATGCTATGAAAGGCACACCGATCGCTTTCATCATCGCCGGCATGATGTCCCTGGCATTCCTCGGCTTCTCCGGTATGATTTAAGGCAAAGGAGTTGGAATTAAATTATGGATTACTCGTTCATTGCAATCATGGCCGTCGTTATCATGGCCTGCATCGGTATCGTCTTCGGCTTTATCCTTGCAAGTGCTGATAAGAAGTTTGCCATGGAAGAAAACCCGCTCATCGGCGAAGTAAAAGAAGCACTTCCTCAGGGCCAGTGCGGTGCCTGCGGTTTCGCCGGTTGTGCAAAATATGCGGAAGCCGTCGTCCTCGACCCGAACGTTCCGCCTAACCTCTGTGTTCCTGGTAAAGCTGAAGTCGCTGCTGTCGTCGCTAAATTGACGGGCAAAGTCGCTGAAGCTACGGAACCGAAATATGCTCACATCAAATGCCGCGGCGGCAATGGCATTGCCAAACTGGCTTATGAATACAAAGGTATTCATGACTGCGCGGCTGCTAAAATCGTCCAGCAGGGTCCGAAATTCTGTAAGTTCGGCTGTCTTGGCTTCGGCAACTGCACGCGTGCCTGCCCGTTCGGTGCTATGAGCATGGGCGAAAATGGCCTGCCGGTCGTCAACAAGACGCTCTGCACGGGCTGCGGCAAATGCGCTTCTGTTTGCCCGAACCACGTCATCGAACTCCTGCCGGTCAGTGCCAAAGTCAGCATCAGCTGTAGCTCCAAAGATTTCGGCGCTCCGGCTATGAAGAACTGCAAGGCCCTGTGCCTCGGCTGCGGTTCCTGCATGCGTAACTGCTCGCACCAGGAAGAAGGAGCTATCAAGATCATCGACCATCTGGCTGTCGTCAACCAGGACATCTGCCACAACTGTGACAATGCAACCTGCCTGACCAAGTGCCCGACCGGTGCCATCAACGAAATGATCAAAGGTTCTTTCAAGAAAGAAGAAAACGTAGGTTAATACATGGATAAGAAACGGTATGTATGGGTTCTTCTCACCATGGCGTTCCTCATCGTTTTAAGTTGCTCCGGATGCACTCTGCATCCGGAGTCTTCTTTTGATAGGAGCGGTGTCGCCATGGATACGACGGTGTCCCTGCGGGCGTCGGGGAAAGAAGCCAAAGAAGCAGTCGACGAAGGTTTCGACCGCCTGGATCAGCTGGATAAACTGGCCGGCCAGAATGAAGACAGCGATGTGAGCCGTATCAATGCGGCTGCCGGCAGGGAATACGTCCAGGTCGACCCGGCTGTTTATGAAATGATCGAATATGCCAAGGATTATTCTGCCAAGAGCCAGGGCGAATGGGACATCACGGTCGGCGTCATGACCAATTTGTGGCGCATCGGCAATGACGACCAGCACGTACCCTCAGCCGATGAGATTTCCCGGGCCTTGATGAAGGTCAACTATAAGGACATCCTCCTGCGGCCGGAAGACCACAGCGTCATGCTGGCGAAAGCAGGTATGGCCATCGACTTGGGCGGTGTCGCCAAAGGCTATGCGGTCGACGAAATCCGTAAGATCTATGAAAAGCACCACATTGAAAGCGGTCTCATCAATCTCGGCGCCAGCTCGATGTATGCCGTCGGCAAGACGAGTAAAGGCAAGCCCTGGCGCATCGGCATCAAGCATCCCCGGTCTGACGATGATAAGGCTTTCCTGGGCATCGTATCCATCGAGAACCAGGCCCTGTCCACGTCAGGCGACTACGAACGCTATTTCATCCAGGATGGCGTCCGCTACCACCACATCTTCGATCCCCGCACGGGTTATCCGGCCCGGTCCGGCGTCATGAGCGATTCCATCATCATCGACGGCTCGGTACCCCATGCCGGCATGCTCAGCGACATGATGACGACCATCGTCTTCGTCCTGGGGCCGCAGAAAGGGATGGAACTGGTGAACAGCATGGAAGGCGTCGACTGTGAAATCACGGGCACTGATAATGCCGTCTATATGACTCAGGGATTCAAGGATAATTTTTCCGATCTGAACGGTGATTTTCATTTTTCAGAATAAACCCGACTCCATAGAAGTAAAAAGTATAGCAGAAGAAAAATTAATATCTTTAAGTCTATTTACTTTTTCATTCGTTTGTAAGATAATAGATATGTAAAATTTAAGAACTATGGAGGGTAGTATCTACATATGGATCATATTGATGACAAAATTTTAACGATACTCAAACACAATGGCAAGGCTTCGGCTACGGAAATCAGCAAGGTCGTCGGCCTGTCCATCCCGGCTGTTGCCGAACGTATCCGCAAGATGGAACACAACGGCATCATTGAAGGCTACGGTGCCAAGATAAGCCGCCGCAAGACCGGCTATAACGTGACGGCTTTCATCATGGTCAACCTCGAACGGTCTGGCGATGTCGAAGAATTTCGCTCGAAAATCGTCCAGTACCCGGAAGTATTGGAATGCCATCACGTCGTCGGCGCCTTTGACTACTTATTGAAAGTCCTGGTCAAGACGCCAGATGACCTGGAACACTTCCTCATGCAGGTCCTGAACGAAATCCCGACCGTCGCCTCGTCGCAGACCTTCATGTGCCTGTCGACACTCAAAGAAGAATGGAACGTGTAAAATGAAAAAAGCTGTCCTTGCGGACAGCTTTTTCGTTTGCCGTGGGTCGTGGCTCGTTTGTCGCTAAATGTGGGATTTCTTCAGTAAACGAACCACGCCAAACGGACCACGGAAAGGAGCTGCCTTATAAGGGCAGCTCCTTTTCCTATGCCTTTATTTTCCCATCCAAACTGATGGTGTATACGTTCATGGGAATCGCCTTGCCGCTTTGCTGGAGGGCTCTTTTGGCGGCCATTTCCAGCCCGCCGCAGCACGGGACTTCCATGCGGACCAGGGTGAGGTCCTGGATATCGTTCTGACGGATGATTTCTGTCAATTTTTCGGCGTAATCGATGTCGTCGAGTTTGGGACAGCCGATGAGGGTGATGCGCCCTTTGATGAAGTCTTCATGGAAACGGGCGTAGGCATAGGCCGTGCAGTCGGCGGCGATGAGCAGGCTGGCGCCGTTGAAGTAAGGCGCATGGGGCGGGACCAGCTTCAGCTGAACCGGCCACTGGCTCAGGCGCGATGGCATGTCGGGCGTGCTTGCCGGCACTGTTTCTGCCGGTTCGAGGCAGCGTGCCTGGCTGCCCGGGCAGCGGCCACGGTAGACCCTTCCCTGGGCGGCCATGTGCTTCTTGACGGCTTCTTCGTCGTAGGCGACGGCTTCGCGTTCGATAAAGGTGATGGCATTTGTCGGGCAGTGAGGCAGGCAGTCGCCTAAGCCGTCGCAGTAGTCGTCGCGCATGAGACGGGCTTTACCGTCGACCATGGCGATGGCTCCTTCGTGACAGGCCGTGGCGCAGGCGCCGCAGCCATTGCATTTTTCTGAATCAATCTGTATAATTTTACGTATCATAGTTTCCTCCGCAGTGATGATGAATCAATAATCTTGGACCTTTTATGGTCTCAGTATATCTCATGGAGGAGGAATAAGCTGTTGTTTTTCCAACTATTATCTTTTTTCGGGAGGTTTTCCAATGGAACCCTATCTTTCCCTTATCAAAAAATCACCGCTTTTTTGTGGTATTACTGAAGCCGATGTCCTGCCGCTCCTGGAGCACTTGAAGGTGCGCAAAAAAAAGTATCAGAAAGGGGAATTTCTCTTTTATTCCGGCGATACTGTCCCCTATATCGGATTGGTTCTGGACGGCGCCGTCCATATCATCCAGGAAGATTACTGGGGCAATCGCAATATCCTGTCCCAGATCCCGGCGGGCTTCTTCTTTGGCGAAGCCTTTGCCTGTCTGCCTGAGTCACTGGCTACGGTCGACGTCGTGGCCGCGTCGGATACGGTCATCATGCAGGTCCACGTCGATAACGTCCTCCATGCCGGCCAGGTGCTGACGCCGGCCCAGGCCCGCTTCATGAGCAACCTCCTGGCCATGATGGCCGAAAAGAACCGTCTCCTGACCGAAAAGATACGCTACCTGACCCAGCGGTCGACGCGCCAGAAAATCGTCCTCTATTTGTCCGACCTGGCCCGCAAGAAAGGCAAGGCCACGTTCAGCCTGCCCTTCAACCGCCAGCAGATGGCCGACTTCCTTTCCGTAGACCGCAGCGCCTTATCGGCCGAACTGAGCAAGATGAAGAAAGAAGGCCTCATCGATTACCGAAAGGATAAATTCACTTTGCTGCAATAGGAGAGTGTGTTGTATGAAGGTTTCTGCCATCATGCTAGGTTCCTTTTACTTTATAGTTTGTAGTACGGAGTTTGTAGAAATTCCCGAGGCGTCACATCTGTAGAGGCTTGCACGTGGCAAGCTCTGCAAACTTCGAACCACATGCTGAAAGAGCAACCTCTCAGTCAGCTTCGCTGACAGCTCTCCTATAAGGAGAGCCACGAGCCACGAACCACGAAACACGAACCACGAAAAAAGGCGCTGTCTTCATGGGACAGCGCCTTTTTTCCTCGCTCTTAATGCAGATGGGGGAGGATGTGGCCCATTTTATTCTTTTTCGTTTCCAAGTAAAATTCGTCGAATTTCTGCGGTTTCATTTCAATGGGGACCCGTTCTACGATTTCGACTCCGAAGCCTTCGAGGCCGTAGACTTTTTCCGGGTTGTTCGTGAGCAGGCGGATTTCTTTGGCGCCCATGTCCTGGAGAATCTGGGCACCAATCCAGTATTCACGAAGGTCCGGTGCGAAACCGAGTTTTTCATTGGCTTCGACCGTGTCGTAGCCCTGTTCCTGGAGGACATAGGCCTTGAGTTTATTGATGAGGCCTATGCCGCGGCCTTCCTGGCGCATGTAGAGGAGGATGCCCCGGCCTTCGGCGTTGATCTGCGTCAGGGCAGCTGCCAGCTGTTCGCCGCAGTCGCAGCGGCGGGAGCCGAAGACGTCGCCTGTGAGGCATTCGGAGTGGACACGGCACAAGAGGTTCTTGCCATCGCCGATTTCGCCTTTGACCAGGGCGACGTGGTGTTCGCCGGTCAGGTCGTTGATGTAGCCGTAGATCTTGAATTCGCCGAACTTCGTCGGCATCTTGGCGACGGCTTCGCGGATGACGTGTTTGTCGTGGCGGCGGCAGTAGTTCTGGAGGTCGTGGATGGTGATGAATTTCAGGCCGTATTTATCGGCGATTTTCCAGAGGTCCGGCGTGCGCATCATCGTGCCGTCATCGGCCATGATTTCACAGCACAGGCCGACTTGTTTGAGCCCTGCCAGGCGCATGAGGTCGACCGTGGCTTCTGTGTGGCCATTGCGGGTCAGGACGCCTCCGCGTTTGGCGATGAGCGGGAAGTTGTGGCCAGGACGGCGGAAGTCTTCGGGACGAGCCGATTCTTCGACACATTTGCGGGCCGTCAGGGCGCGTTCGACAGCGGAGATACCCGTCGTCGTATCGACGTGGTCGATGGAAACGGTGAAGGCCGTTTCGTGATTATCTGTATTTTCACTGACCATCTGGGGCAGACCGAGCTTATGGGCATATTCGATGCTCATAGGCATGCAGATAAGGCCCTTGCCGTGGCTGGCCATGAAGTTCATGTTTTCGGTCGTGCAGTACTGGGCGGCGCAGATGAAGTCGCCTTCGTTTTCGCGGTCCGGGTCATCGGTGACGATGATGATATGGCCGGCCTGCAATTCTTCCAGTGCTTCTTCGATGGTGTTGAATTTACGTTTTTCTGTAGTCAAAATAAAGACCTCCTTAAAGTCTGTTTATCAGTTTTATGAATGGTATCAAAAAAGCCCTGGCCAGTGGCACAGGGCTTTGACATGCAAGGAAAGGCAGGCTGCAAGCGCAGCACGCCACATCTTCTTCCATCCAGACTATACTGTCGGTTTTGGAATTGCACCAAATCACGAGCCAGTGGCTCCTACGCCGTAGCGTTCGCGGACTATACCGCCGATCGGGAATTTCACCCTGCCCTGAAGATATATGTCTTATTCAGTTCTGTTATGTATTATACACGGTAGCCGCCATTTTTGCAAGTTACTCGACGTCGAAGATTTTCCCCGGGTTGAGGATGTCGTTGGGATCGAGGGCCTTCTTGATGGCTTTCATCATTTCCAGTTCGCCAGGATCGGTAAATTCCTCCATCAAGTGCTTGCGCTTATAGCCGATGCCGTGTTCGCCGGACAGGCGGCCGCCGTGGGCATAGATGAACTTGTACAGTTCCTGCTGGTTGGCCTTGACCCGCTGGTCCCAGTCTTCATAGGTGGCATCTTCGTTCTTGAGGATGTTCAAGTGGATATTGCCGTCGCCGGCATGGCTGGCGATGCGGGTGACCAAGTTATATTTCTGGGCCAGGCGAAGGATTTCATCGAGGAGGGCTGCTTCCTGGTCGACAGGGACGACGACGTCTTCTTTGCAGACGATGAGGCTTTCGGCACGGACGGCTTCGGCAAAGGCCTTGCGGGCCTGCCAAATCTTGTTGTGGTCGGCGACGAGAACTGACGAAGCGCCATTTTCCGTGCAGACTTCGTCGAGGACGACGGCTTTGTCGTCCAGGTCGTCTTCGCTGGTCCCTTCGACTTCGACGATGACGTAGTTGCCGTTGTCGCTGCCCTGGAGGTTTTCATTGAGGTACTTTTCGACGGACTTGATGGTGATGTTGTCCATAAATTCAACGCACGTCGGCGTGATGCCGGCTTTGATGATCTTGGTGACGACGCCCATGGCCTGGCGGCGGTCGTCGAAGATGGCCAGCAGATCCAAGGCGTATTTCGGCTTGGGCAGGAGTTTCAGCGTGGCCTTGGTGATGATGCCCAGGGTCCCTTCCGAGCCGATGACCAGCTGGTCCAGGGAATAGCCTGTCGACTGTTTCTGCAGCCGCGCGCCGAGGTTGACGATGCGCCCTGTCGGATTGACGACTTCTACGCTGTAGACCTGGTGGCGCGTCGTCCCGTATTTGACAGCCCTATTGCCACCGGCGTTGGTGGCGATGTTGCCGCCGATGAAGCATGAATCGCCGCTGCACGGGTCGCCGGCATAGAAGAGGCCTTTCTTTTCGGCTGCTTCCTGCAGGTCTGACGTGCGCACGCCCGGTTCGACGACGGCATAGAGTCCGTTTTCATTGATTTCCAGGATCTTATTCATCTTTTCCAGTGACAAGACGAGGCCGCCGTATTCCGGGACAGCCCCGCAAGCCAGGCCTGTGCCGGCCCCGCGGGGGACGACAGGGAAGTGGCAGGCGTTGGCCAATTTGATGATGGCACTGACCTGCTGTGCCGTTTCGGCAAAGACGACGGCTTCCGGCATGTGGTGATAAGCCGGATCGGTCACTTCGTCATGGGAGTAAGGCTGCATGGCATCGGCGTCGGTGACGACGTTCTTCGGGCCGACGATGGCCTTTAATTTTTCCAGGATTTCTGTCGTGATTTTTTCGTAATGCATAAGTGTTCCCCCTCGGAATAAGATACAAAATGTCGTGCCTCTATTATATATAACCTCTGCCCATTTTAAAAGGAATTTTGCAAAAAAACTTTATCTTGTGCTTAAAGCACGGTATACTATAAGGTAAGACTTTTTCAGTCTCTTGTTCTTAGAAAGGGTGATTGGGTGGAAACCAAGCAGTATCGCCAGCCTGGGCGCCGGAAGAAGCGCCGCAAGGTTCGCCGGAAGCGCCGTCCTGGCCTGCTCATCCGGCTTCGGCAATTGAGCTGGTACAATCTTTTTCTCATGGCCATCATCATTGCCGGGTTCTATCTCATCGGCATCCGCCTTTACCGGTTGTGGGAAATCCATGAGGACATGAATCAGACTTTGCAGCAGGAACAGACCTTGCGGGATGAGAACCTCCGGCTCCGGGAGCGGCGTGACGAGCTGAATGATCCCGATGAAATCGCCAAGGAAGCGCGAGAACAGTTTGGATTGGCCAAGCCCGATGAAATTCCTTATAAGCCGTAATCGCTATATTTTGTATTTTGATGATTGAATTTTTTAGTGATTATGAGTATAATGGCTGTATACGTTTAGCAATAATGCTGATATTACAAGGAGGAAATTAAAACAGCATGACAATCGAAGTAGGCAGTGTGATGGAAGGTACCGTTACAGGAATCACAAAGTTTGGCGCATTCGTAGAACTTCCGGATAAGAAAGTGGGTCTCGTACATATTTCTGAAGTCGCTAATGAGTATGTCAAAGATGTAAATGATTTTTTGAAAGTGCGAGATAAGGTCAACGTCAAAGTGTTGTCTGTAGACGATAAGGGAAAGATCGCCCTGTCTATCAAACAGACCCAGCCGGCGCCGGAAAAGAAGGAATTTCGCCCGAAACGCGATTTTCGCCAGAAACATGAATTTCGCCAGCATAATGGCTTTGATTCGCGCCGTTCGTCGGGTTCTCTTTCTTTTGAAGACCGACTCAGCAAGTTCCTCAAGGAAAGCGATGAACGCCTGATGGATTTAAAACGCAATACGGAATCGAAACGCGGCGGCCGCGGTGCACGCCATGCTGATTGAGTAAGTATTGAATAGCAGATGGTAAGAAAGGGGTGCTGTCGCACGAAGACAGCGCCTTTTTACGTTTTCCCCAGGGTCGTTTGAGAGAACCGGCCGTGGGGATGGACGAAATCGGAAAGGAGCAACTATGGAGTATCAGAAGTATGCAGTCATCGATATCGGCTCCAACTCCCTGCGCCTCATGACGGGCTGGCAGGAAGTCCCGGGTACGTGGATTTTTTCGCCGAAAGAACTGGCGACGACGCGGCTGGGAAAAGATATCGATGAAACACACCACTTGTCGCCGGCAGGGATGGAGGCGTCCTTTGCGGCCATGGAACGCTGGAAAGGGCAGCTGACGGGGATCCCCGTCTGTGCCGTGGCTACCAGTGCCGTCCGCGAAGCCGTCGACGGCCAGGCTTTCCTGGCAGAAGTGCGGGCCCGCTTTGGCTGGCACTGCCGGGCGATTTCCGGCCTGGAAGAAGCGTCGCTCAGCTTTACGGGAGCTACGGCTTCCCTCAATCCCGACGTGACGGCTGCCGTCATCGACATCGGCGGCGGCAGCAGTGAAGTCGCTGCCGGCCGGGGCGGGGACCTGTGCTGGTCCCACAGTTATCCCATGGGTGCGGTGCGCTTTACGCGGGGCGAGGTCATGAGCCATCAGGATGTGGCTCATCTGGAGCGCCATTGCTATCAGGAATGGCTGCCCATGAAGATACGGCCGGATCTGCTCATCGGCGTCGGTGGGACGCTGACGACGCTGGCCGCCATGGATCTGCAGCTGGCCGTCTACGATGCGGAAAAAGTCGAAGGCCACTGCATTTCTTATGAAGCCCTGTGCGGTCATATCGAACGGCTCCAGGCCATGACGCCGGAAGAACGGCGCCATGTGCCGGGCCTTCAGCCCAAGCGCAGCGATATCATCATCGCCGGCCTGCTCATCGCCAAGTCCTTTCTTCAGCGGTATCAGATCCCGGCGATTACCGTCAGTGAACGGGACCTCATGGAAGGCGTCTTTTTCCGCCATTCTTTCCATGATGCGGCCTGGAATTCCCGGGACCGCCAGCCGTGAACCTCGTCGAACGCGTAGACGCTTACGGCAGGCAGCACGACCTGTGGCAGCCGGGAAGGGCCCTGGTCGTCGCCTGCTCCGGTGGGCCCGATTCGCTGGCCCTGCTGGATATACTGAACCGCCTGGCCCCGTTATATAGGCTAAGCCTGACGGCCTGTTACGTCCATCACGGCATCCGCCGGGCTGCCGACGACGAAGTCGCCCTGGTTCGGCAGGAAGCCCTGCGCCGCCACTGTGGTTTTGCCTGGCAGTATGTCGACGTGCCGGCCCTGGCCCGGAAAGAAAAGGCTTCGGAAGAAGCCGTAGGGCGGCGGGAACGTTACCGCATCCTGCGGGAAACGGCCCGGGCCTGTGGGGCAGACCGCATTGCCGTGGCCCATCATGCCGATGACCAGGCCGAAACGGTACTGCTCCATCTCTTGCGTGGCAGCGGCCTCGACGGCCTTTGTGGCATGGCTCCCAGGCGGGGCGACATCATCCGCCCGCTCCTGGCTGTGACCAAGGCTGAATTGACAGCCTACGCCGCCCAGCGCCAGCTGCCGGTCTGCCACGATGAGACCAATGACAGCCGGCGCTACAGCCGCAACCGGATACGGCTGGATCTGTTGCCGCAGCTGCAGCAGTACAACCCGGCCATTACAGCGGACTTGAACCGCCTGGCCGACATCGTCAGGGCCGACGAAGTCTTTCTGGAAAACGCGGCAGAAGCCCTGTACCAGCAGCTCGCCCTTCCAGACGGCGCCATGCCGGCCCTGGATAAGAAAGGTTTGCTGGCTCAGCCGCTGGCCATGCAGCGGCGCTTGATCCGCCGCCTGTGGCAGGAAGGGACGGGCTCTCGTCAAGACCTGCCTTTTCATTATGTTGAAACCATACGGGACCTGGCTGCTAAAGGAGCGGGAAAACAGTTCCAGTGCGGCCGGGCCTGTGTTTATACGACCCGGACAGCCCTCTGCCTGGGTCCTGCCGTCCCCCGACGGAGACGGCATCGGTAATTCACTTTATTACGGAGGAAAACAAGATGCATCAGGATATTAAAGAAATTTTATTGACAGAAGAACAGATTGCTGCCCGCGTTCACGAACTGGGCGCCCAGATCACCAAAGATTATGCCGGCAAGACCATCCTCATGTGCGGCATCCTCAAAGGGGCCGTCACCTTTTTCACCGACTTGGCCCGCTGCATCGATGGCCCGGTCTACTTCGATTTCATGAGCTGCTCCAGCTACGGTTCGTCGACGACGTCGTCCGGTGTCCTCAAGATCCGCAAGGACCTCGACAACGATGTCAAGGATAAAGATGTCCTCATCGTCGAAGACATCATCGACACGGGCGTCACCTTGAGCCACCTCGTCCCCATGCTCAAAGAACGGGGCGCCCGCTCGGTCAAACTGGCCACGCTCCTCAGCAAGCCGGCCCGCCGTCAGGTCGAGGTGCCTGTCGACTACAACGGCTTTGAAATCCCCGATGCCTTCGTCGTCGGCTATGGCCTCGACTACGACAGCCGTTACCGCAACCTGCCGTATATCGGTATCTTGAAAGAAGAAGTATATTCCAAATAGTTGTTGCTTTACAAGAAGTGTGGTAATATAAGACTGTATTGGTTGGAATAAAAAGCATTATCATAAATTAAATGAAAGGAGCCATATTTTGAGTAAATTTGTGCGGAATGTAAGTTTATACTTACTCATCATCATCGTCGCCGTATCGATCATAGATGCCTTTACGAGCAGTAAGACAGACAAATCGGAAATTTCTTATACGAATTTCATGAGTCAGGTACAGCAGAAGAAAGTCGATGCCGTCCAGATCACAGCGGACCATGCCATCGTGGGCCAGCTGAAAGACGGAACGTCCTTTACTTCATACGCCCCGACCGATTCGTCCCTCTTGCCGGCTCTGCGCGATGCTGATGTCAACATCATCGCCAAACCGCCCGAACAGCCTTCGTGGTGGATGAACATGCTGACAGCAGTCCTGCCAATCCTGGTCCTTATTGCCGTCTGGTTCTTCATCATGCAGCAGACCCAGGGTGGCGGCGGCCGGGTCATGAACTTCGGCAAGAGCCATGCCAAGATGCACGGTGAAGGTAAGATCAAAGTTACCTTTAAAGACGTTGCTGGTGAAGACGAAGCGAAGGAGGAACTGGCGGAAATCGTCGAATTCCTGCGTAACCCCAGCAAGTATAATGCCATTGGCGCCAAGATACCCAAAGGGGTGCTCCTCTTTGGCCCTCCGGGGACCGGGAAGACCCTCCTGGCCCGTGCCGTAGCCGGTGAAGCCGGCGTGCCCTTCTTCAGCATCAGTGGTTCCGACTTCGTTGAAATGTTCGTCGGCGTCGGCGCTTCCCGTGTCCGTGACTTGTTCACTCAGGCCAAGAAGAATGCGCCCTGCATCGTCTTCATCGACGAAATCGACGCCGTCGGCCGTCAGCGTGGCGCCGGCCTTGGCGGCGGCCACGACGAACGGGAACAGACGCTGAATCAGCTCCTGGTCGAAATGGATGGCTTCGGGTCCAACGAAGGCATCATCACCATTGCTGCGACCAACCGTCCGGATATCCTCGACCCGGCCCTGCTGCGTCCCGGTCGTTTTGACCGGCAGATCACGGTCGACCGTCCGGATCTGCGCGGCCGCCGGGCTATCCTCGACGTCCACGCCAAAGGCAAGCCCCTCGGCAAGGATGTCGATCTCGACGTCATCGCCAAGAAGACACCGGGCTTTACCGGTGCCGATCTGGGCAACCTGCTTAACGAAGCAGCCCTCCTGGCTGCCCGGGCCAATAAGAAAGTCATCAATATGGCTGAACTGGAAGAAGCCAGTGAAAAAGTCTGCTTCGGTCCGGAACGCCGCAGCCATGTCATCAGCGATAAGGAAAAGCGTCTGACGGCAGTCCACGAATCGGGCCATGCCCTCATCGCCTATCTCCTGCCGGATGCCGATCCGGTCCATAAAGTCACGATCATCCCTCGCGGCCGGGCTGGCGGCTATACCATGATGCTGCCCGAAGAAGACCGGTCGTATGAAACGAAGTCGTATTACCTGGCTCAGATCCGCGTCGCCCTCGGCGGCCGGGCTGCCGAAGAAATCGTCTTCAACGAAATCAGCAGCGGTGCATCCGGAGACTTGCAGAGCGTCACCCGCATCGCCCGCCAGATGATCACCCGCCTGGGCATGAGCCCGAAACTGGGTCCCATGGTCTTCGGCGAACAGCAGGACCAGGTCTTCCTCGGCAAGAGCTTGGGGCATGAACGCAACTACGGTGAAAGTGTAGCCGAACTCATCGACAAGGAAATGCACGATACCGTATCCGAAGCCTATGCCGACGTACTCCACATGCTGCGCGAACACCTGGATACGCTGAAGCATATGGCCGACGCCCTGATGGAAGTCGAAACGATCAACCATCAGCAAGTCGACAACCTGGTCAAGTACGGTACCCTGGAAGGGCCGGAAGACCAGAAAAAGGAAACGGAAGCTGCACCGGCTGTCCCGGCGGAAACGACGGAAGCCGGAACACCGGACACCACAGCCGCTCCTGAAGCCAAGGAAGAAAAAGCCGAACCGGCTGCTCCCAAGGCAGAACAGACAGAAATACAGATCAGCCCCTGGGGCAACCCCGTCCCCAAAGGCGGCCTGACTACAGGCCTGACCGATAAAGACGACGAAGAGAAAAAGGCTGACGAAGAAAAATAGGAAACAAGTGAAAAAAGGGTTTGTCGCATGACGACAAACCCTTTTAAGTTGTTAGTGGATGGTTTTGAATTGAAAAAGAACACTACGTGGGCGATCCGCTGGATATTTGGAGATTCTTTCTACGGGCCACTAGCTGGCAGGCCACTGACTGCTGACTACTAACTGCTAGCCACGAGCCACTACCTCCCAGCCTCCCCTTGACAGGGGGATGGTTTATGTTAAAATTTTTACATAGAATAGGCATATTGTGCGCCGTTGGTGGCGCTTTTTTTTGAATGGGGCTGCCAGGGGCAGCGGCAGGGGTGATTGTGATGAGACAAGATATTCTCGATTTTTTGATACACCATAAGGATGAATTTGTATCGGGGCAGCAGATTTCCGACCAGCTCGGTATTTCCCGGACGGCCGTATGGAAACATATCCGTGCGCTGAAGCAGCGGGGCTATGTCATCGAGTCCTATACCAAGAAAGGCTATTGTCTGCGGGAAGCTCCGGAACTCTTGTCGGAAAAGGCCATCCTTGATGGTTTGCAGACGAAGTTCGTCGGCCGCCCTGTCGTCTATCGGGAGCGGGTCGATTCGACGAATAACGTCGCCAAGAAACTGGCTGACCAGGGGGCGCCGGAAGGAACGATCATCGTGGCAGAAGAACAGACGGGCGGGCGCGGCCGCATCAATCGGACCTTCCTCTCTCCCTATGCCAAGGGCGTCTGGTTTTCCTTGATCCTGCGGCCCGATATTTCTCCCATGGAAGTGGCTAAGATGACCTTGCTGGCTGCCGTCGCCGTAGCCCGCTCCATCCGCCGGCACGGCCTGGCAGACTGCGGCATCAAGTGGCCCAATGACATCCTGGTCCAGGGGCGGAAGATGGTCGGCATCCTGACCGAACTCAACGGGTCGGCTGAAAAGGTCAATTACATCATCATGGGCATCGGCGTCAACACGGACATCATGGCCGATGATTTGCCGGAAGACTTGAAATCCATCGTCACCAGCTTTGCCCGGGAAGGCATCCGTGTCAGCCGGCTAGCCCTGCTGGAAACGCTGCTGGCAGAAATCGAACGGCTCTACGATACGGTCTGCCGCCAGGGGTTCAGCCAGGTATTGGCCGAATGGCGGTCCTTGTCGTGCATGCTGGGGCAGGAAGTGACCGTCAGTTCCGTGAACCGGACTTTTTCCGGCATGGCACGGGATATCGATGAAAACGGCAATCTCCTCGTCGATACGGCAGCCGGTACAGAAGTCGTCATGGCAGGGGATATTCATGTCCGGCCCGTCTAATTTCTTGGGAAAAGACTATTCAAGACAGGAAAACTCTGTTATTATAATAGGCGTATTATCAACTTATAGTAGGCAGGAGATAAAGTTATGTTATTAGTCATTGATGTAGGGAATACCAATATTGTCCTGGGCATTTTCAAGGGAAAGGAGCTCATGGACCACTGGCGCGTATCGACGGACCGTCTCCGTACGACCGATGAATACGGCGTCCTCATCCGCAACCTCTTTTATTTGAACGGCGTCAACTCCGACGAAATCGATGCCATCATCATTTCGTCCGTCGTCCCGCCGGTCATGCCCACGCTGGAACGCATGTGCCAGCGCTATTTCGGCCTGACACCGCTGGTCATCGGACCGGGCGTCAAGACGGGCATGGACATTAAATACGATAATCCCCGTGAAGTCGGCGCTGACCGCATCGTCAACGCTGTCGCAGCGTATGAAAAATTCGGCGGCCCGGTCATCATCATCGACTTCGGCACGGCGACGACCTTCTGCGCCGTCGACAAGAAAGGGACCTACCTCGGCGGTGCTATCTGCCCGGGCATCGGCATCTCTACAGATGCCCTGGTACAGCGCACGGCGAAATTGCCGCGTATCGAAGTCGTCAGCACGGATAAGGTCATTTGCCGCAACACCGTCGAAAGTATGCAGGCCGGTGTCTTCTATGGCTTCGTCGGCCAGGTAGACGGCATCGTGGCCCGCATGCGCAAGGAACTGGGCTGTAAG
This sequence comes from Megasphaera elsdenii DSM 20460, assembly GCF_003010495.1. NCBI lineage: Bacteria > Bacillati > Bacillota > Negativicutes > Veillonellales > Veillonellaceae > Megasphaera > Megasphaera elsdenii. The sequence continues at coordinate 419,592 of NZ_CP027570.1, read as the reverse complement.
GCCAAAGTCGTCGCTACCGGCGGCCTGGCTGTCATCGTCGCTCCGGCAACGGACGCTATCGACGTCGTCGAACCCATGCTGACCCTGGAAGGGCTGAGAATCATTTATGACCGCAACCATTAAGCCTTTCTCCATCGGCACGGTCGAACTCGAGGCGCCGGTCATCCTGGCGCCGATGGCCGGCGTCTGTGATGCGCCATACCGGGTCATCGCCCACCGCTATGGGGCGGCCCTGGTCTGTGCGGAAATGGTCAGTTCCCAGGGTATCCGCTATCGCAACCAGCATACGGAAGAACTGCTGCACATCGAAGACGGGGAACATCCCCTGTCCATGCAGATTTTCGGTTCGGATCCGGAGGTCATGGCCCAGGCAGCGGCTGTCGTCGAAGAAGCCGGCGCCGATATCGTCGACATCAATATGGGCTGTCCCGTCAAGAAGGTCGTCAAGAATGGCGATGGGTCGGCCCTGATGAAGGACCTGCCCCTGGCAGAGAAGGTCATCCGTGCCGTCGTCCGCGCCGTGTCCATTCCGGTCACGGTCAAGATGCGTACCGGCTGGGATGACGCTTCGTTTACGGCACCGGAGCTGGCCAAACGGGCTGAAGCGGCCGGTGCGGCTGCCGTCACGGTCCACGGCCGGACACGGGAACAATTCTATAGCGGCAAGGCGGACTGGCAAAAAATCAAAGCCGTCGTCCAGGCCGTATCCATCCCGGTCATCGGCAACGGCGATGTCGTAGATGGCCCGTCGGCTGCTGCCCTGATGAAGGAAACGGGCTGCGGTGCCGTCATGGTCGGCCGCGGTGCCCAGGGGAATCCCTGGATTTTCCCGCAGATACGCCATTACCTGGCGACGGGGGAAGTCCTGCCACCGCCGACGGCGATGGAACGCTATGAACAGATGTTGTCCCATTTCGAAGCCCTGCTGGCCTATAAAGGCGAATACATCGGCGTCCGGGAAATGCGTTCCCATGCGTCCTGGTATACGCACGGCCTCTACGGCTCGGCAGCACTCCGCGAAAGAATCAATCGCGCCGCTTCGGCTGATGAATTTCGATCCATCGTCCGCGATATGATGGACAAGGCGCGCTGAAGCGATACGAAAGCCGCTTTATTGACACAAGGGACAGATATGCATATAATTAAGAGTACGGTATAAATTAAAGATATCATAGTGAAACGTGATTATATCGCAGGAGGATCAGGAAAATCATGACTAATGAAACGCTGATTACCCAGGAAGGGTTACAGAAGTTAAAAGATGAATTGAATGAACTGAAATCAGTTCGCCGTATTGAAATTTCCCAGCGCATCAAAGAAGCAATCGCCCTTGGTGACTTGAGCGAAAATGCCGAATACGATGCCGCCAAGAATGAACAGGGCATCATCGAAGGCCGCATTGCCGAATTGGAAGCTAAAATCCGCACGGCGAAGATCATCAAGGAAACCGATGACGGTTCGGATAAAGTCCGCCTCGGTTCGAAAGTCATCCTGGAAGATGTCGAAACAGGCGACCGCTTCGAATACACCGTCGTCGGTACGGCTGAAGCCGATCCGTTCAACGGCCGCATCTCCAATGAATCTCCTGTAGGGAAGGCCATTCTCGGCCAGGTCATCGATACTGCCAATCCGGCTATCGTTACCGTCAAAGCACCGGCAGGTGAAATCAAATACCGCATCTTGCCGCCTGATGCAGAATAATCCTAGGAGGAATAACATGTCGGATACGAAAGAAAAAGAAACGCCTATTATTGAAGAAGAAAAATTGAATGACCAAATGAAGGTCCGCCGCGAAAAGATGCAGGAATTTATCGACGCCGGCGTCTATCCCTTCGGTCAGAAATACAACTGGGATCATCATGCACAGGAAGTCAAGGATGACGCTGCAGAACTGGAAAAGAATGAAACCGTCGTCAGTGTCGCCGGCCGCCTCATGGCTATCCGCCGCCACGGCAAGACGGCTTTCTGCGTCCTTCGCGATTTGAGTGGTGAAATCCAGCTCTATTTCCGTAAAGATGTTCTCGGTGAAGAATCATATACCTTATTCAAACTCCTCGATATCGGTGATATCGTCGGCATCGAAGGGACGGTCTTCGTTACTCATACCGGTGAAACGACGATCCGCGTCGAAAAATGGACCCTCTTGTCCAAATCCCTCCGCCCGCTGCCGGAAAAATTCCATGGCCTGACGGACAAGGAAACGCGTTATCGTCAGCGTTACCTCGACCTCATCGTCAACCCGGAAGTCAAAGATACCTTCATCAAACGGTCGAAGATCATCAAAGGCATCCGCAAATACCTCGACGACCGTCATTTCCTGGAAGTTGAAACGCCGATGCTCCATACCATTGCCGGCGGCGCGGCTGCCCGTCCGTTCAAGACGCATCACAACGCCCTCGATATGGACATTTATCTGCGCATCGCTCCGGAACTCCACCTCAAACGCCTCCTCGTCGGCGGCTTGGAACGAGTCTATGAAATGAACCGCTGCTTCCGCAACGAAGGCATCGACACGCGGCACAATCCGGAATTTACGACGGTTGAATTGTACCAGGCTTACGGCGACTTGGAAGATGTCATCAACATCACTGAAGACATGGTTTCCAAACTGGCTGAAATGCTCTATGGCACGATGAAATTGACCTATATCGACAAAGAAATCGACCTCACGCCGCCTTGGGACCGCATGACCATGATCGAAGCGGTCAAGAAATTCAGCGGTGCTGACTTCGAAGGCATTACAGACGTCGAAACAGCCCGCAAGATGGCTGACGAACATGACGTCGAATACGGCCAGTTCGATGGCGTCGGCAAGATTATCAACGCTTTCTTTGAAAAATTCGTCGAAGAAAACCTCATCCAGCCGACCATCATCACCGGTCATCCCCTGGAAATTTCGCCGCTCACCAAACAGGACCGCGATAATCCGCTCCTGACTTATCGTTTCGAAGCCTTTATCTACGGCCGTGAACTGGCAAACGGTTTCTCGGAATTGAATGACCCCATCGACCAGCGTAACCGCTTCATCGAACAGATGAAAGAACGGGAACGCGGCGATGACGAAGCGCATCAGATGGATGAAGACTACTGCCGCGCTCTGGAATACGGCCTGCCTCCGACAGGCGGCTTGGGCATTGGCATTGACCGCCTGGTCATGTTCCTGACCAACAGCCCGTCCATCCGCGACGTCCTTCTCTTCCCGTTGAGCCGTCCGGAACAGCATAAATAAGATAAGGACGGTTCCATGAAGGTTTCTGCCATCATGCACGATTCCTTTGACTTAACAGTTTTTCGTTCGTCGTTCGTCGTTCATCGCGATGGCTTGATATTGTTGGATCCCTTGCGACAAACGATGAACGGCTTGCGACCAACGTAAAACGGAGCTGTCTTCCTAGGACAGCTCCGTTTTCTCAATCCTACGAAGGAGGGACGCCATGAAACGTACAGCTATGGCTGCACTGGTCTTTGCTGTGTCTTTGGCCTGGGGAACCGCTATGGGAGCAGTTCCGGCGGAAAAAACGGGGAAAGCCCTGGCCGGGGCTGCGGCTGTTACGGCTGAGAAGGCCGGGACTAGCCAGACAGCCCCTAAGGCTGTCAAAGCCGCTGCATACGGGACAAGCGATAAAGACGGCAAGGTGGATAAAAAAGCGGATAAAACCGATAAAGACGGCAAAGATAGTAAAAAAGAGACGGCCCATGTACCGACGGATGATGACTGCGTCCTCCTCGACTCCCTGAATACGCTGTCTATCCCGCCGCTGCAGGCCAGCGATTTCTATATTGGCAGTATCCATCATGGCGACAGCCCGGCCAAGGTCAAACGCATCTTCGGGCCGCCGACGAAGTTTTCGCGCAGTACCCATTATACGACCATGCAGTACAACGACAAGGACTTGAAGATGCGCTTCGTCTTCCGCAACAAGACGGCGGACAGCCTGCGCTACAGTGCCGGGAACCGGAAAGCCGTCATTCCCGGGGCAGAATCGATGTTCCTGTCGTCTGGGACGAACATCCTCATCGGCCGGGATGTCCGCCTGAAATATCCGGCAGAAGTGCTGTTGCGCCAGTACGGCCTGCCCGATTCCGTCCTGCGCGACGCCGATGCCAACGTCTATTACTTTACCTATGAAAGCCCGCGGAAAGATGTCATGTACGTCTTTGCCATCGGCAACCGCCGCATCGAACGAGTGGCCCTCATGCCGGTACGGCCGCCGTACATTACGGGAGAAGAAGCGGCGGACCGCATGAAATTGGGCGAACGGGACTTTACCCTCATGGGCTTCGGCCTCAACCAGCCTTTTGAAGCGAACAAGTACAACATGTGGACTAACCTGGTCAAGCGCAACAACAGTAATTTCTGGCTCTATGGCGATTACGGCGTCGAAGTAGACCGGCGCAACATTGTGCAGAAAGTCTTCCTCTTGACGAATAACGCTTACACGGGCCGCGGCGCGACCTTGGGCTATCACGTCTCGACAATCCTGGCTTTATACGGCCGGCCGGACCGCATCGAATGGGGACCGGATAAGGAGAAATCCGTCGACGCCTATTACTATGACAGCCCGTATCAGAAGGGCGTATCCCTGGTCATCGTCGTGCGCCACAACGAGCCCTATGTCGATGACATCATCTTGACGGCGACGCCCATCAAGAACATCCAGGACCCGATGGAACGGTATGGTTTGAAATGATGCTACATACTGCTTTATCATATGTCAAAATAAAATAGCAAAAATGCTTTACTTATATGATGAAAGTTAGGTATAATAAAATAAATAATATAAGAAAACGAAGGTGATTTTCATGGTTACAGATGCAGATGTTTTAAAACGGTGGAAGTACATTGCCCAGGACGATGAAAAATTGTTGATTCTCATTGGCGGCCCTGGTTCCGGCAAGAGCAAACTGATTCGTGAACTGACTTTCCAGGACGGCTGGAAAATCTGTGAAGCCCGGGAACTCTTTGACGATGAATTTTTGGAAATTCCTCGTGCCGACCGCCCGGATAAGGCCATTGCCCTGGTATCGGCAGCAATCCACCGCCTCAATGCCCGTGTCGTCATGATTGATAACGTGGAATTTCTGTTCGCACCGATCTTGAACCTCGACCCCGTCGCCATGTTGAAGAAGTTGAGCCGGGAATGCCCGATCATCGTCAGCTGGCGCGGCAGTTTGGAAGGCAATACCTTGTACTTTGAACACAATGGCGATCCGAAATATGCTAAATTCGTCATCGACAACCCGAATCACGTCATTTGCCTGGATGAATAAAGGCCGTTTTTCACAGGCCCTCGTCTCTGTAAGTGCTGTTACGCAAAGAAGTACTCTTTGCGCAGCAGCACTTTTTTTTTACCTGCCATTGTGGTATACTTTCAAGTATTGTTGTAAGCTTTTCATCAAGTGTTCCGCGAAAAGGAGTTAGAAAAATGAGTGATTATATTATTGCCGTCATCCTGGGTATCGTCGAAGGGGTGACTGAATATTTGCCAGTTTCTTCGACGGGCCATATGATTCTCGTCGGCGATATGCTCGGCTTTACAGGACCCCGGGCCAGTGTCTTTGAAGTCTTCATCCAGCTTGGCGCCATCTTGTCGGTCATCATCATCTATAAAGAGAAATTCATCCGCATGCTCCACCAGTACCGCTGCTGGGACCTCTTCCGCCGGGAAAACTGGTTCCGCACCGATACGGGTCTGACCCTGGCTCACATCGCGGCCGGTATCGTACCGGTCATGGGTATCGGCTATCTGGCCCACCATGCCATCAAGACCTATCTCTTTTCAGCCGGTACGGTCATCATCGGCCTCATCATCGGCGGTATCTTCATGCTCGTCGCTGAAAAATCCCATACCAAGACGGTCTGCAACGACGTCGAAAGGATGACCATTGCCCAGGCTTTCCTGACGGGCATGTTCCAGGTCCTGGCTTTATGGCCTGGCTTTTCCCGTTCCGGTTCGACCATCGCCGGCGGCCTCTTCCTGGGCCTCAGCCGGAAGGCAGCGGCTGACTTTTCCTTCATCATCGCCGTGCCGGTCATGATCGTCGCCTGCTTCTACGACCTCTTGAAGAGCTTGAGCGACCTCAGCGGAAACGACCTGGTCATGATCATCATCGGCTTCATTACGGCCTTCATCGTCGCTTACATTTCGGTCCTCTGGTTCCTGAAGTTCATGAATAAATCGACGCTGGCATCCTTTGCCTACTATCGCTTCGTCGTAGCCGTCATTTCCTTTGTCTACTTCTTCATCCTGTAATTTGTGAGACTCAATTCGTAGGCTGCATTCGTAGGGGACGCCCAGAGGGCGTCCCGCAGGTCGAAATAAGGGGCTGAACTTTCAACTTCAAACTCAAAAAGGGCTTGTCGTCGTGCGACAAGCCCTTTTTATGGAACGAGATGCGGGATTCCCGCAACGGGCGCCCACGTGGTCGCCCCTACGGATTGCCGATGGTGGGATTCCCACAACGGGCCGCCCTTTGGGACGGCCCCTACGGACGGTCCTTACGATGCGGCCACTAGGCCGCAGGCCGAAACCACGAGCCACCAGGCCGCAGTCCGAAGCCACGAGCCACTAGGCCGCAGTCCGAAGCCACGAGCCACTAGGCCGCAGGGCGCCATCACGATCCGCTGCCGGCGAGCTGGCGAAATTCGTTGGCCAGTTCGTCAAGGAAGGGGATGATTTTTTCGTCTTCGATGTCGGCGTTGAAGGCTTCCATCATGTTGGGGAAGAAGATATACAGGCCCTGCATATAGACGTAGTAATAGTACTGCAGGTCGTCGTGGCTCATGATGGCCGAAGCCAGGGCGTCGTTGACGGCGAAGTTGAGGTCGTAGAAATCGAGGATTTCATCTTTGAAACGGCCCAGGTCGAGTTCGCCGCGCTGGTAGTCTTCCATGAGGTGGCTGCCCATTTCTCCCAGGGCGTCGGCGACGTCGCCGACGTTATCCGGGACGGCGATGCCGGCATCTTCCATGACGTGCGTCAAGGTATGGAGTGAGGTAATCAAGGATTCACAGAAAAAATTAAAGGTCAGGGCTCCTTCAGAGCCGCGCAGATTCGTAAAGACAGTAGATTCCATAAGGACCTCCTTAAAGTAATTTTTTCTATTATATCATATTTTGACAGAAATGAATTGAATCGAGGCCATGAATATAGTAGGATAGTACTGTAAGCATTTTATAGGAGGTAATCGTTGTGTCTCAACGCAATCAAAAAATTAAATTGAAGAAGCGGTCCCGCCAATCAGCCCGGATTCACCGCGGTTTTGCCATGCCTGTCGGTCCGGGGAGCGAAAACAGCCTGGTCAGTTTCCGTGACTTTGCCGATCTGAAGGCCAAGTATTTCCGCTTTACCGGCCGTATTCAGCGCCGGCCTTTTATTTTCCGGACATTGATTTTAATGTTCGCCCAGTTCATGTTCTCTATCATCCTCTACAGCAAGATCGTTGAATCTATTTTGATCAATCATATGGAATATGCCATCATTTTCGCGATTATCTTCGTCCTGCTGTCCATTCCGGCTGTCTGGTCCCAGATTTCCCTGGGCGTCCGCCGCTGTCACGACATCAACAAGCCGGGCCTCATGTTCGCCGTTCCTTTTATTTGTTACCTGGCCAGCTATGTCCTGCCCGTCCTGGGACAGGATACAGCCGCTATGGCAGCTCAGTCGATCATGGCTGTGTCTTATCTGGGCTTGTTTACCGTCAAGGGGACGTCCGGCGACAATGCCTATGGCCCGGAACGGGCGCGATAGGGGGCGGCAGTATGACTTTAGCAGAAGGGAAAATCGGTTGCGATTATATTGTAGAAAAATTGACCTTGCCGGACCAGACGGAAAAACGTCTGCAGGCCCTGGGCATGATCGAAGGGACGGAAATCTCCGTGCTCAACAATAAGAACGAAGGAACGGTCATCATCAAGATGCGCAGTACCCGCCTGGCTTTGGGCAAAGGGATTTCGTCGCACATCGAAGTAAGGGGGAAGGACCATGACTAGCGAAGTAAAGGCGCAGACGAGGGAAGCACAGGTTCCTAAGGCACCGGCCCAAGTGGAAAAGAAGGAAATGACAGTTGCTTTCATCGGCAACCCGAACTGCGGCAAGACGACTTTGTTCAACGCCTACACCGGGGCCAACCTCAAAGTGGCCAACTGGCCCGGCGTCACCGTCGAAAAGGTCGAAGGCGCCATCAATGCCCACGGTTATCACATCCACCTCGTCGACCTGCCCGGGACGTACAGCTTGACGTCGTATACCATGGAAGAACAGGTTTCGCGTAATTTCATCCTCAGTGACGATGTCGACGTCATCGTCGACGTCATCGATGCATCGGCCCTGGAACGCAATCTCTACCTGACCTTGCAGCTCCTGGAACTGGGCAAGCCCGTCGTCGTCGCCTTGAATATGATGGATATCGTCGAGAAGCGGGGTATGGAAATCGACTTGCACCGTCTGCCGGAAATGCTCGGCGTGCCGGTCATCCCCGTATCGGCCTTGAAACGCCGCGGCCTGAGCGTCCTGCTCCATGCCGCCGTCCATCATAAGGACCACGTCCATCCGGACCGGCTCATCCACAACCATTCGGATCAGACCAATCATCAGCACAACCATCACAGTGAATTTGCCATGGTCTACAGCGATGAAATGGAAGACCGCATCGACGCCGTGCGCCACCTTTTGCACGATAAATATCCGGACTTGTACAATCATCGCTGGCATGCCTTGAAGCTCCTTGAAAAGGATCCGGAGATTGCGGCCAAATATCCCGTCGACGACGTCCACCACGTCCTGGACCGCAGTTATGAAACGGATATCATTACGGAGAAATACGCCTTCATCGAAGAAATCATCCATGAAGTCGTCGTCAATCAGGCGTCGAAGGCGGCTGCTACGGACTCCGTCGACCGCTACCTGACCGATAAATGGCTGGGCATTCCGATTTTCCTGGCCATCATGGCTATCGTCTTCTTCTTGACCTTCTTCGTCGGCGACATGGTACAGGATTCCTTCCAAGGGTCCATCGATGCCCTGTCGGCCATGGCGGAAGGGGGACTGACCTCGCTGGGCGCTGATGATATGCTCATTTCCCTGGTCTGCGACGGCATCATCGCTGGCGTCGGCGGGATTTTGACTTTCCTGCCCAACATCTGTATCCTCTTTTTCGCCCTGGCCCTCTTAGAAGACAGCGGCTATATGTCCCGCGTGGCCTATGTCATGAATGACATCATGAACCGCCTGGGCTTATCGGGCCGGGCTTTCATCCCCATGATCCTCGGCTTCGGCTGCAGTGTACCGGCCATCATGGCTTCGCGGGCCCTGGAAGATAAGCGCGACCGCTATCGGACGATGCTGGTCACGCCGTTCATGTCCTGTAGTGCCCGCCTGCCGATTTACATCCTCTTTTCGGGTATGTTCTTCCCTAACGACGCCATGATCGTCGCCTATTCCATGTACCTCATCGGCATCGTCGTGGCCCTGGTCGCCTTGAAGGCCATGAATGTCTTCAGTCATGTCAAGAAGGAAAACGACCTGCTCATCGAACTGCCTGAATACAAGCGCCCCAGTGCCCACACGGTCTATATCTACGTCTGGGAAAAGATCAAGGACTACTTGAGCCGTGCCGGTACGGTCATTTTCGCCGCATCCATCCTCATGTGGTTCATCCTCAACTTCGGCCCCGCCGGTTATGGCGACATGGCCGACAGTTTCGGCGCTATCATCGGCAAGGCCATCGTACCTTTCTTTGCGCCCATCGGCCTGGGGTACTGGCAGATTTGTCTGGCCCTCCTGGCCGGTATTTCCGCCAAGGAAGTCGTCGTTTCCAGTTTTGCCGTCCTCTTCGATGGCGTCAACATCAATTCGCCGGCGGCCCTGGCAGCCCTGGCGTCCATGATGAGTCAAGGCGGGTTCACCCAGCTCAATGCCTACTGCATGATGCTCTTTTCCCTGCTCTATATCCCCTGCGCCGCGACAATCGCCACGATTCACGCTGAATCGCACAGCTGGAAGTGGACGGCCTTTTCCGTCTGTTTCCAAGTTGCCGTCGCCTGGGGCCTGACCTTCGTCGTCTACCAGGTCGGAAGCCGTATTTTTTAACCATGAATAACTAAGGAGTTAGTATGACAGAACCTATGATTAAAACGGATCATCTCAGCCATACCTATGAAGATGAAGACGGCAAGGTGGTCTATGCCTTGAAGGATATTTCCCTGGAAATTGGCAAGGGCGAATTTGTCGCCATCATCGGGACCAACGGTTCCGGCAAGTCGACGTTGGCCAAGCATTTCAATGTCCTCCTGACGCCGACGTCCGGCACGTGTGAAGTCTGCGGCATGCGGACCGATGACCCCGCCAATATCTGGAAGATACGCCAGCATGTGGGCATGGTCTTCCAGAATCCGGATAACCAGATCGTCGCCGCCGTCGTCGAAGAAGACGTGGCTTTTGGGCCGGAAAACCTGGGCATCCCGTCTGATGAAATCAAGGCCCGTGTCAGCGATGCCCTGCGCCGCGTCAATATGACTATTTATGCCAAACACGGGCCGCACCTCTTGAGCGGCGGCCAGAAGCAGCGCGTCGCCATTGCCGGTATCCTGGCCATGCAGTGTGACTGCATCGTCCTGGACGAACCGACGGCCATGCTTGACCCCGTCGGCCGCAAGGAAGTCATGGATACGCTCCATCAGCTCCATGACGAAGGCATTACCATCATCATCATCACTCATTTCATGGAAGAAGCCGTCCAGGCCGACCGCGTCGTCGTCGTCGACCGGGCCGAAATGAAGATGGACGGGACGCCGCGCGACGTCTTTACGCATGTCAAGGAACTGAAGGCTATGGGTCTCGACGTGCCCGTAGCTGCCGAACTGGCAGAACGGCTGCGCCAGAAAGGCCTTGATTTGCCGGATTCCATTATTACCGAGGAAGAATTAGGAGATGCATTATGTCGATTAAGTTAAGCAATGTGACCTATACCTACGGAATCGGGACGCCTTTCGAGAAGACCGCCCTTTACGATACGGATGTCGAAATCCATAAAGGGGAATTTGTCGGCATCATCGGTCATACCGGCTCGGGCAAGTCGACGCTGGTCCAGATCCTCAACGGCCTCATCAAGCCGACGGCCGGGACCGTGACCGTCGACGGGACGGATATCGGCAAGAAGACGAAAGAAGCCATGGCCGTGCGCCACAAAGTGGGCATGGTCTTCCAGTACCCGGAATATCAGCTCTTTGAAGAAACGATTGCCAAAGACATCGCCTTCGGGCCGCGCAACTTCGGCCTGAGCGAAGACGAAGTGACAGAACGGGTCAAAGAAGCGATGGACTTCGTCGGCCTCGATTACAAGACCTATGCCGACCGCTCGCCGTTCCGCCTGAGCGGCGGCCAGATGCGCCGCGTTGCCATTGCCGGCGTCATCGCCATCCACCCGTCGTATCTCATCCTGGACGAACCGTCGGCCGGACTGGATCCCATCGGCCGGCGGGAAATCTTTTCAGAAATCCAGCGCTGGCATCAGGAGAAGGGCATTACGGTCATCTTAGTCTCCCATAATATGGACGATATTTCCCGCCTGGCCAGCCGCCTGCTGGTCTTGTCCCAGGGCCATATCGTCCTCGACGGCGAACCGCTGGATATCTTTGCGACCCAGCAGCGCGCCTTGCACGATGCCGGTGTATCCGTGCCGCCCGTCACGGGAGTGCTCCAATACCTCCAGGGACGGGGCCTTGCCGTCGACGACCGGGTCCGGACCGTCGAAGAAGGGGCACAGGCTATTTTCGACTGCCTGAAAGGAGGCAAGGGCCATGCTCACTGATATTACGCTGGGCCAGTATTTTCCCGGCACGTCTTTCTTACATAAACTCGATCCGCGTATCAAGATCGTAGCTACGATGATTTTCATCATCGCCATCTTCTTTGCCCATTCCCTGGCCTCATATGCCCTGGTCACGGCTTTCGTCGCCTTGAGTTTTGCCATTTCCCGCCTGCCGGTGAAATTCATCCTCAAGTCCTTGAAGCCCCTGTGGGTCATCATCATCTTCACGATGGGCGTCCATATCTTCACGACGCCTGGCGATGTCCTCTGGCAGTACGGTATCTTCCACATCACCAAAGAAGGCCTGTACCAGGGGGCGCTCATGACGGCCCGCCTGGTCTTCCTCATCGTCTTTTCGTCGCTCCTGACCTATACGACGTCGCCAATCGTCCTGACCGACGGCATTGAACACCTGCTCAATCCTTTCAAGCGCATCGGCGTGCCGGCACACGAACTGGCCATGATGATGACCATCGCCCTGCGCTTCATTCCGACGCTCCTGGAAGAAACGGACCGCATCATGAAGGCCCAGACGGCGCGGGGGGCTAATTTTACCAGTGGCAGCCTCTTGCAGCGCGGCAAGAATATGATTCCCCTCCTGGTGCCGCTCTTCGTCAGCGCTTTCCGCAGGGCCGATGACCTGGCAACGGCGATGGAAGCCCGCTGCTATCGCGGCGGCGAAGGGAGGACGCGGATGAATGAATTGTCCTATACCTATCGCGACGGCATCGCCATGGCCGCCGTCCTGATTGTCACGGCCGTCCTGGCGGCTATGCGGTGGTTATGATGAAGAAGAATATCTGCCTCGTCGTTGCCTATGATGGCACCGATTTCCACGGCTTCCAGCGCCAGACCAATGCCGAATCGATCCAGCGCTGCCTCGAGCAGGGGCTGTCGGCTATTTTCCGGACACCCATCACCATTTACGGCGCCGCCCGCACCGATGCCGGCGTCCATGCCCGCGGCCAGGTCGTCAACTTCTACGGCCAGGGCTCGATTCCGACGGAAAAGATTCCGTATGCCATGAAGGGCTATTTGCCGCCGGAAATTGCCGTCTTATCGGCTAAAGAGATGCCGGACCGCTTCAGCGTCCGCCATGATAATGTCGGCAAGCACTATCGCTATTCCATCGACAATAACCGCATGCACGACCCTTTCCTCCTGCGCTATGCCTGGTTCATCCGCAAACCCCTGGACCGGCAGGCCATGCGCGAAGGCGCGGCTATCCTCTTGGGGACGCATGATTTTTCGGCGTTTGAAGGCCAGAATACGACGCCCATGAATCCCGTCAAGACCATGTACTCTATTACCCTTCACGAGCGGGGCCATGTCCTCGACATCGACGTCGTCGGCGACGGCTTCCTCTACCACATGGTACGCAACATCGCCGGAGGCCTCGTCGACCTGGGACTCCACCGCCTGACGCCGGACCGCTTCCGGGAAATCCTGGAAGGTGGCGACCGGACCCAGCTGGGAGCGACGGCACCAGCCCAGGGCCTGTGCCTGGAAAAAGTTTTTTACGAAGAACGGGAATTGAAACAGCGCATTGCCGAGTTAGAGGAAGAATGAGCCTTTTTGCGGCGCTGATGGGCATAATATGCTATAATAAAAGGGAATAGTACGGTTCCGTTTTTTCAGGCGGAGGTGAGTATGATGCTGACCAGTTTACTGAAAACCATTACTAAGGGAAAGGACCTTAACCAGCGGGAAAGTTCCATCGTCATGGAGCAGATTATGGAAGGGACGATTTCTGATGTCCAGTTGGCCGGTTTTTTAGCAGCCTTGACGACGAAAGGCGCGTCGGAAGAAGAAATCACGGCTTTTGCCCGGACTATGCGGCAATATAGTATGCACGTTCCCTGCACGATGGACGTCTTCGATATCGTCGGTACTGGCGGCGGCCGGACTAAGACCTTCAATATCTCGACGACGGCATCGTTCGTCATCGCCGCCGGCGGCGTCCGCGTCGCCAAGCATGGCAATCGGGCCAAGACGTCTCGCAGCGGGTCGGCCGATGTCCTGGAGGCCTTGGGGGCCAATATCTTCCTCAGTCCCGAAAGTTGTCTGGACATGCTCCAACAGATCGGCCTTTGTTATTTTTATACGCGGTATTACTACTACATGATGAAACGCATCGATGCTGTCCGCGAACAGTTGGGCATTTATACTGTCTTCGATGTCCTGCGGCCTTTGACCAATCCGGCTCACGCCGTATATGAGATCCTCGGCGTCAATGCACCGCATCTGGTCGAGCCCATGGCTCATGTCCTGGCTGCCCTCGGTGTCCGTCACGGCATGGTTGTCTATGGCCAGGATGGCAGTGATGAAATTTCGGCGTCTGCGGCGACGACGATCTGTGAATTTACGCCGGAATCGTTTTCGACGTATGAAATCAGGCCGGAAGATTTCAACCTGCCCAGGGCTTCGCGCGATGAACTGCGCGGCGGCCTGCCGAAGCATAACGCGGCCATTACCCGTGCCGTCCTCGATGGACACAAGGGCGGGGCCCGGACGGCAGTCCTCCTCAACGCAGGCGCTGGCCTCTACGTCGGCGGCAGCGTCCTCAATCTCTATGCCGGCATCCGCAAGGCGGCCCGCCTCATCGACAGCGGCCTGGCCCGGCAGAAGCTCGACGACTTCCTCGTCCTGAGCCAGCGCCTGGGACAGGCGGAAAAAGTGAAGCTCATAGCAGACAGGGAACCGGAAGATATGGTATAATAAAGGGTACGAAAAAATTCATTATTACGTGAGGACCGTATTTCTATGAATGATAAATATTTAGGCTGGCTCCTTCATATCGGCGGGGGTCTGCTCGTCATCGTGATGTTTTTGTCGATTCAGCTCATGGCACCTGATTTTTATTCCATCATGTGGCATCTGACTGTCAGCGGCGACTTGGATGGGTTAGCCGATTACATTGCTTCTTTTGGCTTCTATGCTATCGGCATCAGTATTTTCATGATTGCCTTTGTCAATGCCATTGGCCTGCCGTCCATTCCTTTCTTGACGGTCAATGGGATCATTTTCGGCCTCATCCCGGGCATCATCATTTCCTGGATTGGGGAAGTCATCGGCATTGAAATCAGTTTCCGTCTGACTCGGACGCTGCTCCGCAAACAGGCACAGAAAGTCATTTCCAAGAGCAAGATGCTGGAAAAACTCGATTCCTATAGCTGCATCAAGACAGTCATGATGGGCCGGGCCATCCCGTATGCGCCGAATGTCGTCGTCACTGCTTTCAGTGCCTTGAGCCATATTTCTTACCGTGACCATTTCATTGCCAACTTCTTTGGCAAGATGCCGGCTGTCCTGGTCGAAGTCTGGCTGGGCCATGATCTCCTGCGCATCCAGGAACATTGGGGCCGCCTGCTCATCCTGCTGGCCCTGGTATCTATCATCTACGGTATCATCTGGTGGCGCAAACGCCACATAAAAAAAAACCGCTATCATAGCGGAATGTAAAAAAGAGGCTATCGCATTAAGCAAAAAAATGCATAATGCGACAGCCTCTTTTTTGAGTTTGAAGTTTGAAGTTGAAAGTTTGATGTGGATGGGACAAAATTTAAAAGTTATTGCCTCACCCTTTTGGATATCCATGAAGGGCTTACGAGATTTCCTGTTCTGTCTGTTTTTTATCGGCCTGGATGATGTCAGTCCATAATTTATCGGCTGCCGGCTGCCAATGTTTGGCATAGGCCTGACATTTGGCGCAGAGATGTTCTACCGATTCCGGGGACTGCATGTCTGTCGATTTGGCGCCTGTCCGTTTGACCATATCGATGAGGGCCTGGGGATTTTCCAGCATCGGGCAGGGGCGGAGGTGATTATGGTTGAAGGGCTGTCCTTTGGCATATTCTTGGAACAGGGGCTGCTGGAGACAGGGGATGAGGTCCTGGTCGTTGATGTTGGCGCTGGAGTAGTGGATGAAGACGCACGGTTCGACGTCGCCGTTGGGATTGATATGGCAATAATTGCGGCCGCCGGCGACACAGCCGTCGATGAATTGGCCGTCGTTCTGGAAGTCGATGGCGAATATCGGCTTGCCGCCTTTGACGCTGCGGATTTCACGGATGCGGCGTACCATATAGGCCCGCTGTTCCGGCGTGGGCAATAAATCGATAGAAGCGTCGTTGCCGACGGGCATGTAGTGGAAGTACCAAGTGAACCAGGCGCCTTTGCTGATGAGGAGGTCCAAGAATTTGTCCGACGTGACGGTCTGGATATTTTTGCGGGTGTAGCAGATCGACGTACCGAAGACGATGCCGTACTGGCGCAGCAGGTCCATGGCATGCATGACCCTGTCGAAGACGCCTGGGCCGCGGCGGCTGTCATTGACTTCGCGGAAGCCTTCGACGCTGAGGGAGAAGCTCAGATTGCCGACTTTGACGACTTCTTGGCAGAAATCGTCGTCGATGAGGGTGCCGTTCGTGAAGGCGTGGAACTCACAGTCCGGATGCTTCCGGCAGAGTTTCAGGATATCGGCCTTGCGGACCAGCGGTTCGCCGCCGGTGAGGAGGTAGAAATGACAGCCGACTTCTTTCCCCTGGCTTACGATTTTGTCCATGACTTCATAAGACAGGTTCAGCGTGTGGCCGTATTCCGCAGCCCAGCAGCCGATGCAGTGCAGGTTGCAGGCACTCGTCGGGTCGAAGAGGATGGCCCAGGGGATGTTGCAGTGGTATTTGGCTTTGGCTGCATCCCGCGTGCGCAGGCCGTAGAAGCCTGATTCAAAACCGAGGTCCATGACGGCGGTGCGGACGACATTGGGATTCAAGGTGTCCAAGGCGCGGTTGAGGAACTGGAACCACTTGCCATCTTCGTCGATGAGCTTGCGGGCCTTGTCGAACGATTCTTTTTCAAATAAATCGCCGAAGAACGTTTCCATGATTGTCGTTAGGCGTTTCAAGGTTTTCTTGCGGTCTTCGGGATTTTTTTCGGCCATGATGCGGTTGACCAGCAGGGCGACCGATTCTTTTTGGGCTTTATGTACGAGTGTATTCAAGGGTATCATCTCCTGAGAAAATGAATGAAGCCGCTGTTAGCGGATGATGAGGACGGGCAGACCGGAATGAGAGGCCACGTAACGGCCGACGCTGCCTAAGAGGACGCTTTGGATGCGGTTCAGGCCGCGGCTGCCCATGACGATGAGGTCTGTATCAATATCGGCTGCGGTCTGCAAGATGACCGGGCCGGGAGAGCCGATTTTATAAAGACATTGTAAGGGGAGGTCAGACGATAGTTGTTCCTGGCAGCGCAGGAAGGCGTTATGGCCTTTGGACCGCATGTGGGCTGCCAGTTCCTGTAGTTTATGCGGTTCCATCGTATCGGGGACTGCTGTATCGTGCAGGCTGTCGCTGATGCTGGCGACGTAAAGGACGGTCAGCGAAGCCTGATCTCCCTTGGCCAGGATTTCGGCCTGCTTCAGGGCCTGGAGCGATGATTCCGAGCCGTCTACGGGTACCAGGATGTGACGGTACGGCCCCTTCTTTTCGTCGTGAGCCAGGAGGACCGGGCACGGTGCGTGGGTAATGACATAGGTGCTGACACTGCCGAGCAGGAAATTCTTGAGAGGCTGTTTACTGCCGCGGCCCATGCAGATGAGGTCGGCTGGCAAAGCTTTTTGTTCTTGTAGAATCGATACTTCCGGGGCACTGAGTTCAAAAAGGGATTGGACCGGAATCGACGTCGGGACCAGGCTGGCGAATTCTTTCAATAAGCCCGTACTGTTGACTTGAGCAGTTGCGGAGAGTTCGTCTATTGTCAATTCGCTCGTATTTTCCATTTGACTGAACTGATTGATGATGTCGGCCATATTGGCGACGTTCAGCAGCGTAATCGAAGCGCCGGTCAGTTTGGCAATATCGATGGCATGTTGTAAGGCTTGTTTTGCATAATCAGACCCGTCGATGGGGACGAGGATATGATGATATGATTTCATGAAAATACCTCCTTCAAGGGTATCTTTAGGATAATCTCGAAGGAGGCTGGCGTCAAAGTGGTTTTGTCGTATACGAGTTATAGTTTTTGCGTTATAATTAGGTATGCGAAGTATTTTTATTGCATAAAGGAGAGCTTATGGATTTTGAAAGAAGAGAATATGAATATGTCCGTAAAATTGCCGAAACAGGGAGTTTCCTGGCGGCAGCAGACAAATTATATATCACCCAGCCGTCGTTGAGCCAGTTCATCCGCCGTATCGAGCGCCATATCGGAGCCGAACTCTTTGACCGTTCCCATCAGCCCGTGACCTTGACGGAAGCCGGGCGGATTTATCTGGACATCGAAGGACAGATACAGGAATTGTGTAAAGTACGGGAACAACGGATCCAGGATTTGGGGCAGACCATTGGCGGGACCGTGCGCATTGGCAGTTCCAATTATCGGAGTTCGACGATACTGGCCAAGGCGATCCCTGTCATCAATGAACGCTATCCGCATATCGATATCTGCCTGGAAGAAGGGACGACGCGGGAACTGGAAGATTTCGCCCTCCAAGGGAAGACGGATTTTTCCATCGTCGTCAGGACGGCCGGCCATTCGGATTTGGAATATGTTGAGCTTTTCCAGGAAGAACTGCTCCTGGCCATCTCACCGGCCTGGGACCTGGAACGGGAACCGCTGTATGATAAGAAGCGCCACTCCCGCTACCCGGCCTTTGATTATCATAGCCTTGACGGCCATCCTTTCCTGGTCATGAAAGAAGGGCAGGAACTGCGCCATTCCTTTTTTTCCCTTGTCGAAGCCCTGGATATATCGCCGACCGTGGCTCTGGAAACGACGGACATGGCCACGGCGCAGACCCTGGCCGGCATCGGCGTCGGCGCGGCTATCGTACCGGGCGGCCTGGCTGTAGCCAATACGCCGGCCGTGGAACCGAAGTATTTTTCCCTGCGGGCCTATTTGGACGATTGGGACGTCGTCCTGGCCTATAAGCGGGGACGCTATTTGTCCAAGGCGGACAAAGCCGTCATCAGCGTCATCTGCGATGTCGCTGGGTGAGTGTAAAAAAAGGGCTGTCGCACGAAGGTTTTTGCCATCATGCAGGGCCCTTTTGCTTCATAGTTTGTAGTACGGCGTTTGTAGAAGATAGCTTTAAATTTAAAAACCTTCACTAAAAACTATAAACTGAAAACTTAATACTCAAAAAGGGACTTGTCGTCATGCGACAAGCCCCTTTTTTGCATTCCTAAACGGATTATTTTGCGAAGTAACGAGCCAGGAGGCCATCGAATACACGGCCGTGGCGAGCTTCGTCTTTTGCCATTTCATGAACCGTGTCATGGATAGCGTCGAGGTTGAGCTGTTTAGCGAGGGTGGCGATTTCTTTCTTGCCTGCGCAAGCGCCCTGTTCAGCAGCAGCACGCATTTCGAGGTTGGTCTTGGTGTCGTCGGTAACGACTTCGCCGAGGAGTTCAGCGAATTTAGCAGCGTGTTCAGCTTCTTCGAAAGCGATGCGTTTGTAAGCTTCTGCGACTTCCGGATAGCCCTGGCGGTCAGCGACACGGCTCATAGCGAGGTACATGCCGACTTCGGAACATTCACCAGTGAAGTTGAGGCGGAGGCCTTCAAGGATGCGTTCGTCGACGCCTTTAGCAACGCCTACGCGATGTTCGTCAGCGTATTCTTTGACGCCAGCGACGAGTTCCGTGAATTTTTCTTTCGGAGCGCCGCACTGAGGACACTTTTCCGGAGCTTCCGTACCTTCATAAACAAAACCGCAGATGCCGCATACAAATTTTTTCATCATTCATTCCTCCTGATATTATAATACATTTTGAATAAAATGGATATTAACTGAATACTAACAAATAACTTTTATTTGTTATGGCTACATTATAACAGACCGATAGGGGAAAATCAAGAGTAATTTTGTAAAACTTTTAATTGAAAATAATTATTAATTAAATGAGGCGGGGAAGAACCGGCCATTCACGGTCAATTTTATTGCAATTTAGACATCACTCCTATATAATGGAGATAGTATCCATAAAAGCCTAGACGATATCATGATTATAAAATGAGACTGAAATTTGGAGGTTACGCCTATGTGGAAAAAGAAAGCTGCCTGCATCCTGGCGGTCATGGCCCTGTGCGGGACCATGGCTGCCAGTGCAGCGAATTATACGATTCTGGAAAAAGCGGATAAAGTAGAAACGACGGTCTACGGGACGACGCAGACTGGATCCTTGAACGACCGTATTGCTGCCCTGGACAAACTGCTCAATGGGCAGTCGACCGTTTCGGGCAGCCTGCAGGACAAGACCAATGCCTTATATAAAGATGTATATGGAAATTCGGGTTCCGATTTATCTTTGCTGACGGCAGTCAATCTCATGCAGTGGCAGTACTCCGGCCAGATTACGGATGAACCTCTTCTGGTCCGGGTGGAATCGCTGGAACAGAGCATCGATGGCAAGACCTTGAGCGGTTCCCTGGAAGGCCGCGTCCTGTCCCTGCGCCAGGCACTCCTGGGCAATAAGAAGTACGTGTCCCAGACCGTCACGATCCCGGCCAATACACTGGTGACGATGACTAATATCGATGCCCTCAATTCTAAGACCATCCAGGAAGGTGACGTCGTCCGCTTTGCCGTGGCTGATGACGTCTGCGTCGGCGATGTCATCGCCATCCCTCGCGGCATGGAAGCGACGGGGACGGTGACGAAAGCCCGGAAGTCGGGCCGTTTTGGCAAAGATGGCAAGATTGAGATTACTTATGACAATGTCCGCGCTGCCGATGGATCACCGGTAGCCCTTACGGTGGGCGATAAGACCAAGGAAGAATATAAGCGGACGGCCGGCGCTGTCGGCGCGTCAGCAGCTGGCGCCATCATCCTCGGCCCGGTCGGCCTGGTCGGCGGTCTTTTCGTCCATGGCAATGAAGTCGATATTCCTGCAGGGACGACGATGTATGCCGAAACGAAGGAAAATGCCGAAGTCGTCGGATTCAAGGAAAACGGCGTCATGGACAATATGAAGACGGCCAATATGGCAGCCAGCGGCGTACAGGTCCCGTCCTTTGCGCCCGTTGCCAACAATGACGTCGACAATAGCGGGAATGGCGATACAGGGGCCTATACTGATACGGATACAGCTCCCCAGAGCAGTGGAGGCGATTTGCAGGCCGGCCTCCAAAATGGTACGGTAACGCCTGTCGACCTGGACAATAGCAAACACAACGATGACCAGCAGGCCGTCGTGACGATTCAATCCGATACCGCAGGTGACGCGAATGAATAAAACGTGGACAGCGGCGATGATCGCAGCCCTGCTGCCGCTGACTCTTTCGGCCAGTGCCGCTGATACAGCTAAACTTCATACGGATAAGGTCATGGCCGTTCCCGTGACAGAAAAGAAAATCCTGCCTGTCGATTTGGACCAGGCCGCCGCTTCGCAAGACGTCGTCCTGCCGCAGCAGCCCGTCCATATGACGGCCGATACCTTTTTCGCCCGTAATGCCGACGGCTATGTCAAGAGCCGGGGTAATGTCGACATCAAGCAGGGCATGGATGAAGTCCATGCCAACTATGTCGAAGGCAATATGAAAAGCGGCGTCTACCATACGAAAGGGCCTGTGGTCTATGTCAATGAGACCAATGCCCTGACCGGGCAGGATGTGACCTATAACAGCCAGAACGGCAGCATGAGCATGGATAAGGTCGAAGGCTTCATGGGTCCTACGACCTATATCCGCGGGACCGATGCCGAAATGTACGACAATATCGGCTACGTCAAGCACGGCCTGATTACGACGCCCCATGCCGTTGCCAAGACGCCGGACTATTATATTACCGGTGACGATATCCGCATCTATCCGGGGGAAAAGTTCACGGCTGAAAATACGGCCCTCTGGTTCAAGCACGTCCGCCTGTTCACCTATGGCCATTACGAGGGCCGGTTGGATAACAAGAATAAAACCAAGCATTACATCTTTACGTTGCTGCCGCGGCCGACGTATAACAGCGATGACGGCATCGGCGTCCGGGGGTATGCTGATGTACCGCTTAATCAGTCAGGTGACTTGAAATTCCATGCCAGCTATGCCTTGAACTCCAAGAATGGCCTCAAGCCGGCGGCACAGATACAGAAGGATACCAAAATCGGGTCCTTCCGCTTTGGCTACAGCAAGGAGGAAAGTACCGATAACGACGATAACATCTGGGCTACGAAGTGGCCGGAACTGGAATACTTTGCACCGCGCCTCCATCTCGGCGACACCGGCATTTACATCGATTCCAGTGCCAACTGGGGCCGCTGGGCCGAAGATGGCGTCAAGACGGGGACCCATAAAGGCTTCCGCACGGAAATCACTCATACGCCTATCCCCTTATGGCAGCGTGCCAATGTGCGCTTCTTCGCCGGCTACCGCAAGGATTGGTATTCTACCGATGATGCTCAGCGCCGCGATCCTTATTCCGGCGTCATCCTCAACCAGGGCATCAACGATCGCTTGTGGACCAGCTTCTGGTATAAGAAACACAACGTCAGCGGCTACACGCCGTATCGCTTCGATACCCTCGATGACCCCCGTCAGCACGGCCTGTCCATCGGCTACGTCCTGACACCGCGGGATACGGTCATCTTCTCCTGGGCCCAGGACCTCGACGATGATCACATTTCCGACCGCAACTACACCTGGGTCCGCGACCTCCACTCCTTCATTGCGACCATTACCTATAAACAGGTCGATAAAGAATGGCAGGTCAAGATCAAGGCCAAGGACTTCGATTTCTAAAAGGGGCACTGCCGCACGAAGGTTTCTGCCATCATGAGAGGCCCCGTTTACTTTATAGTTTGTAGCACAGAGTTTGTAGTTTGCAGAGAAAACCTTCAAATTTAAAGCCATCCGCTAACAACTAACTGCTAGCCACTAACAACTTTAAAGGGCTTGTCGTCGTGCGACAAGCCCTTTTTTTACCCTCTTTTTACACTGTTTTTAGCCGGTTTTGCGCTATAATGGAATAGAATGAGAAAACTGGATTTTACATGAAAGGACTGTAGCCCTATGCCTTTGATTTACTGTGTCGAAGATGATGAAAATATTCGTGAACTCGTCGGTTATGCCCTGCGCAGCCAGGATTTTGAAGTCGAGACTTTTGCCGACAGCAAGGAATTTTGGCCGGCCTTAGAGAAGCGGATGCCGGCTTTGCTCCTTTTGGACATCATGCTGCCCGGTGAAAGCGGCAACGACATATTGGAAAAACTGCGCAAGACCCAGCCGTATAAGACGCTTCCCGTCATCATGCTGACGGCCAAGACCAGCGAATATGACATTGTCAAAGGCCTGGACGGTGGCGCCGACGATTACGTCTGCAAACCCTTCGGCATCGTCGAGCTCATTTCCCGTATCCGCGCTGTCCTGCGCCGTTCGGGCCGGCAGAATACGGAAACGAATCTCTATACGTATGGGCCGGTTGCCCTGGACCAGGAAAAGCATGTCGTCACCGTCGAGGGCAAGCCGTGTCACTTGACGGTAAAAGAATTTGAACTCCTGCGCTATCTCCTGGTCAATACGGATATCGTCCTCAAGCGGGAACAGATCATGGAAGCGGTCTGGGGCTTTACCTATGAAGGCGAAAGCCGGACCATCGACATGCACATCAAGAGCCTGCGCCAGAAGCTGGGCGATGGCGGCAAGATCATCCATACCGTGCGCGGCGTCGGATACGTCATTGGAGGGAATGTATGAAGCGGAAAGTCTATCTCAGCCTGTTGTCCATGGGCCTGGCCTGTATGGCTGTGACCCTGCTCATTTCGACGTGGTTCTTCTGGCGTTCTACACAGCATCAGATCCAGCAGGAATTGACGATGACCATGGATGTCGTCGAAACGGCCCTTGAAGAAGGCCATGATACGTCCCTGTATTTGAAGAAAATCGGCATCCATCATACGAACGGCCTGCGTATCACTTGGATCAATGCCCGCGGCGATGTCCTCTTTGAATCGGATTACGATAAAGGAATCATGGAAAATCACCTGGCCCGGCCGGAAGTACGGGCGGCGATTGAAAATGGGGAAGGGACAGCCGTCCGCGATTCCCAGACCCTGTCTAAGGCCCTCTATTATTATGCCAAGAAATTGCCTGATGGGACCATCTTGCGGATCAGCTTGGAAAGGGATACGTTTTATGCTCACTTCCTCAGCCTCCTGCCGTGGGCCCTCCTGCTCTTGGGACTGTCGGCCCTGGCCTGTGTCAAGGCCTCGCGCCTGCTGACGGCGAGCCTGCTCAGCCCGCTCCGGCAGACGGCTTTGTTCATCCGCCAGATCAATGACAGCGATGTGAAGATGGTCCAGCCGCCGCGCGTCGACCATGAATTACAGCCCTTAGTGGACAAGGTCTTTTTGCAGAGCCAGACCATTGCGGATAATATGCGCAGTCTGGAACAACAGCGCAATATCATGCGCCTCATCATGGAAAATCTCCAGGAAGGCGTCATCCTGACGGATAAATCCTATGGCATTGCCGGCCTCAACCTGCGGGCAGCCCGCTTCCTGGGCGCTGGGAATACACAGGCTGTCCTGCAGCGCAACCTCCAGGAACTCCTTCCCGATGCGCCCTGGGACAGGCTGCAGCATATGGACAGTGTCTGTGAGACGAAACTCATGCGGGCGGACCGCCTCTATCTGCTGACTCTTCAGCCAGTCTATAAAAATGATGATTTCTACGGCATGTTGTTCATCATCGATGATGTGACCGAACAAGAACACCGGGAACAGCTGCGGCGGGAATTTACGTCCAATGTATCCCATGAACTGAAGACGCCGCTTACTTCCATCAGCGGCTTTGCCGAAGTCTTGTCGACGGGCCTCTTCAAGAATAAAGACGACGTCATCCATTTCGGGACGCTCATCCGTAAGGAAGCCCTGCGCCTCTTGCAGATGATCGAAGAAATCATGCACTTGGCCCGCATCGAAGACGGCAAGCGCCAAGTTAACCTGGAACGGCTATGCTTGCGCGACTTGGTCCAGGATATCGTAGAATTTATGGAGCCGGTCCTGACGGAAAAGAAAGTGACCGTCCAGTGTACCATGGACGACACCGAAGTGCTGGCCGACCGCGGCCTTTTCCGGGAACTGATCATGAATCTCCTGGACAATGCCGTCAAGTACAACCGCCCAGGCGGCCATGTCTACATCACTGTCCGCCACGACGACCATAAGGCCTTTTTCAGCATCTGTGATACGGGCATCGGCATCCCTGAAGACAAACAGCAGCGCGTCTTTGAACGCTTTTACCGGGCCGATTCCAGCCGGTCCCGCAAAATCAAAGGGACCGGCCTGGGCCTGGCTATCGTCAAGCACATCGTCGAACAGCATCACGGCACTATCGCCTTGAGCAGCAAGGAAAACGAAGGCACGACGATTACCATCACCTTACCGATGTAGGGAGGAGGGGCCATCCGTAGGGATGATTTTCCGGTCAGGGGCCCCATACCCGTCCGATACATCAAACATCAAACTTTCAACTTCAAACTCAAAAAGGCGCTGTCTTCATGGGACAGCGCCTTTTTTACAATATTTTACATTACATACATAAAGTCCTTACATCTCCTTGGTAGGATAAGACTGTATTCAGAATCAGGAACATCTCAGATTCGTTTATTCAAAGGAGAGGATTTTTTATGAAATGGAAAAAGTTAGTTCTTGTCGCCTTAGCTGCTACTATGGCCATTGGGGCTGCCGGCTGCGGAAGTCAGCAGAAAGCAGATGCCGGGAAAGGTTCGGCTGTTTCCGGCAGTATTACCGGTTCGGGTTCTTCGGCGCTGCTGCCTTTGGTCAAAGATGCAGCTGAAAAATTCAAGACGACGAATAAAGACGTAACGATCACCTTGAATGCCGGCGGTTCTGGCACGGGTCTGAAACAGGTTTCCGATGGTTCTGTCGATATGGGCAACTCCGACGTACCGGCTGAAACGAAACTAGATAAAGCCAAAGCGGAAAAATTGGAAGACCATAAAGTCTGTGTCATGACGGTCGCTACGATCATCAATAAAGACGTAGGCGTCAAGAACCTGACCCGTCAGCAGTTACAGGACGTATTCACGGCGAAAGTCACGAACTGGAAAGATGTCGGCGGCAAAGATATGCCAATCGTCCTGGTTACCCGCCCGAAGACGTCCGGTACGCGGGCCCTGTTCAAACAGTACGCTATCAACGGCGCGGAAGAAGCCGACAATAAATCCCTGGAAACGGATAACTCCGGTATCCTCATCCAGAGCGTCGCTCAGAATCCGGGCGCTATCGGCTATGTTGCACTGCCGTACCTGCTCAATAACGACACAGTCGACTCCGTTTCCATCGATGGCGTAGCACCGACCCTGGAAAATACCTATAACGGTACCTACAGCGTCTGGGGCTATGAACATATCTACACCAGCAAAGAACCGAAAGCTGCCGTCAAAGCCTTCATCGAATACATTACGGGCGCCGATTACGGCAAACGCATCGAAGAACTCGGCTATGGCGTAAGCTCGAAGATGCAGACCAAAGAAGTTCACTAATTTTACTGGAGGAACGACATGAATGCAATCGAAACGGTAGTCCAACGGGCTCACCGCAACGAGAAAGCAGCCAAAACGTTCATCACTATTTGCGGCATCGGTATGGCACTGGTGCCGCTTCTCATTGGCGCTTTTCTCTTCATTAAAGGTACAGATACGTTTTTCACCTTTGGCCACAGCGTGACGGAATTTCTCTTTTCCGGTCAGTGGAAACCGAGTGATACCGCCGAAGGCGGCGGCCAGGTCGGGGCGGCCATGTTCCTGGCCGGTTCGCTGGTCACCTGTCTCTTGTCGCTGATCATTTCCCTGCCCTTCAGCCTGGCTTCGTCCATCTATATGACGGAAATCGCGACGCCTCAGCGGCGGCGCCTCATCCAGCCGGCTATCGAATTGTTCACGGGCATCCCGTCCGTTGTCTATGGCTTCGTCGGCATGACCGTCCTCATCCCGGCCCTGCGCCACATTTTCCCCATGCCCTTTGGCTTTTCCGTCCTGGCTGCCGGCATTGTCCTGGCTATCATGATTTTCCCGACCATTACGACTATGGCTGCCGATGCCATGGCCGCCGTGCCTAAGTCCTGGCGTGAAGCGTCTTACGGCCTCGGTGCGACGCGGTGGGAAACGATTGCCCACGTCGTCCTGCCGGCAGCGAAAAGCGGTATCTTCACCGGCATTATCCTAGGCCTGGCCCGTGCTTTGGGCGAAGCCCTGGCTGTCGCCATGGTCATCGGCCAGATGAAAGTCTTCCCGACGTCCCTGTTCCTGCCGGCCAGTACGCTGACGACAGCTATTTCTGCCGACATGGGCGGCGCCATGGAAGGCGGTGAATACAACGCAGCTCTGTGGACGATGGCTTTGGTCCTGTTCCTGCTGTCGTTCTTGTTCATCTTCGTCATTCATCAGATCAATGCCGCTTCCGAAGTAAAAGGGGGACGGAATTAACATGACAAGTGTGGAAACGAAAAAAAATAAAGATAAAATGATGACGGCCCTTTTTACGGCTGGCGCTGCTTTTGCCGTCATCCTGCTCATCGCCTTTGTCCTCTACGTCGTCGTCAGCGGCATCAGTGGTATGACGCCGCAGCTCTTGTCCTTCAGCCCGACGGGGTTGGGGAACATGTTCTTCAATACGATTTATCTGGTCGTCCTGGCCCTCGTCGCCAGTACCATTACGGGGATCCCGGCCGGCATTTTCCTGGCTGAATACGCCAAGAAAGGGCGCATCACTCATTGGGTCCGCATGGCTGTCGAAACCTTGGCATCCCTGCCGTCTATCGTCGTCGGCCTGTTCGGCTACCTGGTCTTCATCGTCATGACCGGTTCCCAATGGAACCTCATGGCCGGCGCCATGGCCGTATCCATCCTGACCCTGCCTTTGGTCACGTCCGTCACCGAAGACGCCCTGCGCAACTTGCCGTCGAGCTACCGTAACGGCAGCCTGGGCCTGGGGGCCTCGCATTGGCAGACCATCTGGCATGTCCTCTTGCCGGCCTGCTTCCCGCGCATCATGACCGGCCTCATCCTGGCCGCTGGCCGTGGCTTCGGTGAAGCCGCAGCCCTGATGTTCACGGCCGGTATGTCGACGGATATCGACTGGACGAACTGGGATATTACGGCCACGTCGTGTCCCCTCAATCCCTTCCGTCCCGGCGAAACCCTGGCCCTGCACATCTGGGCCCTGCGCACGGAAGCTCTTCATGCCGATGCGGCCCAGCAGGCAGCTGCGTCGTCGGCCATCCTGATGGTCATGGTCCTCGTCTTCAGCCTGGCTGCACGCTATCTCAGCTATCGAATTGACAAGAAAATGGGAGGAAATAAATAATGTCAGAATATACCTTCGATGTCAGCCATATGGATCTCTTTTATAATGATTTCCAGGCCTTGAAAGACATCAACATGAAGATTAAGAAGAATGAAATCACGGCTCTCATCGGCCCGTCTGGCTGCGGCAAATCGACATTCCTCAAGACACTGAACCGCATGAACGACTGGGTTGAAGGCTGTCGGGTTACTGGGGATATCCGCTTTGAAGGCAAAGATATCTTCAAAGAAGTCGACCCTTTGGCCCTGCGCTACCGTGTCGGCATGGTCTTCCAGCAGCCGACGCCGTTCCCGAAGAGCATCTATGAAAATATCGCTTATGGTCCGCGCATCCAGGGCATCAAAGATAAGAAGCAGCTCGACGCCATCGTCGAAAAGAGCCTGCGCCAGGCTGCCTGCTGGGATGAAATGAAAGACCGCCTCAGTAAGAGCGCCCTCGGCCTCTCTGGTGGTCAGCAGCAGCGTCTCTGTATCGCCCGTACGTTAGCAGCCGATCCATCGGTCATCCTCATGGACGAACCGACATCTGCTTTGGACCCGATTTCGACGCAGAAAATCGAAGACCTGGCCTTAGAACTGAAGGAAAAATATACGATCGTCATTGTCACACACAGCATGCAGCAAGCCCGCCGCATTTCCGATAAGACGGCATTTTTCCTCTTAGGCGAACTCATTGAATACGATAATACTTTGAATATGTTCACCAATCCGTCCAATCCCAAGACGGAAGAATACATTACCGGCCGTTTCGGTTAAGAGGAGGAAAGGCACTTATGCTGGAAATTTACGAAAAATCCGTAGCAGAATTGAAAAACGATATGATCAACTTGGGCATAAAGGTCGAACAGGCCGTCGATAATGCCTGGAAGGCGCTGGAACAGAAAGATATCGAACTGGCCCAGCGTATCTACGATGGCGATGACGTCATCGATGAACTGGTCAAGAACTGCATGAAGAAAGACTTGACCATCAGTATGATGCAGGGTCCCGTAGCGGCTGATTACCGGAGCTTGATGGCGACGTTGAAAATCCTCTCCGACTTAGAACGCATTGCCGATCATTGCGCCGACATCAGCCACTACGTCATCCATTTGGAACAGACTCATCACAACGTACCCTTGCCGCAGGGCATTAAGGAAATGTACGGCGTCATGGCCTCTATGGTCAGCGATGTCATTGATTTCTATAAAAAGCGGGGCACTTCGTCCCAGGCCAGCCTCATGCGCGATAAAGACGATATCGTCGACCAGGCCTTCAACAACCTCATGGAAACGCTGGCTGCCGAAATGACGGCCCATCCGGAAAACTCCAAGGACTACATCGACCTGGTCCTGGTCGTCAAATACATCGAACGCATGGCCGACCACGCCAACAATATCGCCGAATGGCTCATCTATCGCGATACCAACGAAATCAGATTATAATAGGCATAAAAAAAGCTGCGCAATTGATGCGCAGCTTTTTTTTATGCCGTGGTTCGTGGTTCGTTGAGCCTCCCCTGCGAAGGGGAGGTGGCCCGTCAGGGTCGGAGGGGTTCTTCACCAGGCGATGTGTCAGCGAGCCCGTTTCCCAACGACGAACGATGAACGACCAACGACGAACAACGAACGGCCGCAGGCACGTTCGCCACGGTCCACGACCCACGGCAAACGACCCACAGCGCCGCAGGCGCCTAGTATTCCGGCGGCATGTTTTTTTTTGTATGCGGCATGGAGAGGGCATCGCCGGGATACTGGTGGTATTTGACGGGCGATGTCGTGAAGCCCCGGCCTACGACTTCCGAAGCGTCGCTGATGATCATGAAGGCCTGCGGGTCGAGTTTGTTGACGATTTCCTTGACCTTGGCCACTTCCGTCAGCTTGATGACGGCGTAGATGACCCGTTTGTCCTGCATGGTGTAAGCTCCCTGGCCGTGGAGATAGGTGGCGCCGTGGCCGACGTAGCGCATGAGGACCTGGGCGATCGGCGTAGCCCGGTTGGAAATGATGATGACGCTTTTACGCTGTTTGAGGCCGATGACGACCTTGTTGGTAATGAAGGCTGCAATGTAAATGGCGACGAAAGTCAGGACGGCCCGTTCCAGGGAGAAGAGCCAGGCGGCCGCCAGGAGGATGACCAGATTGAGGATCATCGTGACCGTGCCCATTTCCAGGGAATAATATTTCTTGACGATGGCGCCGATGACGTCCAGGCCGCCGCTGTTGCCGTTGTATTTATAGATGATGCCGAAGCCGATGCCGGCCAGGATGCCGCCCGTAATGGACGAGAGCATGGCATCGTGCATGATGTTCCACGTCGACAGGAAGGCCGTTGCATCGACCAGGACCGAGAGCATGATCGTGCCGACGATGCTCAGGACCGTATAGCGGCGGCCCATGAATTTATAACAGGCAATCATGATCGGGATGTTGAGGATGAAGATACCGATGCCGACGGGCAGGCCTGTCAGGAAGTAAATCATGATGGCTGCCCCGCTGAGGCCGCTGCTCAGCAAATGGAAGGGGATGAAGAAGGCATTCATGCCGATGGCGACGACCAGGCTGCCGACGAAGGACGCCAGGTAGGGGACGGCTAATTCCCAAAGCGTGTGTGAAGTCAGGGTTTTCATAATTTTTTTTCCTCCGTAATGAATGAAGAATTGTAAAGTAAAGGAAAAAACGGTATAATCATTATAGTATAATGATGAAAGTGTGCACTCAGAGAGGATGCGGAAATGGCGCAGCTCCCTGCTGTCGTCTCATTATAACATAGGAAAAATTTTAATCAATAAGACAATGCACATTTTATACACGGAGTGGAAGTATGACTAAAATAGTAGAAACAGGATACGGAAAAATTAATCTGGCCTTGGCGATAACCGGCCGTCGTTCCGATGGTTATCACGATATTGATACCGTCTTTCAATCTATCGGCCTTTGTGATACCGTGACCTTGCAGGACGCCGATGAATGGCAGCTCACTTGCTCGGTCCCGGGACTGGCCTGCGATGAAACGAATTTAGCGTACAAGGCCTGGCAAGCACTTTGTCCATATAAAAAGGACAATCAGCCAGTCGCCATCCATATCGAAAAAAATATCCCCATTGCCGCCGGCCTGGCTGGCGGCAGTACCGATTGCGCCGCTGTCCTGCGCGGTCTCAACCGCCTGTGGGGCCTGGGATTGTCTCAGGCAGACCTCTGTCATATCGGGACCGGCCTCGGTGCCGATGTACCTTTCTGCATCTGCGGCGGGACCATGCGCGGGACCGGTATCGGCGAAGAGCTGCGGGAGCTGCCGCCCCTGCCGGACTGGCCCGTCGTCATCGTCCATCCTCATGCCGCGGTACAGACGAAGAAGGCCTATGCCTTATTCGACAGCCGGGAAAGAACGAAGCCCATCGATGTCGATGCCGTAGAACGCGCTGTCTGCCGCAGTGATTTCCAGGCCCTGACGGCTTCGATGGGCAATACTTTTGAAGAACTGGTCATTCCCGATGTGCCCGAAGTCGCCCGTTGTCAGCAGCTCCTGTCCTCGTCAGGATTGCGGCCGCTCATGGCCGGCAGCGGACCGACGGTCTTTGCCCTGGTCCCGCCGGAGCGGGAAGGGGAGATACGGCGTCAGGCGGCTTCGTGGCGAGACGTCGACGCCTATGTGACAAAGGTTGTGAAACGAGTGGAAGGTGAAGCCTAGAATGATGAAAACGACAAAAAGACAGCATGCATTGGAACCGATTAAATTAGATGCTTATAAACCGCTGCGCGAAGTGGTCAGCGAAACGCTGCGCCAGGCCATCAAGGACGGCGTGCTCAAGCCGGGGGAACGGCTCATGGAAATCCAGCTGGCCGATGAGCTCGGCGTCAGCCGGACGCCGATCCGCGAGGCTATCCGCAAATTGGAACTGGAAGGCTTCGTCGTCATGGTTCCCCGGCGCGGGACGTATGTTGCAGATATTTCCTTGAAGGATATTGCCCAGGTCTTTGAAATCCGCAGTGCCCTGGAAGAACTGGCTGCCGGCCTGGCTGCCGAACGGATCACGCCGGACGAGCTGGAATACCTGGAACGGATTCTCGTCGAGATCAACGAATATATCGACAATGACGAATTTGATAAGATCGTCGATGCCGATGTCCGTTTCCACGACGTCCTCTATCACGCCAGCCGTAACCAGCGCCTCGTCGATATCCTCAACAATCTGCGCGAACAGATGCTGCGCTTCCGTTCCATTTCCATGCACTATCCGGGCCGCCTGGCCGCGACCTGGGAAGAACATCGGCAGATGGTCGAAAACATTGCCGAACACAATAGTGCCATGGCCCGGAAAGTGGCCAAGAAGCATATGGAAAATTCCGAACGGACCTTGCTGAAGGGCATCAGTAAGGATGAAGAATCGGCCCGCCGCGTTCATGAATTGTTTCCCCATAAAGGCGAATAAGGAAAGGAAGCGACCATGGGATGGGACATTTTCTCTTGAATCATTTCCGCCATGTCCACGAAAAGTCAGAACACATGGATGATTTTGAAAACTTTTTGTATATCCTGACGTACATCTTGTTTGTCTGTCTGTTCATCCGCTCCCTGGTCGCCTTGTACATGGGACGGTGGAACTTGTTCTAAAACTATTATTTTATAGTAAAGAGGGGTTTTTTATGATGAAGACTTTTTCTCTTCCTTTTGGGAAGAGCACACAGACTGTTTCACTCGATGAAGCACACGTATTATATGACCTGCACGGCAACCATGTCGACGCCGTCGCCGATGAACAGGCTGCCATCCGCCAGGCCCTGCGCCATCCTATTGGCAGCGCGCCTTTGAAAGATGTCGTCCAGGCCGGCGATACGGTCGCCATTGTCGTCAGCGATATTACCCGCCTGGTCCATACGGCCCAGATGCTGCCCATCATCGTCGATGAATTGAACCAGGCCGGCGTCAAGGATGACCAGATTACGGTCGTCACGGCCCAGGGGACGCATCGGGCCCATACGCCGGAAGAAGATGCCATCGTCTGCGGTGCAGACATGGTCAAGCGCGTAAAGATCGTCAGCCATGACTGCCGCGATGCCTCCCAGCTGACCAAAATCGGGACGACCACCTATGGCAATGACGTCTATCTCAATTCGCACGTCGTCCAGGCCGACAAGGTCATCTTGACCGGTGCCGTGTCCTTCCATCCCATGGCCGGGTTTGGCGGCGGCCGCAAAGCCGTCCTGCCAGGCGTTGCCAGTTATGAAACGATCATGCGCAACCACGCCATGGCCTTGACGGAAACCTTCGGCGGCGGCTGCAATCCTAAATGTGAAACGAGCCTTTTGGAAGATAATCCCCTCCATGACGATATGAAGCAGGCCGCAGCCCTGCTCAATCCTTGTTTCCTGGTCAATACGGTCTTTTCGGCAGACGGCGACCTCTATGAAGTCGTCGGCGGCCACTGGTACGAAGCCTGGAAAAAAGGTTGTGACGACTTGCTGCACATCGCCAGCGTACCCATCCAGGACCTGGCAGATATCACCATTGCTTCGGCTGGCGGCTATCCCAAGGACATGAACCTCTATCAGAGCATGAAAGCGCCGATGAATGCCGTCTTCGCCACCAAACCGGGCGGCACGATGATTCTGACCCTGGACTGCCCGGACATCAAGGAACCGGCCATCTTTACGGACTGGTTCTTCCGCAGCGATATGGACGCCTTTGAAAAGGACCTGCGGGCCGATTTTTCCATCCCGGCCTTCGTTGCCTTCAAATCGCACTGTATCTTCCGGTCCCTGAAAGAAGCCTACGTCGTCACGCGGCCGGAAAACTTCGACATCATCCGCCACAGCGGCCTCATCCCGGCAGCTACCCTGGAAGAAGCCTGGGAAAAGGCCCAGAAAAACTTGCCGGAAAACTATAAAGTCACCATCATGGGCCACGCCGCCGCCACCTTCCCAGTGCGTAAGTAGGGGCCGGTGGCTCGTGGCTAACGGCTAATGGTCGTAGGGGCCGTCCTGTTAAGGCGGCCCGCTTGTGGGAATCCCGTAGGTGATGGGTGGAAACATCCTGCTATCATATCCCCGGATGATTTTATCCACGATTCACAGCGGGGCGCCTTTTAGGCGACCCCCTACGGAAAAAGGCACTGTCTTCATGCGACAGTGCCTTTTTTTATTCCCTACGGTTATACGTTTTACCTTTTACATAACTTTATTGCATGGTATAAAATGACTAAACTATATATCTTTTTTTTATAATTTCCAAGACAAATGGCGCCTTGTGTACTATAATATTCATAATTCACGAGAAAAAGTTGCAATAGGTGAAATGATAGTTCCATTTTCGTTAAAAAGTAAAGGGGTTCTTACAATGAAAGAATACAATCCAGTTACAGCTGAAGTTATCGACGCATTGAAAGCTGTCGTCGGCGATAAATATGTCAAGACCGATGCAGATGTCCTGGATGTCTATAAATCGGACGAAAGCCTGGCACCGTCTTTCTGGAAGACGCCGGAAGTCGTCGTCCTGCCGGCCAATACGCAGGAAGTCTCGGAAATCATGAAGATTGCCAACCGCTTCGACGTCCCGGTCACGCCGCGCAGTGCCGGTACCAGCGTCAGCTGCGGCGCCGTCCCGGCTTATAAGGGCATCGTTCTGCTCATGGAACGGATGAACCACATCATCGAATTGAATGAAGATGGCATGTATATGACCGTCGAAGCCGGCGTCCGCACTATCGACATCCAGAATGCAGCCCACGAAAAAGGTCTGCTCTATGCCGGCGACCCCTGCAGTTCCGACAGCTGCCTCATCGGCGGCAACCTGGCTACCAACGCCGGCGGCAACAAGGCCGTCCGCTATGGTACGACGCGCCATCAGGTCTATTCCATCGAAGCCGTCCTGCCGACGGGCAAGATCGTCAACCTCGGCGCTACCTTGAAGAAGTGCTCGACCGGCTTCTGCCTGGACCAGCTCATCATCGGTTCTGAAGGGACTTTGGGTATCATCACGAAAGCGACGTTGAAACT
This sequence comes from Megasphaera elsdenii DSM 20460, assembly GCF_003010495.1. Taxonomy (NCBI): domain Bacteria; kingdom Bacillati; phylum Bacillota; class Negativicutes; order Veillonellales; family Veillonellaceae; genus Megasphaera; species Megasphaera elsdenii. The sequence goes on along the minus strand of NZ_CP027570.1, from coordinate 384,486 downwards.
CGTCCCCTTGCCGCCGTATAAGCTCGACGTCCTGGCTGTCTTTACCGACCTGGCCAAGGCGACGGCACTGGTACCGAAACTGATTAAAGCCGGCCTCAACCCGACGTCTGTCGAATTTATGGACAACAACTTCGTCCGCAGCGCCAGCGATTACAGCGACTTGAAACTGCCTCATTATGAAGATGGCTGCTATGACATCATCTCCATCGAAACCTTTAATGAAGATGAACTGGACGACAAGATGGAAAAGTTGGCCGCTGTCTGTGAAGAATGTGGAGCTACGGACATCGTCGAAGCCGACGACCGCGTCTGGAAAGTCCGCCGCAACTGCCTGGAAAGCACGCGTGTCTTCTCGAAAGTCGCCACGTCAGAAGATTTGGTCGTTCCGGTCACGAAAATCGCCGACTGCATCCAGACCTTGGTCAAAGAAAGCCAGAATTACGATTTCCGCGTCTTCTGCCTGGCCCATGCCGGTGATGGCAACCTCCACTTCCAGATCCTCAAATGCGATATGAGCGACGAAGACTGGGAAAAACAGTTGAAAGAATTTCGTGCCAAAGCCTATAAATACGTTTACGGCTTAGGCGGCCGCCTGTCCGGTGAACACGGCATCGGCTTGAAACGCCTGAAATACATGGAAGAATATACGGATCCGGCTGAACTGGACCTCATGAAGACCATCAAACGGGCCGTCGACCCGAAATGGATTCTCAACCCGGGCAAAGTCATTGAAGAAAACTAGATGAGTTAGTGGCTAGTGGAAGATAGCTTTAAATTTAAAAACCTTCACTAAAAACTACAAACTGCAAACTTAATACTCAAAAAGGGCTTGTCGTCGTGCGACAGGCCCTTTTTATGTTTGAAGTTCTACTTAAACGTATTACTTTAAACTATAAAGATTCAGCTTAAAATTATAAATTAGCTATTGGACAAATAACGGACTCTTGTGGTATACTATATATAGTTATAAATCGATAATTAATATCAAAATAATACAGGAGGAGATGTTTCTATGAAAGCCATCGTCGTCTATTCTTCGAAAACAGGGCGCATACAGCAGATTGCCCAGGCTATGGTGCAGGTCTTGCCGCAAGGGACGCCTTGCGTTCCCGTCGATGAGATGCCGTCTGATTTTTCCAATTATGACTGCGTATTCATGGGCTTTTGGATTGATGAGAACCAGGCAGACCCTAAGGGACAGGAAGCGTTGAAGAAAATTGCCAATGACCACGTGGCCATCTTTACTACCATGTACGACGACCCCTATTCGGACCAGGCGTCGAAACACCTGCGCAGTGCCGTAGAGCTGCTGAAGCCTGGCAGCGGTGTCGTCGGGACCTATATCACCTGGACTGATAAAGCGCGTTATATGTACGAACCGGAGGCCGGCGAGGACCTGCATCTCGATGAGGCCCAGTCCTTCGCCAAAAATACCGTGAGCCGCCTCAAGGGAAATTGACGAAAAGACCCCGGACTTCTCAGAGTCCGAGGTCTTTTTTATAGGCTTCTGCGCCTTGTTCCTGGCTGATATAGCCCTGTTCGGCCATCAAGGTCAGGACCGTCTTCTGCCGGGCTTTGGCACCTTCGTAATTTTTCAGGGGATTATAGTACGTCGGCGCCTGTACCAGGCCGGCCAGCAGGGAGGCCTGGGCCAGGTCCAGTTTTTCCGGCGTCGTCGTGAAGTACGTCCGGGCCGCATCGTCGATGCCCGTGGCATTGGCACCGAAGTAGGCCGTATTCAAATAGATTTCCAATATTTCATCTTTGCTGTAGTAATGTTCCAATAAGAAGGCCATGACAAATTCCTGGGCTTTGCGGGCCATCGTCCGGTCCTGGGACAGGAAGACGTTCTTGACGACCTGCTGGCTGATGGTGCTGCCGCCTTCGACGGTTTCGCCCGATTCGATATTGACCAGGACGGCCCGGATGATGCCAATCGGGTCGATGGCGCCGTGGTCGTAGAAGCGGCGGTCTTCCGTAGCCACGACGGCGTGCTGCATGGGCTTGGAAATGGCGCTGATGGCCACGTAGACGGGGATTTTCTTGATTTTATTATCCATGGCTTCGTGGAAGTGCAGGTAGGGATAGACCCGGATTTCCAGCGGCCGCAGCGGCGACGGCCAGCTCCCTTGGGGTTCCTTTTCTTCTTGGAGCTTGGCAGCCGTCTCGACAGCAGGCTTGGCCGTCTTCGGCGCGTCAAAGAGCAGGTTCCAGCCGGCACAGACGGCGAAGGTCAGGGCAAAGATGGCAATGTATTTAAGTTTCATGGAATTCCTCCTACATAAACACCCTTATTATACTATACTTTGCAGGGTGAGGGAATTGACGAGGCCGTAAAAAAAGTTTGAAAATTTTTTATGCAATATACTTGCATAATATTTCAACTAGGTGTATACTATCAAACGTAGACAGAAACAAACACACATCAATCGCATTGGTTCATTCGATAGAGGAGGAAATCATCATGAGCAACACGAAAAAAGATATTAAAAAAATTGTCCTGGCTTATTCCGGCGGCCTTGATACGTCGGTCATCATTCCCTGGCTGAAAGAAAACTATCCCGGTGCCGAAGTCATCGCTGCCTGCGCCGATGTCGGCCAGCCTGACGACTTTGAAGCCATCGAAAAGAAAGCCTATGCTTCGGGCGCTTCCAAAGTCTATGTCATGGACATCAAAAAAGAATTTATGGAAGAATACGTTTGGCCGACCGTCAAAGCCGGTGCCGTTTATGAAGGAAAATACCTCTTGGGCACGTCCTTTGCTCGTCCCCTTATTTCTAAGAAACTCGTCGAAGTCGCCAAGGAAGAAGGCGCTGACGCCATCGCTCACGGCGCTACGGGCAAAGGCAATGACCAGGTCCGTTTTGAACTGACTGTCAAAGCCCTGGCTCCGGAAATGACCCTCATCGCTCCCTGGCGGATGTGGGACCTCAAATCCCGTGAAGATGAACTGAAATACGCCGAAGCCCACAACGTCCCCATCGACTATCAGTCTGAAGAAAACCCCTATCCGTACAGCATGGACTGGAACATCTGGCATTTGAGCCACGAAGGGGATGACCTGGAAAATCCGGCCAATGCTCCGAAAGACATGGTCTACATGGTCACCAAGACGCCGGAACAGGCTCCGGATGCTCCGGAATACGTCAAGATCGACTTCGAACAGGGCGTACCGGTTGCCGTCAACGGTCAGAAACTCGGCGCAGTCGAACTCATTACGACCCTCAATGAAATCGGTGCCCGCAACGGCGTCGGCATCGTCGATATCGTCGAAAACCGGCTGGTCGGCATGAAGAGCCGTGGCATCTATGAAAACCCGGGCGGTGCCATCATCATGTATGCCCACAGAGAACTGGAATATCTCTGCCTCGACCGCGACACGTACCACTATAAAGAAAATGTAGCCAATAAATTTGCCGAACTCGTCTATGACGGCAAATGGTTCTCGCCGCTTCGCGAAGCCCTGTCGGCTTTCGTCGATGAAACGCAGAAGACCGTTACCGGCCAGGTCACATTGAAACTCTATAAGGGCAACATCATCAGCGCTGGTTCTACGTCGCCGTACTCCTTGTACAATGAAGAATTTGTCACTTTCGGCGAAGACGACGTATACGATCAGACCGATGCCGAAGGCTTCATCAACCTCTTCGGCCTGCCGCTCAAGATGCGGGCCCTCATGAAACAGCACGTAGAAAAACAGGGTAAATAAGGAGCGATTCGTATGAAGTTATGGGGCGGCCGTTTTACTAAGGCCACGGATAAAAGTGTAGAAGAATTTAATGCATCCATCCAATTCGATTGCCGCATGTACGCTGAAGATATCTGCGGCAGCATTGCCCATGCGACGATGCTGGCTAAACAGGGCATCATTTCCCAGGAAGATAAAGATGCCATCGTCAAGGGGCTGAAGGCCATTTTCCAGCAGATTGAAGACGGGGATTTCGATTTCTCCGTCGAACTGGAAGATATCCACATGAACATCGAAAAACGATTGACCGATGCCATCGGCGAAGCCGGCAAGCGCCTGCATACCGGCCGCAGCCGTAACGACCAGGTCGCCTTGGATACGCACATGTATGTCCGCCGCGAAATCGCCGCCGTCGCCAAGCTCCTGGTCAAGCTCCAGGAATCGCTGGTCAAGGCTGCCGAAAAGTACAGCGACGTCATCATGCCGGGGTACACCCATCTCCAGCGGGCCCAGCCGATTCTCTTCAGTCACCACCTCATGGCCTATTTCTCCATGCTATCCCGTGACTTCATCCACTTGAAATATGCCTGGGACATGGCCGACATGATGCCCCTCGGCGCCGGCGCCCTGGCTGGCACGACGTATCCTCTCGACCAGCCCTTCGTCGCCAAGACCTTGCATTTCGGCAAGATTTATGATAACAGCCTCGATGCCGTCAGCGACCGCGACTATATCATCGCCTTCCTGGAATTTGCTGCCGTCCTGATGATGCACCTCAGCCGCTTGTCGGAAGAATTTATCCTCTGGTCCAGTTCGGAATTTAAGTTCATCGAACTCGACGATTCCCACTGCACGGGCTCGTCCATCATGCCTCAGAAGAAGAATCCCGATATCTGCGAACTCGTCCGCGGCAAGACAGGCCGGTTCTACGGCCATCTCATGGGTGTCCTGACTATGATGAAGGGCATCCCCATGGCCTACGACAAGGACATGCAGGAAGATAAAGAAGGCGTCTTCGATGCCATCGATAATTTGAAGTTCGCCCTGACCATCTATGCCGCCATGATCGACAAGATGACCGTCAATGGCAAGCACATGCGGGAAGTCCTGGAAAGCGACTTTTCCAATGCGACGGATATGGCCGACTACCTGGCCAAGAAAGGCCTGCCCTTCCGGGAAGCCCATGCCGTCGTCGGCAAAGCCGTCCACTACTGCATCGAACAGGGCAAAGTCTTACAGCAGTTATCGCTGCAGGAGCTGCAGGCTATGAGCCCGCTCTTCGCAGAAGATATCCACCACTACCTGGATATCGAAACCTGCGTCAAGCAGCGTAACACATATAACGGCACGTCGCCCCAGTCCGTAGCCCGCCAGTGTCAGTCTGGCAAGGCTGCCATCACAGGGGAACAGTCCCAGATCGAAACCTGGAACGACGTCGTCGCCTCTGTCTATGAACTATTGAAGTAAAAGCGATTGAATGAAAAGGAGCTGTCCCTGTGGGGCAGCTCCTTTTCAAGTTTGAAGTTGAAAGTTTGAAGAAGATGGCTTTACATTTAAAACCATTCATTAAAAACTACAAACTGCAAACTTAATACTCAAAAATAGGCTGTCTTCATGCGACAGCCTATTTTCATGATTTGCCACGAACTACGAGCTACGAACTACGAGCCACTAGGCCGTAGGCCGAAACCACGAACAATTCCCTTGTCATACATGCTATAAATAAGGTATAATAAAAAAGTATGAAAAAAATCAACTATTTACTCGTAACAGGAAAGGAGGGGCCTGCCTATGTCAATTGTCGCACAAACGACGCTGGCTCATGATGTTTCGTATAACGGTATCGGCCTGCATGCTGCGAATGAAGTCCATATGGTATTGCGCCCGGCTCCGGCTGATACAGGCATCGTCTTTATCCGGACGGACTTGCCCGGAAGACCGTCTGTACAAGCCCATCTCACGAATGTAACCAATACAATGCGGGCGACGACGCTGGAAAAAGGGGAGGCCAAGGTCTTCACGGTAGAACACCTGCTGTCCGCTTTGAGCGGTATGGAAGTGGACAACTGCTTCGTCGAAATGGATTCTGTCGAACCGCCTGTCGCCGATGGCAGCAGCCTGACCTTTGTCAAGCTCATCAAAGAAGCCGGGATCCGTGACCTCGAGGCACCGCGCCGACCGCTGGTCGTCCAAAGACAGCATCTCGTCCAGGAAGACGATAAATTCATTGCCATCGTGCCCTATGACGGTTTCCGCATCACCTTTACATCGATTAACCCGCATCCCCTGCTGGGCGTACAGTTCTTGGATACGACCATCACCCAGGAATCCTATGTCCGGGACATCGCCTTTGCCCGTACCATCGCCTTTACGGAAGAATTGGAAATGCTCAAGAAATTAGGCCTGGGCAAGGGCGGCACCATCGAAAATGTCGTCGTCTATGATAAGACGTCGTGCTTATCCGTGCCCCGCAGCGACGATGAACTGGTCCGCCATAAGGTCCTCGATATCATCGGAGACCTGGCCATGCTCGGACGGCCCGTGCGGGGACACATCATTGCCGTCAAATCAAGCCACAAACTGAACAACCTGCTGACCCATAAAATTTTTCAAGAACTGCAGTGATCTAAGGAGGAATTCTCATGACTTTGGAAGTAACTGATATTATGGAAATTTTGCCGCATCGCTATCCCATGCTGCTCGTCGATCGCATCATCGAATTGGAACCGATGAAGTATGCCATCGGCATCAAGAATGCGACCTTTGATGAACAATTTTTCCAGGGCCATTTCCCGGGTAAACCGGTCATGCCCGGCGTCCTCATCGCCGAAGCCATGGCTCAGGTCGGCGGCGTAGCCCTGCTCTATCCGGAAGAAAACCGCGGCCTCATCCCGTTCTTCACGGGCATCGACAAACTCCGCTTCCGCCATCCCGTCATCCCCGGCGACCAGCTGGTCATGCGGGCCGACATCGAAAAAATCAAAGGCCGTATGGGCAAGGTCAAGGCCCAGTGCCACGTCGGCGATACGCTCTGTGCCGAAGGGGAATATCTCTTTGCCCTCATGCCGGGCCAGAACCCGAAGAAATAATTTTAAAAAAGTTTAAAAATTTTGCTTTGTGTTAAATAAAGCCTTAAATGGGCGCATTTGTGAGCATGAAGTGGAAATTAGCGGGAAAAAGCCTGATTTTGCCCGGCAAAACCGGACGCTATTTCTGTGAGTATAACCTATATAGTTTGTGTTGAAAATAAGCGCCTGCCAGTGAGGCAGGGAAGCGAGGAGTGACTTTAATGACCGAGGAAACGAATAACATGCCTCAGAGCATGATACATCCGACGGCTATTATAGACCCGCAGGCAAAAATCGGTGCCGGTGTCAAAATCGGGCCGTATGCCGTTATCGGGCCCCACGTTACCATTGGTGACGGAACAGAAATCATGGCCCACGTTACTATCGACGGCTGGACGACAATCGGCAAGAACTGCCGGTTTTTCCCCAGCTGTTCCATTGGTTCGGAACCGCAGGATCTGAAATATCACGGCGAAAAGAGTTACCTGATCATCGGCGACCGTTCGGTGTTCCGGGAATTCGTCACGGTCAGCACGGCGACTGGCGAAGGGGAAGAAACGCGCATCGGCAACGACTGCCTCTTCCAGGCCTGCACGCATGTAGCTCATAACTGCGTCGTCGGTAACCACGTTATCATGAGCAACTGCGCCGGCCTGGCCGGCCATGTCACCGTCGAAGACCGCGTCGTCATCGGCGGCATTGCCGGCGTCCATCAGTTCGTCAAAATCGGCCGCAACAGCATGATCGGCGGCCTGGCGAAAGTCGTCCAGGATATTCCGCCTTTCGTCATCGCCGACGGCCAGCCCGCCCGCTGCATCGGCTTGAACAGCGTCGGCCTTTCGCGGGCAGGTATCCCGGAAGAAGTACGCCGGGAACTGAAGAAGGCCTTCCGCATCTTGTACCGTTCCGGCCTCAACCTGCGCCAGGCTATTGCCGAAATGGAACAGGAACTGGACAGCTATGAAGAAGTAGAACATTTTCTACGCTTCCTCCGCAATGCCGACCGCGGTATCTGCAGAGGGACGAAAGATTAGGCAGCCGCTAGTGGCTAAAAAGGGGTGTCGCGTCTGCGATGGCCCCTTTTTTTGCTGACAGGGAGCCTGTTTTTTTGTTATAATATAAAGATGAATATTTCTCTTTATGAATAAGGATGATTGCTATGGAAAAAGTAGGATTGCTTGCCGGTGTCGGCAAACTACCTGTAGAATTTATGCGCGCTGCCAAGCAGCTGGGCCACGAGGTCATCGTCATCGCCGTCGTCGATGGCGTAGAGCCGGAACTGGCTGCCGAAGCAGATGCTTATTATGAAATCAATGTCGCCAAATTGGACAAAGTCATCAAGACCCTCAAGAAGAATGGCGTCGCCAAAGTCACCATGATTGGCAAAGTCACCAAGGAAATCCTCTTCAAGGGCTTGAAGTTCCCAGATTGGCGGGCCATCAAGCTGTTGGCGAAACTGCGCAACCGCAAGGACGATACGATCATGCTGGCCATCGTCGAAGAACTGGCCAAGGATGGTCTGGAAGTCGTCGACCAGACCTTGTACCTGAAGCCCCTCATGCCGGCTTGCGGCGTCTTGTCGCGCCGTAAACCGACGGCCGATGAAGAAGACGATATCCGCTTCGGCTTCGTCACGGCCAAGGCCATGGGCGGCATGGACATCGGCCAGACCGTCGTCGTCAAGCACAAGGCCGTCATGGCTGTCGAAGCCATCGAAGGGACGGACGCCTGCATCCGCCGCGGCGGCGCCCTGGGACGGGAAAAGTCCGTCGTCGTCAAAGTGGCCAAACCCAATCAGGACCCGCGTTTCGATGTGCCTGCCGTAGGCAAGCAGACCATCCTGTCCATGATTGAAAGTAAGTGCAATGTCCTGGCCATGGAAGCCGGCCGGACGCTCTTCGTCGAACAGGACGAAGTCCTGGATCTGGCCAACCGCCACAATATCTGCATCTGTGCCGTCGATAAGAATTTTTAGGAGAGCCTATGAAAATCATGTTTTCTGCCGGTGAGGCATCGGGCGACCTCCATGGCGCCAACCTGGCCCGGGCTTTGCGGGAACTCGATCCGCAGGTCGAACTGCTCGGTATGGGCGGTAAGGAAATGGAAACGGCCGGCGTCGACATCGTCTACGATATCAAGAACTTAGGCGTCATCGGCGTCGGGGAAATCCTTCGCAAGATTCCTTTCTTCTTCCGCCTTCGCGATTTCCTCGTCGAGACGATGCGCAGGGAAAAGCCGGACGTCCTGGTCTGTATCGACTATCCTGGCTTCAATATGCGCCTCATCAAAGTGGCCAAAGCGGCGGGCATACCCGTCGTCTATTATATCCTGCCGACTATCTGGGCCTGGCACAAGAGCCGCGGGAAGACCATTGCCAAGTATACGGATTTAGCTATTTCCCTGTTTCCGTTTGAAGCCAAGATGTATGAAGACATGGGGACGAATGTCATCTATACCGGCCATCCCCTGGTCGATACGGTCCATGCGACCATGAGCCGCCGCGAAGCTTGTGCCTATTTTGGCCTGGACGAGCGGAAAAAGACGGTCCTTCTCATGCCGGGCAGCCGGGTCCAGGAAGTGCGCGGCCTCCTGCCGTGTATGCTGGAAGCGGCCAAACTCATCCGCCAGGAAGCTGGCGACGTCCAGTTCATCCTGCCGCGGGCCTCAACTATTGACGAGGTTCTGCTGGACGAATTGATCAAGCCTTCGGGAATCGATGTCACCATCGGCGAAGACCGGGTGTACGATATGATGAACCTCAGTACGGCGGCCATAGCGGCTTCCGGGACGGCGACGCTGGAAACGGCCCTCATGGGGCTTCCGACGCTCCTGGTTTACCGCGTCAACCGCCTGACCTACTGGCTGTCGAAGGTCCTGGTCCATATCGACAGCATCGGCCTGCCCAACATCATCATGGGCCATCGGGTCATCCCTGAATTGTGGCAGGACGAGGTGACGCCCGGGAATATCGCCGCCGCCATGGTGCCCATGATCACCGATAAAGCGCGCCGTGAAGCTTTGCACGAATCCCTGGCGGCTGTCCGCCGCACGATGGGGGAACCCGGTGCTGTCCAGCGGACGGCCCAGGCTATCTTAGATTTTGCAAGAGAAAGAGGTGCCCATGAAGCAATACAATAGTTGGCAAAGTTATAAGAGATTATTAATGTTCATCAAGCCGTACAAGATGCGCCTCGCCGTCGCCGTCATCTGTATGGCCCTGTCCGGGGCGAGCAACGTCGTCGTCCCGTGGCTCATCAAGGACGTCATCGATAAGGTCCTGGCCAATAAGGATATCTACACGCTGAACCTCATCGTCATCGGGATCCTGATCTTGTTCCTGCTCCGTGGCTTCTTCTACTTCGGCCAGAAGTACCTCATGAGTTTCGTCGGCCAGAAAATCGTCAACGACATCCGCGAAACCTTGTACCGCCATTTGCAGACCTTGTCCCTGTCGTACTTCGACAAGCACAAGACGGGCAATATCATGAGCAACCTGACCAATGACGTCACGGCTTTGCAGACGGCCATTGCAGGCAACCTCATTTCCTTCGTCCAGGAAGCGGTCATCCTCGTCGGCTCCCTGGGGTCCATGCTCTTCCTCTACTGGAAGCTGACCCTCTTGACCCTGGTCATCGTCCCCCTCGTCGTCTTTACAATCAACTTCTTCGGCTCCCGTCTGCGCCGGGCCGGTCATGACGTCCAGGGCAAGATGGCCGATATTACGTCGCTCCTGGAAGAAGCCATTTCCGGGATCCGCATCATCCGCTCCTTCAACCGCGAAGACTTTGAAATCCACCGCTTCATGGTCCAGAACGACCGCAACTTCTGGGCCCTCATGACGACGACTAAGCTGACGGCCTTATTGACGCCGTTCATCCAGTTCTTCGCAGCCATTGCCGTTACGGGCATCATCTGGTACGGCGGCATGAGTGTCATCAACGGTGAAATGACGGCCGGTGCCCTCATCGCCTTCCTCATTTACGCCATCAACCTGGCCAATCCGGTCCGCCGCATCAGCGAAATCTACGGCGACATCCAGAAATCCCTGGCCGCTGCCGACCGTGTCTTTGAAACCATCGACACCGAACCGGATGTCAAGGAAAAGAAAGACGCCATCGTCCTGCCGCCGGTCAAAGGGGAAGTCGAATTTGACCACGTTTCCTTTGCCTACGATAAAGACCACCCGGCCCTGACCGATTTCAACTTGAAAGTCGCTCCGGGCGAAGTCGTCGCCCTCGTCGGTCCCAGCGGGGCCGGTAAATCGACGGTAGCTAACTTGCTGCCCCGTTTCTATGACGTTACCGGCGGCAGCCTGACCATCGACGGCATCGACGTCCGCGACGTCACTTTCTCGTCCCTGCGCCAGCAGATCGGCCTGGTACCGCAGGAAACGATGCTCTTCAACGCTACGGTCCGGGAGAACATCCTCTACGGCCGCCTCGATGCGACAGACGAAGAAGTCGTCGCTGCGGCCAAAGCGGCCAATGCCCATGAGTTCATCATGGAACTGCCTGGCGGCTACGAAGCCCTCGTCGGCGACCGCGGCAGCTCCCTGTCCGGCGGCCAGCGCCAGCGCATCGCCATCGCCCGGGCCATCCTCAAGAACCCGCGCATCCTCATCCTCGATGAAGCGACGTCGGCCCTCGATACGGAAAGCGAAAAAATCGTCCAGGCCGCCTTGGACCGCCTCATGGAAGGCCGTACGGCCGTCGTCATCGCCCATCGCCTGAGTACGGTCCGCAATGCCGACAACATCGTCGTCATCGACCATGGCCGCATCGTCGAAGAAGGAACCCATGAAGAACTGCTGGCTAAGGACGGCCTCTATGCCCATCTCTATGCCGTACAGTTCAACGATACTACGGAAGACACAGCGTCAGAAGGTTGATTCGTGATGAAAAATCTAAAATCCCATCCTATGTACTGGCTGTATAATATCCTGCTCCTCATTTACTGGGCGACACTCATTCCCATGCTCATTTACCGGCTCATCCGGGAAGAAGGATTTTATCAGCGCATCAAACAGAGTATCGGCTTTTTGCCGGAAGAATTAAAAGATAAAATATCCAATCGCCATGCCATCTGGGTCCATGCCGCGTCGGTCGGGGAAATCGTCGCGGCCAGCCCGATTGTGCGGGAAATGCGCAAGACTCATCCCGACGAAGTCATCATCGTCTCTGTCGTCACGGCGACGGGTTTCCGCATGGCCCATCAGATCATCAAAGGCGCCGATGGGATCCTCTATTTCCCGCTGGACCTGCCTTATCTGACCAACCGCATCCTGACCATCGTCAATCCCCAGGCCATCGTCCTCGTCGAAACGGAAATCTGGCCGAATTTCCTGCGCATCGCTGCCGACAAGCACATCCCGGTCATGATGATGAACGGCCGCATCAGCCAGCGCAGTGCCGTCCGCTACCGGATGATCACCTTCTTTACGCGCCGCGTCTTGTCGACAATCCGCATGTTCTGCATGCAGAGCCGCATCGACGCCCAGTATATCATCGACATCGGCGCCGACCCCAATAAGGTCATTGTTACGGGCAACACCAAGTACGACCAGACCTACGGCATCGTCACGGAAGAAGAAAAGAAGCGCTTCCTCCATGAACTGGGCTTTGCCGAAGGGACGTACCCCATCATGATCGCCGGCAGCACCCATAGAGGGGAGAACGGTTCGGTCTACAAGGCCTTCGTCAAGATACGGGACCATTTCCCGGACGCTAAATTGATCATCGCGCCGCGCTATATCTACCAGGCCGACCTCATCGCCGACGAAGGGCTGAAGCATGGCGTCACCATGGTCAAGCGCAGCGATATGAAGGCCGGGAAACCGGTCAAAGCCGACTATGACGGCGTCATCCTCGATACGATCGGCGAATTGGGCCGCGTCTACAGCCTGGGCGACCTCATCTTTGTCGGCGGCAGCTTGGCCCATATAGGCGGCCATAATATCCTGGAACCGGCAGCTCATGGCAAGCCCATCGTCGTCGGTCCCAATATGTTCAACTTCGTTGAAATCTTCGATCTCCTCAGCAGCCGCGGCGCCTGCGTCATGGTCAAGAATGAAAAGGAATTTATCGACACCTGCCTGGATATCCTCATCCATCCGGACCGGGCCGAAGCCATGAAACGCAGCTGTATCGAAGTCGTCCAGGAAAACCAGGGGGCGACGCGGAAGAACCTGGAACAGCTGCAGCAGATGCTCGATGCTGTCCACGGCGGGAGGTGAGGCCATGTCTTTTCGCAACTGGGCAACGGCCTATTTCCATTACCTCACCGGCAGCGGTCCGCATCGCTGCTGGGACTGTCCGGCCCTGGCCCTGCTGAGCGGGGCGTCCTGGCTGTATCGGAAAGGCGTCCTGGCCAAGTATCATTCCATCGCTTCTCATCCGGAACGGCAGGAACACGTGCCGGCCGTCGTCATCAGCCTGGGCAATATCACTGTCGGCGGTACGGGTAAGACGCCGACAGCGTGTATGCTGGCCCGGCGCCTGCAGGCCCAGGGCTGGCGCGTAGCCCTGCTCAACCGGGGCTACCGCTCCCAGCGGGAACAGGGCGGGGCTGCCGTCATGTCCGACGGGCAGCACGTCCTGCTGACGGCTGAAGAAGGCGGCGATGAAGCCTGCCTTATGGCCCGCAGCCTGCCAGGTGTTCCCGTCCTCGTCGGCCGCCATCGGGCCGCCGGCGGCCGTCTGGCTGTCGAACGCTTCGGGACGCAGGTCCTCCTCCTCGACGACGGCTTCCAGCACTGGCAGCTGTACCGGGACTTGGACATCGTCCTCGTCGACGGAACCAATCCGTTCGGCAACGGCCACGTCCTGCCGCGGGGAATCCTGCGGGAACCGCTGGAACAGCTGGCACGGGCCGGCGCCTTCATCATTACGAAAAGGGACCAGATTTCCCAGGACCGGGCGGATGCCATTGTCCGTCAGCTGCGGCAGTACAACCGGCAAGCGCCGGTGGCCATGGCCATCCACAAGCCGTCGCGCTGCCTGTCCTTTGCCGCCTGGCACGAAGGCCGGAGCGATGGCGCCGGAGAGTTACGGCCCGACGGGCAGCCGGTCCTGGCCGTATCGGCCTTGGGCAATCCGGCCTCCTTTGAACGGACTTTGAGCGATGCCGGTTTTACCGTCACCGGTGCCATCCGCTATGAAGACCATCACCAGTACAGCCGCGACGATATCCGTCAGATGGCTGACCAGGCGGCGGCTGCCGGCTGCCCCCTGGTGACGACGGAAAAAGATGCCGTCAAGCTGCCGGCATCCCTCATCCATGAATACGACCTGCCACTGTACGTTTTGAGTATCACCATTGAAATCGTAGAAGGACAGGAGACAATAGATACGATTCTGCAAGCAGTATTGGAGGATAAACTATGAAATTTGTATGCATCATCCCATCGCGCTATGCATCGACGCGCCTGCCGGGCAAACCACTGTGCGATATTGCCGGCAAGCCCATGGTACAGCGCGTCTACGAACAGGCTGCCAAGGCCTCGAAACTGACGTCTGTCGTCGTTGCCGTAGACAATCCGAAAGTCTATGACACGGTCGTCACCTTCGGCGGCCATGCCGTCATGACCCGGGAAGACCACGCCAATGGTACGGACCGCCTGGCCGAAGCGGTCGGTCATTTTCCCGATGCCGACGTCATCGTCAATGTCCAGGGCGACGAACCGCTCATCGCGCCGGACGTCATCGACGACTTGTGCCGGGCCTTTGAAGCGGAACCGGACCTGACCATGGCTACCGTCGCTGCGCCTTTGCAGGAAGACGAATACGACGACCCGAGTGCCGTCAAAGTCGTCCTCAACCAGAAGGATGAAGCCATGTATTTTTCGCGCTCCCTCATCCCGTACCCGCGCCACTCCTTTGAAGAAGGGGGAATTCAGCCCTATAAGCACATCGGTATCTATGCCTATCGCCGGGACTTCCTCCTGCAGTACGCGGCCATGGAACAGACGCCGGCAGAAAAAGTCGAGTCCCTGGAACAGTTGCGGGTTCTCGAAAATGGTTATAAGATAAAAGTAATAAAGACTCATCACCAATTCATCGGTATCGATACGCCGGATGACCTGGAACACATCCGCCGTTATTTTGCCGAATCTGCTCATAAAGGGGAATAGACTATGGAAAAAGTGAAACAAATTCAGGTTGGCAGCCAGACCGTCGGCGGCGATGGCAAGCTTTTCGTCATGGCCGGCCCGTGCGTCATCGAAGACCCGGAACGGACCCTGGCCATTGGCAAGGCCATGAAGGCTATCTGCGAAAAATTGGGCCTGACCTATATCTTCAAGGCTTCTTTTGATAAGGCGAACCGCTCGTCCTATACGTCGTACCGCGGACCGGGCCTGACAGAAGGACTGCGCATCCTGGCCGATATCAAGAAAGAACTCCAGGTCCCCGTCGTCAGCGATATCCACGAAACCTGCCAGGCCGAAGCGGCTGCGGAAGTCCTGGACGTCATCCAGATCCCGGCCTTCCTCTGCCGCCAGACCGATTTATTAGAAGCCGCTGCGGCTACGGGGAAATGCGTCAACGTCAAGAAAGGCCAGTTCCTGGCACCGGAAGACATGAAGAACGTCGTCGCCAAGATCGAACACGCCGGCAATGAAAACATCATGCTCACCGAACGGGGCATCAACCTGGGTTATCACAACCTGGTCGTCGACATGCGGTCCTTCCCGATCATGCGAAGCTTCGGCTATCCCGTCGTCTTCGATGCGACCCACAGCGTCCAGCTGCCCGGCGGAGCCGGCACGAAATCGGCCGGCCAGCGCCAGTTCGTCGGCAACCTGGCACGGGCCGCTGCTGGCGCCGGTATCGACGGCGTTTTCATGGAAGTCCACGATAACCCGGCCGAAGCCCTCAGCGATGGGCCGAACATGCTGTACTTATCGCAGGTCGAAGGCGTCCTCCGCGATATGGCAGCCATCAACGAAATCGCCCAGCGAAGCGTAAGCACGGATAAATAAGCA